>CAZBGL010000352.1:0-4949 GCA_964491375.1 uncultured Thermodesulfobacteriota bacterium | reverse complement strand
GGGGCCCGGGGCTGCGAAGGGGCCGGAACGCCAGGCGGCTGCCGCCTCCCGGGCCCGCCGTTCGTGCACGCGAGCGGCACGATGGCTTCCGAGCACCCCCACCGAGGCCGTGGCCCCGAGCGAAAACAGGCCCCTGGCGGTATTACCAAGGCCGGCAGGGCCCCCAGAGCTTGCCGGGACACAATCCGGGGGTAAGGTATCGTGAAGCGAAGGCACGCGCCAAGGTATTTTGCCCTTGCCAAAACAGACTCACTCGGTTATCTTTTCGTAGAACGAATCCGGAAGGAGGATCTACCATGTGCCAGAGTTACCGAAAACCGTGCGTGTGCGGCCAGAAGACGGCCGAGTTGTTCTTCGGCAAGATGGTGTTGGACGAAGCCGCAGTGCGGGCCGTGTACTGCCCGGAGTGCAGCGCCACGGTGGAGCTCGATCCGGTCAGCATGGTCGAGGACAACGGATGGGTGCTGGAACTCGACCCGGACATCCTGAGGGCCTACGCCCCCCGCATGGACATGAGCCCCGAGGAGGTCACCGCGGAGAAAGTGTTCGACGGGGACTACGTCACCTGGGTGGGCTTCAGCCCGGAGGACAACGTCCAAAGGGTGAGGGAGCGCCAGGAAATTGAACGGCGCTATGCCGGAGACCTCAAGGGGCACTTCGAGGCCCTGAAGCGGTGGGCCATCGAGCGGGAGCGCCGGTTCTACGAGGAAGGGTGGCGCAAGGCGGTGCGCAAGAAGGCGGCCTACGCCTGAGCGGTGTCGAACCGGACACAAAAGCGGGGCCCTCGGGCCCCGCTTTCCGTTGGCGGGATGGGCACGCGGCCGCCTATTCCACGAAGTTGTACACCTGGTCCAGTTCCTCGTCCGGCACCATGAACACCGTGTTGTGCGGCGGCAGGGGTTCGGTGCGCATCCAGTCCGGCAGCCGGTCGTCCGCCGCCGTGAATCCCGCCGCCTCGTTGAACTTCCGCTCCATCCGGAGCACCGCCTTGCCCAGCTCGGTCACGTCGTCCGGGCCCAGATTCAGCCCGTAAAACGCGTTGATCATCTCGTAGACCGCCTCGAACGCCTCCGGCTTGTCCATCACCGCAAACGCCACGAACAAACACAAACCCGTCGAGTCGATCGCCGCAGTGGCGATCTGGAGGTTCCGGCTCAGATCCACCTGGCCGTCGGGCTTGAGCGGATCCACGTATCCCCCCACCTTCAAGATATTCGTGGCGATCGCATACCCGGCCGTGTGGTCCGCGCCCATCGTGGAGGTGGCGTACGTCACCCCGATCCCCTGCACCGCCCGCGGCTCGTAGGCGGGCATCGCCTGTCCCTTGACCACCGGCACGTGGTCCAGGCCGAAGCATTGCCCCGCCACCTTCGCGCCACAGCCCAGGATCCGACCCAGCGGCGTGCCCTCCCCCACCTCCTTCAGCAGTCGGATCGCCGCCTCGGCATCCCCGAACTTGGCCACCCCCGCGTCCATGGCCACCGCGATCGTCGCCCCCATCTCGATCGTGTCCAAACCAATGTCGTCGCACAAACGGTCCATCTCGGCGATCGCATCCAGGTCGTCGATGCAGCAGTCCGTTCCGAACGCCCAGATCGTCTCGTACTCCGGCCCCTTGGTCTTGTAGTGGCCGTCCTTGTCCACGTAGATCCGCGAGCACTGGATCACGCAACCCGCATGGCACCCGTGCGCGATCTTCCCCCCGCGCTCCAAGATCACGTCGTGCTGGGCCTCCCCCGAGATCTTGGAGGCCCCCTCAAAGCTCCCCTCCCGAAAGTTCCGTGTCGGAAGCGCCCCCGCCTCGTTGATGATGTTCTGGAGCACGTTCGTCCCGTACGTGGGAAGACCTTCGCCCGTGACCGGATGCTCCTTCAATGCCTTGGCGAACTTCTTCGAAGCCTCCCGAAAGGCCTCCCGGTCTTTGGGCTCGCGCATCTTCGTCTCGCTGTCGTCCAAAAACACCGCCTTCAGGCCCTTCGACCCCATCACCGCGCCCAGCCCCCCCCGGCCCGCGTGCCGCGTGGGCCGAAGCTCCCGGTCCGTGCACGCCACCGACGCCGCCGTCAACCCCATTTCCCCCGCCTGGCCGATGGTGATGAACCCCACCTTCTTGTCCCCGTAACGCTCCACCAGCTTCGCCACCGTGTCGTAGTTCCCCAGCCCCTTGAGCTCGGGCGCCTCGACCAGCCGGATCGAGTCCTTGCGCACCTCCAGCACGTACCGCTTGTCCGGATCCCCGGGCTTGTCCTCCACCACGATCGCCCGAATCCCCAGCCGCGCCATGATCTGCGCCGCCTGCCCCCCCGCGTTCGACTCCTTGATCGTCCCGGTCAGCGGGCTCTTTCCCCCCACCGACAAACGCCCCGAGATCGGCGCCGACGACCCCCCCAACAGCCCCGGAGCGAACACCAGCTTGTTCTGGGGCCCCAGCGGGGTGCACGTGGGCGGCACCTCCTCGGCCACGATCGCCGACGTCATCGCCCGTCCCCCGTACGCCGCCCACTTCTCCGGCACCGGCTCCTCCCGGACCTCCAACGTCCGCATGTTCACCCGCACGATCCGGTCGCTCATGTCGCCCTCCTTCTGTAGCGGTTCGTGGTGAACGAACGTCCCCCGAGACGTGGCAAGGGCACTTTACCGGAGGATCCAAAAATGTAAAGGCCCTCTCGCTACCCGGAAGACCGGATGGACCGTGGCCGGGAACGCGCCCTGTGCTCGGAGGCAAGGCGGAGATGGGGCTGCACAGGCAAGCACGGGAGGGCCACGCTCAGCGGTCCGGCCGGTCGTCCAAGGCCAGCCGGTTGATGAGATGGGCCTGATAGGCCGCGCCAAATCCGTTGTCGATGTTCACCACGCTCACTCCTGAGGCACAGGTATTGAGCATGGCCAGGAGCGCTGCCAGGCCCCGGAAACTGGCTCCGTAACCCACGCTGGTGGGCACGGCGATCACGGGGACGTCCACCAACCCTGCGATCACTGACGGCAAGGCCCCTTCCATGCCCGCCACGGCCACCACGCAGTTCGCCCGCCGGAGCGTCTCTGCGTGGGCCAGAAGCCGGTGGATACCCGCCACCCCCACGTCGTAGATCCGTTCGACCCGGCTCCCGAAGGCCTCCAACACCAGCGCGGCCTCCTCGGCCACGGGAAGATCCGATGTGCCCGCCGCTGCCACCGCCACCAAGCCCCCGGGCTGCCCAACGGCCTGTCGGTACTCGATGACGCGCGCCAGGGCGTGGTAGCGTGCGCCCGGCACCCTTTCCGAAACCGCATCGGCCGTCTCCGGCCCCGCGCGGGTGCAGAGCACCACCGGGTTTTTCTCCGCCATCCGGGCGAAGATCTCGGCCACCTGGTCCGGCGTCTTGCCCTCGCCGTAAATGACCTCGGGCAACCCGCGCCGCAACGCCCGGTGGTGGTCGAGCTTGGCGAACCCGAGGTCCTCGAAGGGAAGGGTCTCGAGGCGGGCCAGTGCTTCTTCCGGGTGGATGCCCCCCCGGGCCACGCCCTGGAGGAGGGCCCGCAGCGACTCCCGGGTCATCCTCCGGCCTCCCGCAGACCGTCGGGAAGGACCTCGTTCAAGGAACCGGCCCTGTAGCCCTCCAGGTCCACGGCCACGTAGCCGTACCCGGCGGCGCGCACGATCCGCACCACCTCGGCCCGCAGTTCCCCGGTGACCCGGCCGAACTCCTCGGGCCCCACCTCGAGGCGTGCCACGTCCCCGTGGTGGCGCAGGCGGAGCACCCGCAGGCCCAAGCCGCGCAGCGCCTCCTCGGCCCGGCCCACCCGGGCCACGTTCTCCCGGGTGATGGGGGTCCCGTAGGGGAAACGGGACGACAGGCACGCCATGGCCGGCTTGTCCCACGTGGGAAGCCCCATCCGTCGGGACAGTTCCCGGATTTCGTCCTTGGTCAACCCGATCTCCTCCAGCGGGCTTCGGACCCCGAGCTCCCGGGCCGCCCTTCGACCGGGCCGGTGGTCGCCGCGGTCGTCCGCGTTGGTGCCGTCCACCACGTGGGCCAGTCCTTCCTGGCGCGCCACCTCCCACAATTTGGAGAACAACTCCTTCTTGCAGAAGTAGCACCGGTCCGGCGGGTTCTTGGAAAACGCCGGCAGGTCCAGTTCCTCGGACACGATAAACCGGTGCCGCCCCCCCAGCGCGCGGGCGAGCGCCTCGGCCTGACGGCGCTCCCCCTCGGGGTAGGTCTCGGACACGGCCGTAACCCCCACCGCCCGGTCGCCCAGCGCCTCTACGGCCACGGCGTACAGGAAGCTGGAATCCACGCCCCCGGAGAACGCCACCACCACCCCTTCCATTTGCCGAAGAAGGCTCACGAGACGATCGCGTTTGGTTTGGAGAGCCGGCGACTGGATCATGGAAAACACCCCGATCGTCCGTTCCCGTGTTCAATGCGCGCAACCGCCTCCGATGCTACCCGAAACCGGGGCACACGGGAATCCCTACCGAGGCAGAGGGAGGGTGTGGGGCAAATAGGTGGATCCCCGCCGGGCCCTGCCAAGCGGGGGCGTCGGGGCGCTCGCCCCCTCCAGGGGGCTTCGCGCTCGGAGGCCCCAGGGTTGAGGTGGCGTCTACGGCGCAACCCTCTAGGACCTCTAGCGACTGGAGCCGAGCCCCTCCGGCCCCGGTCGCCGCACGAAGGCCGCTCCCACCCCCGGCTCAGCCATCGCGGTCTGTCCGGGCCGCCGAGGGCTCGGATCCGCGCACGCGGCCGGAAGGCCGACCACGCCGTCTCCCGCCCGGGCCTACCCCCGAGGCGGAGCAAAGGCACGAAACCCGCACCGAGCGCACGAGCGCAGCACCCCACCCCCACGCTACCGGGCCAGGCCCCCACGCCGGCACCGTCCTCAACGAGCGGCACCAGCCCTCTCCCCCCTGCCCAACCCCTCCGAGCGGCACCCACCGGCCACCGCATCCGGGCACCCCGAAGGCTCGG
>CAZBGL010000351.1:0-3233 GCA_964491375.1 uncultured Thermodesulfobacteriota bacterium | reverse complement strand
GCCCGGGCCGCTCTGCTCGCGCTGCCACTCCTTCTGACGCTGTGCGCCGGCGGGGCCGCGGCCGAGATCTACCGGTGGACCGACCGGAACGGCACGGTGCACTTCACCGACAACCTGTTCTCGGTGCCGCCCGAGTACCGGGACCGGGTGCGCACCCTGGACGACCGGCTTCCGCCGGCGCGCCCTCCGGAGCGCATCCCCCTGGAGCGCACCGAACGGGGCTTCGTGGTCCAGGCCCGGGTCAACGGCCGGGGGCCGCTGCGCCTGGTGCTCGACACCGGGGCCACGGCCACGGTGATCTCGCCGGCCGCGGCCCGGCGCGTGGGCCTGTCGGTGCGCCGGGACCCGCCCGTGGAGGTGCGCACCGCCGGCGGTACGGTGCGGGCCGGCTGGGCCCGGGTGGACTGGATCGAGGTGGGGGGACGGCGGGCCGGCCCGTTCCGGATCGTGGTGCACGACGCCCTGGAGGGGGCCGACGGCCTCCTGGGCATGGACTTCCTGGGGTCGTTCCGGGTGGAGGTCCTGGCCGAGGGTCCGGCGCTCGTGCTCTCGCCGCCGTGAACCCGCGGTGCAACCGGTGGTACAGTACGCGGCCTGATCCCACCCGCCGACGGGGAGGTGGACCCATGGAACACACGGCAGCCCTGATCCTGGCCGCGGGCAAGGGCACGCGCATGCGGTCGGAGCTGGCCAAGGTGCTCCACCCGCTCCTGGGCCGGCCGCTCGTGTGGTATCCGCTGGACGCGTGCCGCAAGGCCGGCGTGGAGCGCCTGGTGGTGGTGGTGGGCCACCAGGCCGAAGCCGTGCGCCGGGCGGCCGAGGCGCCGGACGTGGCCTTTGCGCTCCAGGCCGAGCAGAACGGCACGGGCCACGCCGTGCTGTGCGCCCGCCGGATTCTGGCGGACTACCGCGGCACGGCCCTGATCCTGTGCGGCGACGTGCCCCTGATCCGGCCCGAGACCCTCCGGCGGCTCGTGGAGGCCCACCGGTCGGCCGGCGCCCTCGTCACCGTGCTCAGCATGGAGCTTCCGGATCCCGCGGGTTACGGCCGGATCGTGCGCGACGGCGACGGGCACCTGGTGCGCATCGTGGAGGAGGCCGACGCCTCCGACGAAGAGCGGGCCATTTGCGAGGTGAACTCCGGCACCTACGCCGTGGAGCTCCCCTGGCTGTGGGGCGTGCTGGAGCGGCTCCGGCCGGACAACCGCCAGGCCGAGATCTACCTCACGGACGCGGTGGAGGCGGCCGTGAAGGAGGACCGGGCCCTGGCCCTGCAGGTGGCCGACCCGGCCGAGGTCATGGGCGTGAACTCCCGGGTGCACCTGGCCCAGGCGGCCGCGGTGCTCCGCGACCGCATCAACCGCGCCTGGATGGAGGCCGGGGTCACGCTCGAGGACCCGGCCTCCACCTGGATCGAGCCCGGCGTGGAGCTGGAACCCGACGTCACCATCGGGCCGGGGGTGCGCCTCGCCGGCCGCACGCGGGTGGCCTCGGGCGCCCGGATCGACACCGGGTGCGTGCTCGCCGACACCGTGGTGGGCCCGGGGTGCCACCTGAAGCCCTACTGCGTGGCCACCGAGGCCCGTCTCGAGGCCGGCGCCCAGGCCGGCCCGTTCGCGCACCTCCGGCCGGGGGCGGTGGTGGGGCCCGAGGCCCGGGTGGGCAACTTCGTGGAGATGAAAAAGGCCGTGCTGGGCCGGGGGAGCAAGGCCAACCACCTGACCTACCTGGGCGACGCCACGGTGGGCGAGGGCGTGAACATCGGGGCGGGCACCATCACCTGCAACTACGACGGCAAGAACAAGCACCCCACCGTGATCCGCGACGGCGCGTTCATCGGGTCGAACACGAGCCTGGTGGCGCCGGTTACCGTGGGCGCGGGTGCCACCGTGGGTGCCGGGTCCACCATCACCAAGGACGTGCCCGACGGCGCCCTGGGGGTGGCCCGGGGCCGGCAGCGGAACATCCCGGGCTGGAAGCGGCCCGGCTGAGGGGAGAAAGGGAGCAGCCATGTGCGGGATCGTGGGTTACGTGGGCGCGCGGCCGTGCGCGCCCGTGCTCCTCGAGGGCCTCAAGCGGCTCGAGTACCGGGGCTACGACTCGGCCGGCGTGGCCGTGGTGGAGGACGGCGGCGTGCGGATCGTGCGCAGCGTGGGCAAGCTGTCGGCCCTGGAGGAGAAGCTCCGGGGCGCCGAACTCCGGGGCACCGTGGGCATCGGCCACACCCGCTGGGCCACCCACGGCCGGCCCAGCGAGGAGAACGCCCACCCCCACGCGGCCGGGGACGTGGTGGTGGTGCACAACGGCATCATCGAGAACTACCTGGCCCTGCGGGCCGAGCTCTCGGCCGCGGGCCACACCTTCAGCAGCGAGACCGACACCGAGGTCATCCCCCACCTGATCGCCCGGTTCCTGCGGGAGGGCGCCGACCTGGAGGAGGCCTTCCGCCAGACCGTGGCCCGGCTCGAGGGCTCCTACGCCGTGGCCGTGGTGGCGGGGAGCCATCCCGACCGGGTGCTGGCCGCGCGCAAGGCGAGCCCCCTGGTGGTGGGCCTGGGCGAAGGGGAGAACTTCGTGGCCAGCGACATCCCGGCCCTGCTCACCCACACCCGGCGGTTCATCTTCCTGGAGGACGGCGACATGGTGGTGTGCACCCGCGACGGCGTGCGCATCACCCACCTGGACCAGGGCCCGGTGGACCGGCCCGTGCAGGTCGTGCAGTGGACCCCGGCCATGGCCGAAAAGGGCGGCTACAAGCACTTCATGCAGAAGGAGATCTTCGAGCAGCCCCGGGCCCTGGCCGACACCCTGTCGGGCCGGCTGGGCGCCGGCGACGCGGCCGTGCACCTGGACGGCGACGAGGCCGCCGAGGACATCGCCCGCCGCATCCGCAAGCTCCACATCGTGGCCTGCGGCACCAGCTTCCACGCCGGCCTGGTGGGCAAGTACTGGATGGAGGCCATCGCCCGGGTGCCGGCCGAGGTGAGCCTGGCCAGCGAGTTCCGCTACGCCGACCCCATCCTGGGCGAGGACACGGCGCTCCTGCTCATCAGCCAGTCGGGCGAGACGGCCGACACCCTGGCCGCCCTGGCCGAGGGCCGGGAGAAGGGCGCGCCGGTCCTCTCCATCTGCAACGTGGTGGGCTCGAGCATCGCGCGGGCCTCGGACGCCGTGCTCTACACCCACGCCGGCCCGGAGATCGGCGTGGCCTCCACCAAGGCGTTCACCACCCA
>CAZBGL010000350.1:0-5608 GCA_964491375.1 uncultured Thermodesulfobacteriota bacterium | reverse complement strand
CTCGGTCAAGCGAATGCGCTTTCGCGGGAACGCCAGCAGGTCCACCAGCGCATACAACCCGGGCATTTCGTGGTGCGGCCGACGGCCCGTGAACACGACGTGCTTTTCGATTCCGAGGGCGCTCGCCTGCTGGCGCAGGCGTTCCTGCATTTCTCCCCCGCCCACGAGCAACGCCTTCAGATCGGGGAGGGCACCGTTCAGGTGAGCCACCGAATCCAACAACAGGTCCAGGCCCTCGAAGTGGAAGAAGGAGCCCAGGAACCCGACCGTGAACCGCCCTTCCACCCCCCATTTCCTGGCCAGGTCGGGGTCAGGGGGGACCGGAGAGAACTCCTCGGGGTTCACCGCGTTGGGGACCACGGTGATCCGGTCGTCGGCCAGCCCCCTCGCGACAAGATCGCGTTTGAGGCCTTCGCAAATCGTGAACACGTGGTCACACCGGCGGCAGGCCCAGGTTTCCGCGGCCCGCACCATCCGGTATTTGAGCCCCCATTCCCGGTACGTTCCCTGGTCGGCCCCTGCGTCCTCCCAGAAGGCCCGGATCTCGTACACCACCGGAATGCCCAGCCGCCGACCCACGCGCAAGGCCGGGAGCACGTTGAGCACCGGGCTGTGGGCGTGGATCACCGACGGCCGTTCCACCCGCGCCACTTCGAACAAACGGCGCTCCAGGCGTTTCATCAGGGCGCGTTCCGAGAGGAAAGGAACCGGCGGACCGGTCGCTTTTCCGGACCGGTAGTACCGGACCCCGTCGATCTCTTCCTCAGGGGCCCATGCGCCCTCCCACGATTCCTCGTGCTTTGGCGAGGTCACCACCACCGGCCGGAAGCCCTGCCCGGCCTGGCACCGGAAGATGTTCCGGCTCCGAAACGTGTAGCCGCTTTGCAGCGGAAGACTATGATTTAAAACGTGAAGCACTTTCATGAACGAGAGACTCCCGTGGAGACCAGGCCTTACACCCGCCCCCTGCACTCCGTTTCCCGAAAGTACGAACCGGCACCACGCGCAGAAGCGGCCGGTAGGGCATTCCCCGCCGCCACGGGCGCCGCGTTCTCGTACCCCGCAAGGAAGGCCCGGGCCATTTCCCTTTTGATGCCCCGCCAGTAAAGCCCGTTGAAGCGGGCGGTCCGGATGTAGTCCAGGAAGAAGGCCACGTCGGTGTTCGAGCGGCCTTCTTTCACCCCAACGAAGTCGATCACCTCCACCAGCCCCGGCGAAACGAAGATGTTCCGGGGGCTGTAGTCGGTGTGGCACAGAGTGGGAAAACCGTCGGCCTCCTCCGAGCGGCCAGCGTGCCGGTAGTATTCGTGGAACCGCCGCAGCCACACCCCGGCGCCCCGGCAGTATTCCAGGATGCGCCGGCCATGGAACCACGGGATGCTCCGAACCAGTACCCGGTTCATGAGCTCTCCGCGGCACTCGCGGGTGACCAGGGCGTCGAACTCCGGCAACAGCGCCAGGGGCTTGCACGTGCCCAGCAATGGGTCCCCGCCGGGGTGCTCTGAAAAGTGCTCCCATAGCTCCCGCATGACCCGGTGCTGTTTGGTCAGCGAGCGGTGGATGTCCTCCCTGGGCTTGTTTTTCACGATCTTGATCCAGCAAGGGGTCACGCCCCGCCGGTGCTGGACCAGAACCCGGTGGAATTCGGAGGAACGCTTCCGGAGGTCCGAGAACACGAGCCGAACCGACACGGGCCCCGCAAGCCCCGCGGTCTCGGGGTTGCTCTGGAGGTGCTCGATCACCCTCCGGACGGCGTCTGTGGCCACTTGCGCGCTCCTTCAGCGGTCCTTGTCCGAATCGCCGGCGAAAAAGTTCCAGTCCGCGTCCCGAAGCGCCTTCTGGAGGTCGGGCTTCCCGGTGGCGCCGATCAGGAGCGAGCCGCCCGTGAACACCGCCCAGCCGGCCCGGCGGAAGGCCCGGGCCAGGAACCGCCCCGTGGCCGTGGCCCGAAGCACCGATGCGTCCGACGCCGAAGCCATGCCGGCCAGCACGGCGGGGAGTGCCCCGGGCGCACTGTACGCATCCACGAAAACGATCCCGTGAGCATCTCGGCGGAACACCACGGCCCCGATTTCGTCGCAGTCCCTGTGCACTACACACATTTCGTATCGGAAGTAGGGGTGGTCTCCGTAACGCCATTGCACGTAGGCGGCATCGTGCATCGGACCGGCCGCACCCGCCGGAAACCGCTGTGATCCCCAGCGGTCGGCCCACGCATGGGCCCGGGCCTTGTCCGGCACCAGCGCGTACCGGCCGCGCGCCTCGGGCGGCCGCAGGCCCCATGCGAGCCAGGCGATCGTTTCCTTGGCGAACGCCCGAAGCCGCCGGGCCCGGGGCGGGCCCTTCCGCGCCCTGGCCTCGAAATACCCGCCCAGAACCGACCAGCCCATTTTGGCGTACAGGTTCCGGTTGGCCTCGGACTGGCCCGACGAGAGCGCCACGTCGTAGGCTTCCAGGCGCGCCCGGTGGAGCAAGGCCCCGAGGCCTTGCCGCCTGAACGCCGGGTGCACCATGGTGCTGGTGGAGAACGCCGCGCGCACGGAACGGCTCGCCAGGTTCACCACGCACGGGAGGAATCCGGAAAGGGCCACGATGCGGCCCTGGTGGCAGCAGATCTGGACGTGGAACCGTTCCGGGTGCTTCAGGTACTGCCACTCGAACCAGCCCGGCCGGTTCTGATGGGCCCCGGCGGGGAACGTCTCGCGCAGGAACGCCAAGGCCTGCGAAAGCTCGTCCCTTCGCAAGGGCCGGCACTCGAACACCGGGGGCGCCGTCGCCTGGGCCGGTTCCCTCATCGCCACGACTCCACCACGGGGTCGCAGTCGATGGCATAGACGAGTTCGGGTAGGCTCTCCGTGATGCGCACGCGCTCCATCCGGAGGGGATCGCCTCCGGGGCGCACCACGCCGTTCTGCGAGGTTGTGGCGGTCGCGTAGCCGGCCCCGCGGACCATGGAGACGATGCGGTCGTCGAAGTACGCGTACCCGCCCCCGTTCGGATACGAGAAGTGCCGCACCTCCCGCCCCAGAGCCGCCTCGATGGATTCCTTGCAACCCACGATTTCGTCCCGGGCGTCCCCGGGGTCGGCGTGGGGCAGGTTCAGGTGGGTCACCGTGTGCCCGCCGATGGTCATACCGGCATCGGCCATTTCGCGCACCTGATCCCAGGTGAGCATGATGCGCCGCATCCGGGCCTCGCAGTCCTCCACGTCCCGGGTGGCCCTCCGCAGGGCCTCCATGGCCTGGTCGCGGACCGCACGGGGATGGGTTTTCACCAGGCGCACGAACGACCTGAGGGAGGCCTCCGTTGTGGCCGGGTCGCCCACGGGCAGGTCCAGATCGGCCGAACCCGCCCGGATTCGGATGCGCCGGGCCGTGGTTTTACGGAACCGGTATACCGCTTCGGGGAGCCAAAGCGGTTCGGTACCGTTCAGCGGACCGGTGCACACGTAGAAGGTGGCGGTGAGGCCGTGGGACCGGAGGATCCGGAAGGCCTCGAAGTTGTCCGCGTAGCCGTCGTCAAAGGTCAGCACCACCGCGTCGGGGGGGAAGGGTTCGCCATGCACGAGGCACCGGTGCAGGGTGTCCAGGTCGGTTACGGTGTAGTGCCGGGCGATGTACCGCACCTGGGTTTCAAAGTCCTCCGGGGCGATGCAGATCGAAGGCACCGCGTAGTCCACGGCCCGGGGATCGACCACCGCGTGGTACCGGAGCACGGCGGCGCGTTTCCCCCGGAGTGCCCGCCGCAGGACACGGGCCACCCCGAGGCGGACCAGGCAGCGCCGGATAAAGGCTTTCCGTTTCTCTGCCGGAACTGTTAGCACTGTTGTGTGTTTCCGGTGTGGCATCTCAGCTCCCGCCAACACCGTGCAACCGGACTACCCCGGCGGACCATCGGCCGTCGGCCAACCGCTCCCCCCGGGCCAGGCGCAGTACTCTCTCCCACAGAAACCGTCCGCCTATGTCAAACGCCCAAGGCAACGGCCGCACCCCTTCGTGGTGTTCGGATCTGGAGCATCACCGACCAGCCGCGGCTATTTTCCCGGGAACTGAGCCCCCTTGCCTTCCAGAGGTGGAGTTCCCGGGGGCCATCAATGCATCCGCCAGGAACTTGGCCCCCCAGTTCGGGTACTGGTACCGGCCATAGCGACGCCACATGGGGTGGGACCCCTTGAGCCCACCCCGAATTCCCGGGTGGCGGTGCCTCAGGTTGACGTGACGCACGAGATACAGCAGCGTCCGGCGGGCCGCCCGGCCGTACCGGGCATCGCCGGTGATTTTCCCGAGCCGGAACCACAGGACTGCCATCTGGGCGTGCCCCGGAAGGCAACCTCCCCATTGTTCTCCGGTCCAGTCCGCCCGGTAGCGGGCCGCCAGGCGGCCGTCGGGCTTCTGGGTAGATAGCACGGCATCGGCTGTCCGGCGGGCAGCCGCCACGAACGCCTCGTCTCCCAGCACCACACCGCCCTCCAATAGCCCCCGCGCCGCATAGGCGATGGTGTGGATCCACGGCCGATCGTTTCGACGAAAATCGTTGTTTCGGAACCACCCGTTCTCTTGCTGTTGGGAAAGAACCCACCGGAGGTTGCGGACGGCGGCATCGCAAAACGCGCGATCACCGGTGACCCGGAAAAGCTGTGCCAACGCCCAGGCCACACGGGCGTTGTACGTGTTGACCTGGTTGCCGACCCTGGGAGACCCGCCGCGCCGCCACGCGCCGTCGTCGTCCTGAATGTCGCAAAGCCATTCTCCGGCCCGGCAGGCCGCGTGGAGAAACGCCTCATCCCCGGTCTCCTCCCACGCCGCGATCCACCCCAGGATGACCATGCCCGTGTTGAACACGGTGGGGACCTTTTCGACCTGCTCTACCGTGCCGGCGGGGATACCCCCGCAGGGCAGCTGGACGTCCAGGAGCCACCGCGCCATCGACACGGCCCGGTCCCGTGCCGACGGCGCCCCATAGGCTCGCGCGTAGGCAAGAAAAGTGGGAACGATGTAGCCCGTGGTCTCCGGATACGACGGCTGCCAGCCGCTGCGCAGGTCGAAAGCTCGCGCGATCCCGGGGTCCGGGGTGGCATCCTGCGCGCGCATGAGCCACCCGATGGTTTCCCGGAGGCAAGCCTCCGGGGAAGGAGGGCGGCGCAAGGACGCGGCAAGCCATTCGCGTAGCACTTGGGCAACCCAGTGCGAAACCACGACTTCACCTTCCTCGTGCTGCGGCAATGCGACCTACGAGTTCCTGGGGGCTCGACCGCCACACCCGCAGGGCCATCCGCTTGATCCGGGAACGGCGGCGGCGGCTTTCCAGAGCCCGGGTGTACCGGTTGCGGGACAGGGGAGGAGGCCCCTTCACCTTTCCCGAGGAAATGGCCGCGAGTGCCGAGCGGAACGCCCGGAGAACCGCGTCCACGTCGCTCCTCTTGAGAGTGAGCGGCGGCAGGATCCGCAACACCCGGCCCTTGGCGATGGGCTTGACGTGGACTCCTTCCTCGGCGCACAGGTGCTGGAACCACCCGGCCACCTCGCGGGTGCCCATGTTCCGCTCGGGGAGCGGCCTCAGGTCCACCCCGATCATGAGCCCCCGCCCCCGCGCCCGGTGCAGGACCGGG
>CAZBGL010000349.1:0-10109 GCA_964491375.1 uncultured Thermodesulfobacteriota bacterium | reverse complement strand
GGTAATGTGACTAGGGGCATATTGGAGGGAGAACGATGGGTGGAACGGTGGTTTCCAAGTCCGAGCTCAAGCCGAAGCTTTTGGCCTACCTGCGGCGCGTGGAAGAAACGGGCGAGGAACTGGTGATCACGGACCGGGGGCGGCCGGTTGCGAAGATCATCCCGTACCGGAGCGCGGACCCCGACCCGCTCGCCTCGCTCCGGGGTACCGTGGTGCGGTACGAGGCCCCCACGGAGCCCGTGGCCGCGGAGGACTGGGAGGCCCTCCGGTGACGCTGCTCGACACCCATGTATGGGTTTGGTGGGTGAGCGATCCGGGCCGCCTTTCCGCTCCTGCGCGGCTTGCGATCGAGAAGGCCCGCAGCGGGGACGGGGTGCTGGTCTCCTCGATCAGCGTGTGGGAGGTGGCCATGCTCGTGGTCAGGGGACGCCTTGTGTTGACCATTCCCGTGGAGGAGTGGGTCACCCGATGCGAGGCGGTACCAGGGCTTCGATTCGTCCCGGTGGACCCTGCGATCGCGCTGCGGTCCGTGAACCTGCCCGGCCTTCTCCATCCCGATCCTGCGGATCGAATCATCGTGGCAACAGCCTTGGAGAAAAAGGCTCGACTCATTACCAAGGATGCCAGACTCCAGGCGTACCCTTATGTGCACACGGTGTGGTGATCGTTCGCGGGGCCGTGGACGGCTCGCCGTACACCTCGGTCGGTGCAGCACATCGGCCCACCACGAAGCGCCCACACGAGGGCGCTTTTTTCGGACCGCACAAGATGCCCCGTTCTGACGACACGGCGGGACAGGCGGCTCAAGGGCCGGGGCCGGCCCTCCGATAGGGCTCGGAGAGACGCCGTGGATTCCCGGAGGAGCGCCGCCTTGCCGGAAGACCTCGCGGAACGGGTGGCCAAGACGATCGAGGACCTTCCCTCCCTGCCCTCGGTGGCCCAGCAGGCCCTGGCCATGATGGCCGACCCCTCCACCGAGCCCGAGGAGCTGGAGCGGGTGCTGTCCCGGGATCCGGGCCTCGCCCTGCGGGTGCTTCGGCTGGCCAACTCCGCCTACTACCGGAGGGCCCGGGAGGTGAAGACCCTGAGCGGCGCCATCGTGCTCCTGGGGTTCAAGACCGTGCACACCCTGGTGCTGGGGTCGGCCGTCCATCGGCTGCTCTCGCGAGCGGGGCGGGTGGCCGAACCCCTGTGGCTCCACTGCTACGGGGTGGGGCTGGCCTGCCGGGAGTGGGCGCGCCGGGTGCGCCGCACCGTGCGCTTCGATCCGGAGGAGGCGTTCCTGGCGGGACTGTTCCACGACGTGGGCAAGGGCGTGATCGCGGTCCGGTTCCCCGGGCTGTACGACCGGCACGTGGATACGGAGGGCGAGCGGGAGGCCCTGGGGTTCGACCACGCGGAGCTAGGAGGGCTCCTGCTGGAGCGCTGGGAGATCCCGGGCTCGATCGGCGAGGCCGTGACCGGCCACCACGAGGCGTCCCCCCGGGGGCTGGGGCTCCTGGTGAAGGGGGCGGACTGGCTGGTGGAGGAGATCGCGCCCGGCGTGGGGAGGGCGCCCGGCCCGAGGCCCGGCGGTCTCGAGGCCCTCGGGGCGAGCGAAGAGCTGTTCGAAGCGGTGTGCGAGGCCGTGCGTTCCGGCCTGGCAGAGGAAGGTTCCGGGCCATGACCAAGAAGAGACCAAGGAACGACGGCCGGGGGGAGGACCGGTTCGCGTTCCTGGACGGGTTGAAAGAGCTGCCCAGCCTGCCCCAGGTGCTGGTGGGCGTGTCCCGGGTGGCCTCGGACCCCACCTCGAGCGCGGCCGACCTGGCCGAGGTGATCCTGAAGGACCAGGCGCTCACCATGAAGGTTCTGCGGGTGGCCAACTCGGCCCGGTACGGGGTGAGCTCCCAGCGGGTCACCACCGTGTCGAGGGCCGTCATCCTCCTGGGGTTCGAGTCGGTGCGGGCCATCGCGGTGGGACTGGGTGCGTACCAACTGCTGTCGGCCCTCCGGCGGGGGGGGCAGGTCCTCCGGTCGTTCTGGATCCACGCGGTGGCCACGGCCGTGGTGTGCCAGGAGCTGGCCGGGCTGCTCCGGTACGAGGTGCCCGAGGAAGCGTTCGTTGCCGGCCTGCTCCACGACGTGGGCAAGCTCGTGCTGGCGGAGCACGACCCCCGGACCGCCTCCCGGGTCTACGACGGGTCCGTGAGGGGGCCGGCGCTCCTGCGGGAGGAGGCCCGTGCGTTCGGGGTGAACCACGTGGAGGTAGGCGCCGAGCTGGCCCGGCGGTGGGAGCTGCCCGAGGTGCTCGTCCGGGCCATCGAGCACCACCACCGTCATTTCTCGTCTCCCCCCCCGGACCGGGGGGACCGGCTGGCGTTCCTGGCATCGGTGGGCAAGGCCCTGGCCGAGCCCCTGTGGGCGTCCGACGAGCCCCCCCGGAACCTGGCCTCGGCCATGGCCCGGGTGGTGCGCAAGCCCGTGGGGCTGCTGCTCGCCATGCTCCAGGAGGTGCCGTCCCGGATCGGCACGTACGCGGAGTTCTTCGACCTCAAGGTGGAGGACCTGGAGACCTACACCCTTTGGGTGGAACAGGAGAACCAGAGGCTCCAGCAGGCGTTCGCCGACCACGAGGCCGCCCGCCGGCGGGCCGAGCGCCAGGAGGCCGAGCTGGCGGCGGTGCGGGAGATCCACGGGCTGCTGCTCCGGGGGGCGGAGCCCGGGGCCGTGGTGCGGCGGGTGCTCAGGGCGTGCCGCGGCGTGGCCGGGGCCTCCCGGGCGGTGGCGTGCCGGGTCCGGGGGCGCCCGCGTCGGCTCGGGGTGGTGGCCGCAGAGGGCGACGTGACCCCGCCGTTCCTCGAGGGGCTGGCCCGCCTGGATCCGGGCAGCGGGCTGCTCGGGATGGCCGTGGAGCAGGGACAGCCGGTGGCCGTGTTCGACCGGGACCTTCCCTACTTCGCACGCCTGATGACCCCGGAGGAGAACGCGGTGTTCGACAGCCCGTCGTTCGCGCTGCTCCCGTTCGGGCCGGAAGGGAAGCCCCAGGGGATCCTGTACGCCGACCGAGATCCCGGGGACGAGCCGTTCTCGGACGACGAGGTGGAGAGCCTGGCCACGCTCGCGGACCTGGCGGCCCTCGGCCTGGCCCGGGGCGCGTGAACGAACGGGCCGCCCCCGGGGGCGGCCCGTCCGCGGCGGGCTAGAAGCGGTAGCTCACGTTCAACGCGAACAGGTGGGCTTCGCTCCGGTACTCGCCGTCCTGGTGGTCGTTGGACACGCTGCGGTCCTTGAACAGCACCGCCATGTAGGCGAAGTCCACCGAGCCCCGGTCGGTGTGCCAGCCCACGCCGAACGTGACGTTGTGCCGGTCCGAGTCCGGAAGATCCGGACCCAGGGTGCTGTCGGGGACCGGGGTGTTGTCGTAGGTGTACCCGGCCCGCAGGTCCAGCGCGTCGGTCAGCGCGTACTGCACGCCGAACCGGAACGCCCACACGTCCTTCCAGTCCTTGGGAAGGGTCTCGTCGTGCAGGACGCTTTCGTCCTCGAAGTCGAGCTTTAGTTCGTCGTACGAGCTCCACCCGAACCGGTCCGCGTCGAACTCCAGGGTGATGCGGTTCGTCGGTTTCCACGCAACGGCAAAGGTCCACGTATCGGGCAGCGTGATCTCGGTGGAGCCGTCCGTGTTCACGTGGCTCGGAAGCCCGAGCGTCTCCTGGGCCTTCTGGCTCACCATCAGGTCGGCGTCTCCGTCCTTCACCTCGACCTTGATCCGGCTCCGGTAGGCCAGGGCGAACGACCAGGTCTCGCTGGGCCGCCACAGCAGGCCGAAGTTGAAGCCCCAGCCGTCACCCGTGCCCTCCACCTCCAGGTCGCCCACGTTGAGGTTCACGGGGGTGCCCGAGCCGTCGTACACGGTGGTGTACGGGGCGTTCTCGAGCCACAGGGTGGCGTACGTGTAGTTCAGGCCGAACGCGAGCCCCAGGGTCTTCCACCGGTATGCGACGGTGGGGTTCACGTTGATGGGCTTGATGGCCACCTCCTTCACGTCGTCCCGGAAGGGGCTCGTGGTGTCCCACCGCTTGGCCAGGGGGTACTGGGAGTTGATGCCCACGCCCAGGGCCACCGGGACCGACCGCAGGCTGGTCGTGAAGTACATGTTGGGCGGGAAGAAGATGTCCGGCCGGGCGCTCTGCTTGCCCGAGAACTCCGAACCCGAAACCCTGGGATCGCCCAGCCAGGTCTTGCCCTCGAACTCGGTTTCGGGCACCTGGATGATGGTCACGCCCAAGCTCGCCTGGGTCCCTTCCTGGAAGGCCAGCCCGGCCGGGTTGTAAAAGATCGCCGAAGGGTCGTCCGCCTGGGCGGCAAAGGCGTTGGCCATGCCCATGGCCTTGGCGCCCTGCTCCCGGATGTGGAAGCCGGCGGGCAGCGCCGGCGAGGCCACGCCCACCGCCGCCGCGAGGGCGGCGATCCGAACGATGGTCGTTCTCCTCATGGCTCCTCCTTGTTACGCCCTGTCGCGGGATTTCGCTCTAGTCGCCGGTCGATCCGAGGAACGCGGCCGCCTGGGCCTGGGCGGCCTGGTAGAACGCGAGTTGTTCGGTTTCGTCGTATCCCTCGTAGTAGGCCTCGTCCCCCACCGCGGGGTTGAGCAGGAAGCTGTGCACCGCGGGATGGCCCTCGAGGCCGTACTGGTAGACCCCGTCGTCCGATCCCGGGAACGTGGTGTCGTCGGACGGATCCACCACGTGGATCGCATCGGCCAGTTCGCTCCCGAAAATGGGAGAAAGGAACAGCCGGCTGGCCACGTCGGTGACCACGGGATCCCGGTATGCGAACACCGCGGCCAGCTCGCTGCGCTCGTTTCCGCCGATCCCCGTGTACATCCCGTCCACCGGGTCCATGAGCCACTGGACGAGGTTCAGGAACACGTAGTAGGCCGTGGTTCCCGGGGTGTAACCGAGGCTTTGGACGAGTGCCTGGAGATCGGACAGCCCGGTCTGGTCGAGGACCAGGGACAGCTGGCCCGACGGGCTGGACAGTAGGATCCGGTCGGGCCGGGTGTCTTGGGCGAGAAACACCGAACCGATGATCGAACCCAGGGAGTGGGCTGCGAAGCCGCGGATGGAGAGGTCTTCCCCGCCGCCGTCCAGATCGATGCTGGAGAGCACATCGAACGCCTCCCACAGGTCGAAGGCGGCCTGGTACAGGTTGGCGCGGTCCTGGAGGATGTTGGCGGTGAAGAACAGATCCCCGGATTCGTACCCCTCGGGCGTGCGGTCGCCGTGATAGGGCGCGTCGATCGCGAACGTGGCCAGGCACGCCTTGGCCAGGGAGTTGGCCAGGGCCAGGGCGTCGTTCTTGCTCTGGCCGATGCCGTGCTGGAAGACCACCGTGGCCCAGGGGCTCGTACAGGCGTCGGATCCTGGGGTCACGACCAGGAAGGTGACATCCAGCGGTTGGGGTGAGCCGGAGGCCAACGAGCTGAACACCGCGCTCTGGAAGCGGCCGAAATAGACGCTCCCGATGGCGTCGTTGGGCACGGACTCGGGTATGTCGGCGAGGCTCCACGCGGTGTCGGGGTCCGTGCGTTGGGGGGTGTCCCCGTAGGTCCTCCCGTCGGACTGCCGCCAGGTCACCTGATTGATCTGCCAGCCCAGAGAGCCCGCCTTCAGACCGGCCAGGAAAGTCCCGAAGTCGTCGTACGACAGGGTAACCGGAGAGAGGTCGCCGTCCTGGAGGGCCTGCATATAGGCCTCGGACGTGGCCAGGGCCAACGTCTTGTCCGCGGTGTGGAAGGTCCACAGGAGGAGCACGTCGCCCCGGCCCCAGGCCGTGCCGAACACGGACTGGGTGAACTGGGCCAGGGCGTCGAAAAGGCCCCCCTCGGCGTTGTACGCGGCCCGTAGGCTCTCCAGTTTCTCGAACGCCGTGCCCTTGAGGGACTGGGTGCTCTTGAGCGCGTTCATCACCGGGCTCGGCTCCACCGGGAACCCGTTTGCGTCCCGCAGGGTGCTGCGCACCGCCACCGCATAGTAGGCCCCGGCCGTGAACGGCTCCCTGGGAGCCAGCTTCAGGATGCCGGTATCCTGGACCACTTCGAAGTTCTGCACCGTGCGGGGGGGCTCGGCCGTGGGGTCGTCCAGCCGGAACACGATGAGTTCCAGGGTGGAGGTGTCCACCGCGCCGGACAGGGGGACGGTGAGGAACATGTTGGGCGACAGGCCCTGGATGTTGAGCGCGCTCACCAGTTGTTTCAGCAGCTTCATCTCGTCGGAGTCGTCCGCCTCCACCGCGATCTCCACCTCGGGGTCGCCGTCGGCCAGCCACACGAGATCGTTCGGGAGGGGCATGATCTCCTCGGTGGGATCGTACACGGCAAAGACCTTTGCCGTGCCGCCCGGGGTCGTGGGCGTGGGGGCGGGCTTGGGCGCCACGTTGTCGTCGGGCGGGGATCCGCAGGCCGCCAGAAGCAGGGCGAGGCCCCCGGACAGGGCCAAGAGCTTGACCGTTCGTCTCATGCTTCCCTCCTTCCTCCTGAGCGGGTTCGGAACGGTGGAACGGTCGCCTCACAGATATAAACGACGTTTGATGTTCGCCGCCACGAAAAAAACACCCGGGACCGGACCCGCCCGGCCCCGGGTGCCCGGTTACAGCACCACGCGCTCCATCTCCACGAGCCGTGACGCGATGATTTCGCGCTGGGCCACGGTGTCGGCCGGGGTGCGCCGGACGAGCCGGCGCAGCGCCGCCAGCATGGTGGCCAGGGTGTCGCCGGTCTCCAGGGCGGCCAGGGCCTCGCGGGCCACGGCCTCGGCCCCGGACGCGGCCTCCTCGCACACGATCCGGGCGGCCGCCAGCGGCAACGCGGCCTTGTCCTCGCCCCGGCGTGCCGCGTCCTTCAAGGCCCGCAGCACCGTGGACTCGGCCACGTAGGCGTGGATCGCCAGGTCGGCCAGGCGCATCAGCACGGGCTGCTGCTCGGCCAGGGCCTTGCCGTGCTTCTGGGCGGCCACGCCGGCCACGAACAGGCAGATCTTCTTCAGGTTGGCCACGATCTTCTTTTCCGGATCCAGCAGACCCAGCTCCGGTTCCATGTCCAGGCTGGGAATGCCCATGAGCTCCTCCTGCAGGGCCTTCGCCGCCTGGAACAGGGGGAGTTCGCCCTTCATGGCCTTGCGCAGGAGCATCCCGGGCACGAGCAACCGGTTGATCTCGTTGGTGCCCTCGAAGATCCGGTTGATGCGGCTGTCCCGGTAGTAGCGCTCGGCCGGGTACTCGGCGCAGTAGCCGTACCCGCCCAGGATCTGGACGGTCTCGTCCACCACGTAGTCCAGGACCTCGCTGCCGTGCACCTTCACCACGGCGCACTCCACGCTGTACTCCTCGATGGCCTTGAGGGCGGTTTCGCCGTGGCCGCCGCCGCTGGCGGCGTGGAGCCGGTCGATGAGACCCACGGTGCGGTACACGGCCGACTCGGCCGCGTAGATCCGGGCGAACATGTTGGCGAGCTTCTCGCGGATCGCTCCGAACTCGGCGATCCGCCGGCCGAACTGCTTGCGCTCGAGGGCGTAGGCCAGGGCCTGGTCCAGGGCCCGCTTGGCGCTCCCCACGGCGCCGGCCCCCAGCTTGAACCGGCCGATGTTCAGGATGTTGAACGCGATCTTGTGGCCCTGGCCCACCTCGCCCAGTACGTTCTCCTTCGGCACCCGGGCGTCCTCCAGGATCACCGTGGTGGTGGAGGAGCCCAGGATGCCCATCTTGTGCTCTTCGGGCCCCACCTTGAGCCCCGGGGTGTCCTTGTCCAGAACGAACCCGGTGAAGTGCTCGCCGTCCACCTTGGCGAACACGATGAACACCTGGGCGATGCCCCCGTTGGTGATGAACTGCTTGGTGCCGTTCAGGACGTAATGGGTGCCGTCCTCGCTCAGCACGGCCTTGGTCCGGATGGACAGGGCGTCGGAGCCCGAGGTCGGCTCGGTCAGGCAGTAGCACCCGATGGTGGTGCCGTCCGCCAGGCCCGGCAGGTACTTCTTTTTCTGCTCCTCGGTGCCGTAGTACACGATGGGCAGGGTGCCGATGCCCACGTGGGCGCCGAAGGCCACCGAGAACGAGCCCTGGCCGGACATGTTCTCGGTGATCAGGGCGCTGGAGGCCTTGTCCAGGCCCAGCCCCCCGTACTCCTCGGGCACGTCGGCCATCAGGAGGCCCAGTTCCCCGGCCTTGCGCATGAGCTCGGGCACCACCCCGGGCTCCTTGGCCTCGATGGCGTCGCTCCGGGGCAGGACCTCGTTGTCGATGAAGTCCCGGGCGGTCTTGGCGAACTGGAGCTGCTCCGAGGAGAAATCCTCGGGGGTGAACACATCGTCGGGGGTGGTGTCCTCCACCAGGAAGCTCCCGCCCTTCACGTACGTCGCCTCGGACATGGCCAACTCCTCCGTCTCACGCCATGGGCGCGGTGGCTACCGCGCCAGGTTCTCGAAGATGCCGGCGGCGCCCATGCCGCCGCCGATGCACATGCTCACGATGCCGTAGCGGCTGTGGCGCCGCTTCATCTCGTGGAGCAGGGTGGCGGTGAGCTTGGCTCCCGTGCACCCCAGGGGGTGACCCAGGGCGATGGCCCCGCCGTTCACGTTCACGATCTCGGGATCGATGCCGAGTTCCCGGATCACGTACAGGGACTGGCTCGCGAACGCTTCGTTGAGCTCCACGAGGTCGATGTCCGAAAGCTCCAGCCCGGCGATCTCGAGGGCCTTGGGGATGGCCACCACCGGCCCGATGCCCATGACGGCCGGGTCCACGCCGCCCACGGCGAACGACACGAACCGGGCCAGGGGCTCCACCCCGAGTTCCCTGGCCTTGTCCGCGCTCATCACCACCGAGACCGCGGCGCCGTCCGACATCTGGCTGGAGTTGCCCGCGGTGACCGTGCCCCCCTGGCGGAAGGCGGGCTTGAGCCGGGCCAGGGCCTCGAGCGAGGTGTCGGGCCGGGGCCCTTCGTCCACGGCGTGCACAAAGGTCTCCTCCTCGGGCTTTCCGTCCTTGCCGGGCCGGTACCGGGTCACGGTGACCGGCACGATCTCGTCGTCGAAACGGCCGGCTTCCTGGGCGGCCACGGCCTTGCGGTGGCTCTGGAGCGCGAACGCGTCCTGGTCCTCCCGCGAGATGCCGAACCGCTCCGCCACGTTCTCGGCGGTGAGGCCCATGTTCAGGTACGAGTCGGGCACGCTCCGGGCGAGTTCGGGGTTGACCATGATCTTGTTGCCCGTCATGGGCACCCGGGTCATGGACTCCACGCCCCCGGCCAGCACCACGTCCGCCATGCCGGTCATCACGGCCTGGGCGGCCAGGGCGATGGTCTGGAGCCCGGACGAACAGAACCGGTTCACGGTTTGGCCGGGCACGCTCTGGGGGAGCCCGGCGAGCAGCAGGGCGAGCCGGGCCACGTTCAGGCCCTGCTCGGCCTCGGGGAACGCGCATCCCAGGATCACGTCGTCCACCTCGGCCGGGTCGAGCTGGGGCACCTTCTCCAGGGCGCCCCGGATGGCCACGGCCGCCAGGTCGTCCGGCCGCACGGTGCTCAGCGCCCCCCGGAAGGCCTTGCCCACCGGGGTGCGCACGCTGGCCACGATCACGGCTTCTCGCATGGTCGCTTCTCCTCGCGGTATCCGAATCGTTCGGTCTCTTCGGAACGACAGGCCCCCGGGCGTTCCATCCTAGTTCCGGAGGGGCTTGCCGGTCTTCAGGATGTGCTGGATCCGTTCCAGGGTCTTGCGCTGGGCCGCCAATTCCACGAACGCCCGCCGCTCCAGGTCCAGCAGGTAGTCCTCGGTGACCTCGGTGCCGTTGTCTACCTCGCCGCCGCACAGCACCCAGCCGATCTTCTCGCCCAGGAACGCGTCGTACTCCGAGATGTACCGGGCGGTCTTCATGTTGTGGAGCATGGAGCGGATGTTGGCCAGGCCGTCCCGGCCGAGCACCTTCACGGTCTCGGGCCGGTGCAGGGGCTGCCAGCCGGTCTCCAGCAGGTCCAGGGCGGCCCGCTTGGCGTCGTGGATCAGGTGTTCCCGGTTCATGGTGATCCCGTCGCCGTGGCGCAGGAACCCCAGGTCGAACGCCTCGCGCGC
>CAZBGL010000348.1:0-13351 GCA_964491375.1 uncultured Thermodesulfobacteriota bacterium | reverse complement strand
GCCTTCGAGCCCTGTGTCGACCAGGTCGCCGTTCGCTCCGATCACGTAAAGTTTCACAAACGCTTCGTCCGGGTTGATCTGGGGAAGGGAGCGCGCCAGCAGACGCCCCGCGCGCCGGCCCGTGGCGCCCGTGATCTGCTGTAACAACGCTTTGTCTTGGCTGCTCAAGCTGCTCAGGTCGATCGTTCCCACCACCTTGGCCAGCCCGGCAAAGGGATTGGATGTTTCGCCGGACCCGGAATCCGAGACAGATGGGGTCGTATCCCCTCCACCACCTCCCCCTCCGCCGCCGCACGCCGCGAGGAACATCCCCGCAACGAACAGCGCTGCGATCCACAGCGCCACGTTCTTCAGATTGCCCCGTCGCCACATGACAGACCTCCTTGTGATGGGATCTTGGTCCAGCCTTTCCGGCTCGGCACAAGTTTCGTTTCCCAAAAGCTGGTTTGACTCCAACACACAAACGCACAAACTCCCCCACGAGGAAGTCCCGTGAGGGAGCATCTTCGAACTGGGCCACTGGTCGGGTCCGAGATGGACTCGTGTCATCCGTGAGACCCCGGTTGCGGAACGTGTTTTGGAGAGGTATCTCCGTAGATCGACCCGTCCTTTCCCGGGCTTGAGGGATGGGAGGAAAAATTTTGGGCGCGGCCCGCCTTGGCCCCTGTGAGCCGTTTGGGTTACCCTCGTGCCCCGAGGCCAGGAGGCGGCGGAGATCCATGCGGTCCATACGAAGCATGCTCGAGGAGCAGGAGGAGCAAACGCTTCACCCCAGGGCAACCCGCTCGGCCCGGTCCCGCGGCCGTCCCCGGGCCGAGCCCCCCTGTGACATCCGGCCCGCCTTTCAACACGATCGGGATCGCATCCTCCATTCCAAGGCTTTCCGCCGCCTGAAACACAAGACCCAGGTGTTCCTGGCCCCGGCCGGGGACCACTACCGTACCCGTCTCACCCACACCCTCGAGGTCAGCCAGATCGCCCGCACCATTGCACGGGCCCTGCGCCTCAACGAGAGCCTGGTGGAGGCGATCGCGCTCGCACACGACCTGGGGCACACGCCGTTCGGGCACGCGGGCGAAACCGTGCTGGGGCGGCTCCGCCCCGGAGGGTTTCACCATGCCCTGCAGAGCCTGAGGGTGGTGGACCGGCTGGAGCGGGGCGGCAAGGGGCTCAATCTGACCCACGAGGTCCGCGAAGGGATCGTCCACCACTCCAAGGGAAAGGGAGAGATCCTGGCCGCCGGGGCAACCCTTGAAGCCCAGGTCGTCCGGGTGGCCGACCTCATCGCCTACCTGAACCACGACGTGGACGACGCGCTCCGGGCGGGCGTGATCCGCCCCGCCGAGATCCCGGACGGGGTCCGCGACAGGCTGGGCCGGAGCCACGGCGAGCGCATCGACACGATGGTCCGCGACGTGATCGGGGAGACCCTTGCCAACGGGATGGAGGTCGTTACCCTGAGCGGGCCCGTGCACCAGGCCGCGGTCACGCTCCGCGACTTCCTGTACGAGCGCGTGTACGACAACCCCACCGTGCACGACGACTTCATCAAGGCGAGCAAGATCCTAGAGGAACTTTATGGGTACTTCGTGAGGCACTCGGACTGGTTCCTGGAGACACTGGCCCAGCCCGTTCCGGAAGAACCGGTGGAGATCCTGGCGGCGGATTTCATCGCGGGCATGACCGACCGGTACGCTCTGTATCTGTACGAAAAGATCTTCATGCCCCAGCCCTGGAAGGTGCTGTGAATCGGACCCCGGTGGGGCACCCCCCCCGGGCTGCTTCAGTTTCCCCCGGCCGGTCCGATGGGTATACCGACACCGCTCCGATACTCGTGAAGGGGGTACCACCATGTCCAGAACCCTTCTCGTGCTCGACGACAGCCAGACCATCCAGGAGGCCGTTCGGAACGCCTTGGCCGGCGAGGACTGGGAGGTCGTTCCCGTGAATACGGTGGACGAAGCCGTGCAGGCGGTCTCGTCCAACCGGCCGGACGCCGTGCTGTGCGACGTGGCGCCCGGGGACGAGGACGGCTACGAGGCGTGCCGGCGCCTGCGCGAGGCCGCGGGGGGTGCGGGGCTCCCCGTGATCCTGATGGGGGCACGGGTGGGGGAAGGACCGGCTCGGTCCGCCGGGGCCACCGCTGTGCTCTCCAAGCCGTTTTCATCCGACGAGCTCCTCGACGTGCTCCACGAAGCCCTGGAAGCCGAGAGTTTCGCTTTGGCCCTGGACTCGGTGGAACTGACGGAGGAACCGGAGCAACCCGTGCCGCTCGGACCGGACGCGGGGGAAGGGAGAGAGGACGAGGACGAGATCGAGGTCATCGACCTGTCCGACGAAGAGGCCTTTGCCGACCTGGAACTCCTCGACGACCTGGAACCGATCGAGCCCGAGCCGGTGGAAGCGGAAGTATCCGCCTCCCCCCCGGAACCGGCCCCTTCGGATCCTGAAACCGGCGCCGCGATCGACCTTCCGGGCGAGTTGGATCTCGGCAGCATCGATCTCATCCCGGAGGAGCCCGCCGGGGAACCACCGGAGCCGGGCGAATCGGAAGGGGGACGTGCGCTCGAATCCCCGGCCGGGAATGGGATCGCGACGCACGCCGAGACCCCGCCCGAACAAGCCCCCTCGGGAGAGGACGCGGCAGCCCTGTCCTTCGAGACCCAGGGCCCTGCTCTCGAGGACCTGCAGGAAACACCCTTGGACGGGGAGACGCATCCCGCCGAGACGGACGACGGCGAGTCCCCCGAGATCGAGGACCTCCTGGCCGGCCTGGAGCCCGAGGTGGCAACACCTCCTGCCGGGGAGGCACAGGGGACAGAGGCCGCCGTGCATGAGCAGGTCTCGGAGGCTGCGGAGCCGGAATCCGCCTCCGAAGCCGACCTCCAGGAGACCCCGGAATCCTACCTGGAAGAGGCCCCCGGATGGACGGCCCCTGGGCCCACGCCCCCGCACGCGGGTGACTGGGACCAGACCCCGGGTGTGGCTGCGGGAACCGGGACGGCCGCACCCGCCGGACTGGAACAGACGGTGGAGCGGGCGGTACGGCAGACACTCGAACACAGCCTGTCGCCGGAGGTGCTCACCCCCTTGGTTCAGGCCGCGGTGGAGCGGGTGGTGTGGGAGGTGGTGCCCCAGATCGCCGAGCGTATGATCCAGGAGGCCATCGAGCGGATCCAGAAGGAGCATCCGCCCCCGCCGGCGTAATCCGCCTTCCGGCCTCGGCAGGGTGAAGGGGCCCCCATCATGCCCGGGGCCCTTTCCTCCATCCCCCCTTGCGGTTCCGCCCCGGCGTTCCGTAGACTGTGCCGTCCCCTTGATCCCTCTGTTGTTGGCCCGGAATCATCGATCAGGCGAGGATCCGAACCATGAGCAACGCCCGTACCCGCCTGGGGGCCTACGATCCCCAGGCCATCGAACCCGCGTGGTACGCCCGGTGGGAACAGGATCGGTTGTTCCACGCGGATCCGGCTTCGGGGAAACCCCCCTTCTCCATCGTGATCCCTCCGCCCAACGTCACCGGCAGTCTCCACATGGGACACGCCCTGAACAACACCTTGCAGGACGTGCTCATCCGGTACAAGCGCATGGATGGGTACGAGACCCTGTGGATGCCCGGAACGGACCACGCGGGCATCGCCACCCAGAACGTGGTGGAACGGATGCTCGCGGAAGAAGGGACCTCGCGCGAAGAGCTCGGCCGCGAGGCGTTCATCGAACGCGTATGGAAATGGAAAGAGGAGTCCGGCGGCACGATCATCCGCCAGCTCAAGCGCCTGGGCGCGTCCTGCGACTGGGAGCGGGAGCGCTTCACCATGGACGAGGGGCTGTCCCGGGCCGTGCGCGAGGTGTTCTGCCGGTTGTACGAGCAGGGCCTGATCTACCGGGGCGACTACATCATCAACTGGTGTCCCCGGTGCCACACCGCCTTGTCGGACCTGGAGGTGGAGCACGAGGAGACCCAGGGACGTCTGTGGCACATCCGCTACCCGGCCGAGGACGGCTCGGACGGGGTGGTGGTGGCCACCACCCGGCCCGAGACCATGCTGGGCGACACGGCCGTGGCGGTGCATCCGGACGACGCGCGCTATGCGCACCTCGTGGGGAAGACCCTGGTGCTCCCCCTGGTGGGTCGCCGGATCCCGGTGATCGCCGACCGGGCCGTGGACCCGGAGTTCGGGACGGGCGCCGTCAAGGTGACCCCCGCCCACGACCCCAACGACTTCCTCATGGGCGAACGCCACGGACTGGAACGGGTCCAGGTGATCGGCGAGGACGGCACCATGACCGCCCAGGCCGGCGCATACGCAGGGCTCGAACGGTACGTCTGTCGCAAGCGGGTGGTCGAGGACCTGGACGCACAGGGACTCCTGGTGAAAGTGGAGGATCACGCCCACGCGGTGGGCCACTGTTACCGGTGCCGCACGGTGATCGAGCCGCTGGTCTCCCGGCAATGGTTCGTCCGGATCAAGCCCCTCGCGGAAAAGGCGGTCGAGGCCGTGCGCGACGGCCGCACCCGGATCGTGCCGGCGCAGTGGGAAAAGACCTACTTCCACTGGATGGAGAACATCCGCGACTGGTGCATCTCGCGCCAGATCTGGTGGGGCCACCGGATTCCCGCGTTCACCTGCGAAGACTGCGGCGAGATGACCGTGGCCCGCACGGACCCCGAGCGGTGCCCAAAGTGCGGATCGGCAGACCTCGCCCAGGAGCCTGACGTGCTCGACACGTGGTTCTCCTCGGCCCTGTGGCCGTTCTCCACCATGGGATGGCCCGAGGACACCCCGGAGTTGCGGAAGTTCTACCCGACGAGCGTGCTCGTCACCGGGTTCGACATCCTGTTCTTCTGGGTGGCCCGGATGCTCATGATGGGGCTGTGGTTCATGGGGGACGTGCCGTTCCGGGACGTGTACATCCACGCGCTCGTCCGGGACGAAAAGGGACAGAAGATGTCCAAGTCCAGGGGGAACGTGATCGACCCCCTGGAAGTCATCGACCGGTACGGGGCCGATGCCTTCCGGTTCACCCTGGTCGCGTTCGCCGCCCAGGGACGCGACATTCGGCTCTCCACCGAGCGCATCGAGGGCTACCACCGGTTTGCCAACAAGATCTGGAACGCGGCACGGTTCACCCTGATGAACCTGGAGGGGTTCGACGCCGAAGCGCCAGAGGTACCGCTGGAGGAGCGCCCGCCCCAGGATCGTTGGATCCTGACCCGGTTGGGCGAGACCGCGGAAGAGGTGCGGCGCTGGCTCGACGCGTACGAGTTCGACAAGGCCTCCGGCACCCTCTACCAGTTCTTGTGGCACGAACTGTGCGACTGGTACATCGAGATGGCCAAGCGCCCCCTGTACGGGGACTCCGGCGCGCGGCGTCATGGCACGCAGCAGACCCTCGTCCAGGTGTTCGACGGCGTGCTGAGGCTGCTGCACCCCTTTATGCCGTTCATCACCGAGGAACTGTGGCAACGCCTGCCCTGGCCTTCGTTCCTGGGAGAACGGCCCAAGAGCCTGGTGGTGGCGGGCTATCCCCGGGCGTCGGACTTCCCGGCCGACGAGCAGGCCCGACGTCGGGTGGAACTCGTCAAAGAGGTGGTCTCGGCCATCCGCAACATCCGGGGCGAGATGAACGTGCCCCCGTCCCGGCGCATCCGGGCGGTGGTCCGGGGCCACGGGGAACCGGCGAGGATCGTGGACGAGGAACGGGAAGCCATCGGCGCCCTGGCCGGGCTGGAGGGACTGGATCTCCTGGGCGAGGGTGAGCCGAGGCCCTCCCAGTCGGCCGCGGCCGTGGTTCCAGGGCTCGAGATCTACGTGCCCCTGGCCGGCATCGTGGATCTGGCAGCCGAGGAAAAGCGCCTGCGCAAGGAGATCCGCCGGCTCGAGGCCGACGCCCAGCGGGTGGTCCGGAAGCTCGAAAACCCCAACTTCCTCGAAAAGGCCCCGGCCGAGATCGTGGAAAAGGAGCGCCGCAAGCAGCTCGAGATCCAGGAGAAACTCGCCAAGCTCCGGGCGAGCCTGGACATGATCGCCGAAGCCGGTTAGAGGGACCGCCTCCCCGGGGTGCTCCAGCACCCGCTGGGAGCGACGGGGCCCCTGGTGGGCGCTCCGGTCACCGGCGCGGGGTCTCCCTCACGCCGACCCGCTGCCCTTCGGCGGGGCAGGGGAGGCGGCTCGGTACTCCTCCTCGAACCGGTCGAACAGGCGGTGGCGCAGGGCGAACTCCACGATGTGCCGATCGATCTCCCCGGCCTCGGCGGCGCTGCGCAGGATGGCGAAGATCCTCTCCCGCGGCATGGGCTTCTTGTATGGCCGGTCCTTGGCGGAAAGGGCCTCGTAGAGGTCGGCGACCGCCAGGATCCGTGACTGTAGGGGAATCTGCTCGCCTCTCAGACCTTCCGGGTATCCGGTGCCGTTGAGCTTTTCGTGGTGCTGGGAGGCGTACTTCGGAACGTTCTTCAGCGCCCGGCTGAAGGGGATCTGGAGGAGCATCCGACGGGTCCACGCCGCGTGCTCGCGCATCACCCGCATCTCCTCCTCGGTCAGGCTCCCCCGGCGGATGGACAGGTACCGGACCTCGTCGGGGGTGAGGAGGGGGCGTTCCGTTTCCCCCTCCACGTATCGCTTGTCCGCCACCCGGCGGAGCCGTTCCAGGGCCGCGTCGTCCATGAACTCGTCGGGCCGGTTGCACCGCTCCACGAACCGGAGGTCTTCCTCCAGTTCCCCCAGCCGCTCCGCGAGCTCCCGCCGGCGCGTGGGGGACAGTTCGGCCCGGCCCGTGCTCTCTGCCAGTTCATCCCGCCACGCGGCCGCTTCCAGAAGGTACCGGACCGCCCGGAACCGCTCCCGGATGCGGTCGATGCCGTCGAACACGCCCTCGAGCTTGGTGGCCTTGTCCATCACGTGGACCGGGGTGACCACCTTGCCCACGTCGTGGAGCCAGCCCGCGATGCGGATCTCTTCGAGCTCCTCCTCGGAAAAGGAGACCTCCCGGAAGGGCTCCTCGTCGGTGTCGCTCAAGGCCCTGGCGAGCACCACGTTGAGCCGGGCCACTCGCTGCACGTGGTTGCCCGTGTACGGGGACTTGGCGTCGATCGCCACGCCGAGCACCCGCACCAGTGCGGCGAGCATCTCCTGGACCTCGTGCAGGAGGCGCGCGTTGGCCAGGGCCACGGCCGCCTGTGATGCCAGGGCTTCGCACAGCCGCACATCGTCGGCCCGGAAGCCCACCACCCGGCCCGTTGCCGGGTCCGTGGCATTGATCAACTGGAGCACGCCCAGGACCTCGCCCCTCGTATCCTTGAGGGGGACCACCAGCATGGACCTGGATCGGTACCCCGTTTCCGCGTCGTAGCGCCTGGGACCCTCGAAGTCGAAGTCCCGGCACGTGTACACGTCGTCGATCACGACGGTGCGTCCGGTCAGGGCCGCGTAGGCCGAGACATTGGTCTTCACCAGCGGAACCGGACCCAGCCGTATACGTTTTCCTTCGCCCTCCCGGAGGAACAATCCCAGGGATTCGTTCTGAAGGATGCGAAAGCGCAGCTCCCCCCCCTCGAGCAGGTAGAGGGAGCCCCCGTCCGCCCGGGTGAGTTCCCGCGCGTAGCGCACGATCTTGTCGAACAGTTCGTCCAGCCGCGTCTCGGCGGAAAGCGCGATGCCGATCTCGATCAAGCGGCTTGCCCGCGGCTCGGTTCCCTCCATGTCCAGTCCCCGTCCTAGTTCCGATAGGATGCCGAGATAAAAAAGGTGAGGGTGGAAATGTCCGCATCCTGGACCTCCGGGGAGTTCCCCACGATCTGGGCGTCCCCGGAACCTCGAGCATAGCTGAGCCCGAACGTGAGGGCCGCCCCGCGGGCGTAGTGGGTCACGCTCAGAGCCCCCCCATAGAGGTCCACGTGTTCCAGTTGGCCGGTCCCGCCCTCCTTCACCTCCGGGGTGTTGGCCCGATCGGTGAAAAACCCGGCCCGCAGGGCCCAGGAGGGTGTGAGAAAGTACTCTGCTCCCAAAGCGACGTTCCAGGTGGCCTGCCGGTCCCCGTACCGGGAATCCCGGGTTGCCATGGCGTATTCCACGTCGAGATCCCACAGGAAGGCCGGCGTGGCGAAGTGAGCGAGCCCCACCCGGAAGATGTACGGGTACTTTCTCCGGTCGCTGAGTTCCAACACGTCCTCCCCTACCCCCTGACCCTTCTCCTCGTAGTCGTAGCCCTTGAACGTCACCTGGGAGCGGACATCGCTCTTGAGTACGAAGACGCGGGTTACGGAAAACCCCAGCGCCACCCGCTCGGTCAACGCCCACATGATCCCCGCCAGAGGCCGCAGTCCGTACTCGTCCACGTCCAAGAGCTTCGAGACGATCTCGTAGCGCCCGTCGCTCAACTCGACCAGTTGGTCGAGCATGAACTCCTGCTGGCGGTAGTGGCCGTAGAGCGTCAGCCCCACGGCAAAGCGGTCGCCGAACGCCCGCGCAATCGAGGGCCCGATGTTGTAGGTGCTGTCGGTCTCGTAGAAATTGATCCTGTGACGCAAGACCCGCGTCCCCGGCACCGTTGACGGGAGGCCTTCGAACACCTGATCCTGATCGCTCTTGACCGCGTCCGGAACCGCGTACGAGAATCCCACAACGAACCGGCCCAGGGGTTGGGTCACACCGAAGAAGTTGGGAACCAGAGACGAGGACGTGCGCTCCCATCCCTGGCCCCCGAGGGCCGAGCCCCGGTACCGGGTCTTGCGGATCTGGTACGTGTTCATCGAGGCGGAGAGGCTGGTCCGATCGGCGTAGGCCACCCCAGCGGGGTTGTAGTAGAGCCCGGAGGGGTCGTCCGACACACCGGTGTAGGCCCCTCCCATGCCCGCCGCCCGATCCCCCACCAGAAGGTTCACGTAATGGTTCGGGTCCGACCAGGCCGAACCCGCGGCCAGTCCCAACATGCCTCCGAGGAACATCCCCATGAAGGTCCTTCGCCTGCCGCCGCCCCCCTTATCGAGAAGACACATACCGCTCAAACCTCGTCCGGAGTTCGACACCGATGGGTCGGCCCTTCGGAAACGCGTGCCAGATCGCCTTCAGCCGGTCGGGAGCCATCGGATGGGTTCGGATGAAACGCCCCGTGCGCGCCTTGCGCTTGCTCTGCAAGCGCTCCAAGTACCGCCCGAGCGCCTGGGGTCGGTAGCCGGTGTGCGCCAAGATCATGAGCGCCACCTGGTCGGCCTCGCTCTCCTGTTCCACCCGGTAGCCCCGTTGGAACAGGATCGCCAGGGTCCCCTCCACGGCCTGCCGGAACGCCACCTGCACGGCACCGCCCCCCGCGCCCACCAACCGGGCGACCCCTCCCTCCAATCCGCCCTCCGGGGCGCGGATTCCCAGGTCTCTCACCACGTGACGCCGATCCACGTGGGCGATCTCGTGGGCGAGCACCGCGGCCAGCTCGGCTTCCGACTCCATGGCTTCGACGGCCCCCCGGGTCAGGAACACATACCCACCGGGGGTCGAAAACGCGTTGGCCGTACCGGTGTCGAGCACCCCGAACCGGTACACCAGCTCGGGGCGCGAGGCGTTTCGGGCCAGAAGCGCCCCCACCCGGTTCACGTACCGCTGCAGACGCTCGTCCGGAAGCAGCCCGAAACGGCCCAGGATGCGGGCCGCCACTTCCCTGCCCACCCGGAGCTCCATCTCCACGTCCGCCCGGGTGAACGCCTCCCCCACCACACTCCCCTCGTCGCAGAGACGGCGCCTGCAGTCCCGAGGGCTGGAGGCCCCGATCCCGTCGGCCCACGCCCCGAGCACCACCAGAACCACGGCAGCCCAGCCCAGCGGCCTCCCAAAGCGCCTCATTCCTCCCGGCCCTCCTCCAGCGGCTTCTCGAAAGCTTCGAGTTCTTCCTCAGGCGCCCGGAAGGACTCCATCTTCTCCAGTTCCTTCCAATCCGCCTCCTGGGTCTCCATCATCCGCTCCCTGGCCTCTGAGGAGACCAATCCCCGCGTGGCCCCGGCAGCGCTTGCCGCCGAGGCCCTCTTGCGCGCCTTTTTCACCAGTTCCTCGGCCGACTCTTCGTCCAGGATCGTGATCTTCGCCCGGGGCGGTCGTACTCCCAGGAGGACACGGGGGACCCACCCGCGTATCGCGTCTCTTTCCACCAAGCACCATCTCCCCTTGCGCTCCAGCACCATGAGCCGGGTGCCCTGCTCCACCACGGCCTGCACCGGAGCCTCGAACGAGGGCTCCGCGTACACCTTGGCCCGGGTGCTCTGCACATACACCCCTACCCCCTCTGCGTAGGCAAGGGCCCACGCCGCCGCAACGCACAGGAACGTTGCCACCCACAACCTTTGCATTCTGGACCCCATCATTCACCTCTCCGTACCCAGGGTTCCCATCCGTGGACCTCATTTGGTAGCGGCGGTATAGACGCCGTTCCAGTCTTCGGGTGGCTCCTGGTTCAGAAAGTTCCGGCACCGCTCCTGGAAAAGCCGGCATACCGGATCCTGGGGCAGTCGTGCATACAACATTAGTGCTCGGCTCCAATCCCGGCGTTCATAAGCCAAAAAAGCGTTTTCAAAATGCGACGCCAAGTCGCGTGCTCGGCGCACCTCCTCAGCAGAGGGGGAGGCCCGGACCAGAGGCCGATACACCCGGATCGGCCGAGTCTTTCCTTTGACGCGGACCTTGTCCACCACGGCACACGGAAGCTCGGATGGCAGCTCCTGTACCGTGCTTTCGGACAACAGCACTCGCGTCCCGTACACCTTGTTCAGGCCTTCCAGGCGGGAAGCCAGGTTCACTTCGTCGCCGATGGCCGTGTAGTCCAGTTTCTTTTCGGACCCGATGTTGCCCAGCACCGCTCGACCCGTGTTGATGCCGATCCCGATGTCCACCTCCGGATACCCCTTTGAGCGCAGGAGCCGGTTGACATCTCCCAGTCGTTCCAGCATGGACAGGGCGCAGCGCACCGCCCGTTCGGCATGGTCCGGGGCAGGGATCGGCGCCCCCCAGAAGCACATGAGGGCGTCCCCGATGAACTTGTCGATCGTTCCCTCGTACCGGAACACCGCCTCGGTCATCTCCTGGAAGTAGAGATTCAACACCTCCACCACCTGCCGGGCGTCCAGGTGTTCGGCAAGGGTCGTGAATCCTCGTATATCCGAGAACAGGATGGTGAGTTCCTGGGTCTCGCCCACCTCGGCCCGGAGGGCTTCGTCCATTCGGTCCACGATCTGTTCCAGTACGGCCGGGGACACGTACTGGGCAAACATCCGGCGCACCCGGCGGCGCTGCCTGCCCTCGGTGGCGGCCCGGTAGGCAAAACCCACTACGCAGCCCAACGCCACGGCTGCCCCAGGGGCGGCCAGGGGGTAGACCTGGCCGGCGCCCAGGCGCACGATGGCCCAGAGGCCGTAGCCCCCGGCCAGCGCCAGAGGGACCGCCGCCTGTCCCGCCGCCCCCGGCAGGCACAGGATCCCGCCGACGGTCAGCACCGCGAACGCCGCAGCCAGCACGGGCCCTGTGTAGGGGGGTGCCGGCTCGAGCAGCTCGCCCTCCAACAGATTGCTCGCCAACGACGCGTGGAGCACCACGCCCGGCGTCTTGCTCGTGAGGGGGGTGGCCTTCAGGTCCTGGAGGCCTACGGCGCTCGCCCCCACGAACACGGTCCGTCCCTCGAACTCGTACGGGCTCACCGCCGCGGCTTCCGGTTCGCCCTGGCGGATCTTCCGGAGCGAGGCCAGAATCCCGCTGACCGAATAGGCATCCAGCTCTCCGTAGAAGTTCACCAGGCAAGTGCCGTCCTGGCCCACCGGCACCTCCAGGTCGCCGATGCGGACCCGCCCTTCCTCCACTCGCACCTCCACCGAGTCCGAGGGGTCCACAAGGGGGGCCAGGGCTAGGCTGGGGAACCAACGTCCCTGATACTCCCGCAAGAGCGCGGTCCTCCGGTACACCCCATCCCCGTCCGGTTCGAAATCCACGAATCCCACCCCCCTGGACGAACGCCACAGCCCCTCCATCGGAAGGTAGTAGTTGTTCGCCACAACCACCGGCACGGCCTCCTGGGGCCGGGGCCACGAGAACTTCCGGACGAACGCCTCGGGCATGGGCCGGTAGAGGAGCGAACGATTGAACTCGTCCGGTGCATCCCGGACAAGTTGCATGGCGTGATACACATTGCCCGCCTCGGCCGTGGCCTCCACGAGCCGGAGATCGTGGGGGCTCGGGCCGGCGGCTCCGCCCCGTTCCCGCTCCGTGAACAGGATGTCGAAGACAACCGCCCTCGCCCCTCCCATCGAAAAGAACTCGATCAGGTCCGCGAACACGGACCGGGGCCATGGCCACCGGCCTACGAGGGGCTCCATCGCCTGGAGCGATGCGTCGTCCACGAGAACGACCGCCACACCGGAACCCGCCCTCTTGCCGGCCCGAACCAACCGGGCGGCCTGGTCGTACAGGATCCACTCCACCCGGTCCAACGTGCCGGCCAGGTCGACGGCGAGCACGGTGGCAGCCACCGCTGGTCCGAGCAGCAGCACGCGCGCGAGCGCGGCCCAAGGGGATTTCCAGGGCGTTCTCACGGGTGTTCCTTCAGAAGAAAACTCGACGGATCCGGTCCCGGGCCGGGAGACCGGATGTACTTATCGGCGGGGAGAGGGGAAGGGATGATTCCCAGGGATCAGTCGAGGGATTCGAGGACCGAGCGGTACACCGCGAGGTCGCCGGCCGAGAACAGCACGAACCGGACCTCCTCCAACGGGCTCCCGGCCCGCAGGTGGGAAGCCACGGTCTCCAGGGCCACCCGCGCAGCCTGCTCGACCGGATATCCGTACGCACCGGTGGAGATCGAGGGAAAGGCCACTGATTTCAAGCCCTTCTCCTCGGCTCGCCTCAGGCTCTCCCGGTACGCGCTCCGGAGCGTCTCCTCCTCGCCCCGGCCCCCGCCCCGCCAGATCGGTCCCACGGTGTGGATCACGTAGCGGGCCGGCAGATTCCCGCCGGTGGTGACCACGGCCTTTCCCGGGTCGAGCCGGCCGATCTCTTGGACGATTTTCTTGCACTCCTCCAAGATGGCCGGGCCGCCGGCCCGGTGAATCGCGCCGTCCACCCCGCCGCCCCCCATGAGGGAGGGGTTTGCCGCGTTCACCACGGCGTCCACAGACTGCCGGGTGATGTCCCCCTGGACCAGCACGAGCCGGGTGTTGCCGAGTACGCGTTCCATGGCGTCCTCCTTTTCCGAGAATCGTGGCTGTTGACCAACGGCTAACCGGTTTCGGCGAACGGCCTCCGGAGCCGCGCCCGCGCCTCGCAGGGGGCCCTCCCGGCCTCGGGCGCCTCGAACAGGCCCTTTGTCATCCCGCCCGGGG
>CAZBGL010000347.1:0-13116 GCA_964491375.1 uncultured Thermodesulfobacteriota bacterium | reverse complement strand
ACCCCCGAGACCACTATCAGGGCCGTTCCTTTGCGAAGCCGAGGGGCGTGGCCCCGGGCGAGTCCCGACCTTCCCACACCGGGAGGGCCCCCCACGGATCGAACGGGCCGCTCCCAACCCGCCGGGGACCCGGGGGGGGCGCGGCGACGCGAAGGCCGCGCCACCTACGGTCGCCGCGGCCACCCCGTCTCCCCCCGGCACCACCCCTCCAGCGGTCCGGTACCCGGCCGGCCAGCGGCACGGTGCCGCGGCGAAACAGGATACCGGACTTCGCGGCCTCCGGAGCCGCGTCCCCCGGGGGCCCTCGACCCCTCGCCACGGCGCAACCGGCCTCTCCTCGGCTCGCGCCACGATCGCCACGGTCGCAACGAACTCGTGGGAGCGCCGCCCGGGGGCCCGGGGCCGCGCACGCGGCCGGAAAGCCAAACGCCTTCGTCTCCCAAGCCCGCCCACCGCGCACGCGAGCGGCACGAACGCCCCCAACCGGCACAGCCGTGGCCGCAAGCGGAAACGGGCCCCCGGGCGGGGTCACCAAAGGTCCGAGAGGGCCCCCCAAACACAGGCTCCTTACGTGATCCCCAGCTTCTCCATGATCTCCTCCACCTCCTCGGCACCCTCGTCGTAGAACCCCTGTTCGTCCGGCGCCAAGTGGTGGAGGAGCCGCAGGAACTCGCCCGCGTGCACCCGCTCCTCGTCCGCGATGTCCTTCAGCACGGCCTTGGCGAGCTCGTCGTCCGTGCTTTCGGCCAGTTGCATGTAAAGCTGGATCGCCTCGTACTCGGCAGCCACCATGAACCGGATGGCCCGGATCAGTTCCTCCTTGGTGAGCTTGCGGCTGTTGGCCAGGCCGGAAAACGGGCTTCCGAACTCGGGCATGGGGTCCCCTCCTTTCTTGGTTGGACGCACCCATAGGCCGCGAGGCGGCCTGTCTTGCAAGACACTGACTTTGTGTGTGGTGAGGAGCGGCCTTGGCGGCGTTGCCCGGGGTGGGAGTCGGTGGCCGCAGCCGGGAGGGCCCCCTGCGAGGCGCGGGCGCGACACTTACAGTCGCCGCGGCCCTGAGATCTCCGAGCGGCAAGGGCGTAACCCGAGGGTGCTCGCCGGGCCTCTCCGAGCGGCGGGTTGCCGCGGCGAGGTTGCACATTGCGTGTTCGCGCCCGCCCGAGCCAGGGGGCCCTCCCAGGCCTTGGAGGCCGGTGCTCCGCCAGGGGCCCGGATTCGCGCAGGGGCCGGAAGGCCAGACGCCGTCGCCTCCCGAGCCCACCCACCCCGCACCCGAGCGGCACAGCCGCCTCCCAGCACCCCCGCCGAGGCCGTGGCCCCGAAGCAGAGACGGGCCCCCGGCGGAGAGCGTGTGGATGCGCGCCCATGGGGCAAGCCCGTCGGAAGGATGGCGAGCCAGGATGCCCAGAGGCGGGTCGGATCGCGCCCTCAACGCCCTTCGCTTCGCTCATTCCTTGGAGCGGATCATCACCAGGAGCATCTTGAATCGCTGTCTCGCCTCCACGGCGTGGGGCACGTGGGCCGGCATGATCACCATCTCGCCGGCCGACGCCCGCACTTCCTTGCCGTCGATGATCAGCACGGCCTCGCCGTCCAACACCTCCACCACCGCGTCGTAGGGCGAGGTGTGTTCGCTCAGGTTCTGCCCCGCGTCGAACGCGAACAACGTAATCGTACCCGCCTTGGAGTCGACGAGCGTTCGGCTCACGATCGAGCCCTCGGCGTAGTCCACGTAGTCCTTCAACCGTATGGGCACGGCCTTGGGGGTTTCGGTCGCCATGGGGGTCACCTCCTGGAAATCCATACCCGGTTGCCGGTGTCCGCTCCCCCGGCACCAAACCTACCCCCAAACGCAGCCGCCGCAACCCCGAGGAGGAGGTGCGGGCCCGCGCCGCGATTTCCCTGCCCAAACCGATTTTTTGGGTTGACACGGGGCAGAAATGATTGCAGGATTTCCTGCAACCAAGCCCAAGATATCGAGATCGTCGCAGGAGAACCTGCATTGCCCAGCCGTTCCCGCGACCGGGTGCTCGCCTATGCCCGCCGGCATCCCCAGGAGGCCAGCTACCTCACGGCCCGGGAACTGGGCGAGCGCTGCGGGGTGAGCGAGTCCACGGTCATCCGGGCGGTGCAGGCTGCCGGGTTCTCCGGGTACCCGGACTTCCAGCGCTACGTCCGCCGAACCCTCCTCCCCCGAGCCACCACGGTCGAACGCTTCGCCGCCAGCTCCGGCGACCCCCTGGACCGTGCGTTTGCACGCGACATCGAGAACCTGCGCGACACCTGGCGGGGCATCCCCCCTTCGGTGTTCTGGCGCGCTGCGCGGCTTCTGGCCCACGCCGAGCGGGTGTGGGTGCTGGGGCTCCGCATGTCCCACGCCACGGCCGTGGTGCTGGAGCTCGGGCTGTCCTTCCTGGGCATCAACGCGCGGCTGCTCGCGCCCCGCACGGGCGACGTGTGGGACCAGATCGCCCGCCTCGAACCGGACGACGTGCTCACCGTGGTGAGCTTTCCGCGCTACACCCGGATCGCGGTGGAGGGCACCGGGCTTGCCCGCCAGCGCGGCGTGACCGTGGTGGCCATCACCGACAGCCACGAATCCCCCCTGGCCCGGCACGCGGACGTGGTCCTCACCGCGGCCTACGGCATCGACGGCTACGTGGAGAGCTTCACCGCCTCGATCAGCCTGGCCCAGGCGTTGCTCCTGGCCGTGGGCCAGCTCCGCGGCGAGGCGGGCCTGAAAGCCCTGCAGGCACGGGAGGAACTCTGGGCGCTCCAGAACGTGTACTGGATCCCCGCCGGGGGGAACGGGCCAGGGGCCGAGGAAACCGCCCCGCCGGGCGAAACAGGCACAGGAGGGACCCCGTGGAACCGCTGATCATCACGGCGGCCGTGACCGGAAGCCGCACCCCCAGGGAGAAGTGTCCGCACATCCCCATCCTTCCCGAAGAGATCGCCGACGCCGCCATCGAGGCGGCCCGGGCCGGCGCCAGCGTGGTGCACATCCACGTGCGGGACCCCCAGACCGGGCTGGGCACCCAGGACGAGGGCCTGTACGAGCGGGTGTTGCAGCGGATCGATGCTTCGGACGTGGACCCCGTGATCTGCCTCACCACGAGCGGCATCCCGGGGCGGAACCTGGAGTACGAGAAGCGCTTCATTCCCCTGAAGTTCCGGCCGGAGCTCGCGAGCTTCGACGCCGGCAGCCTCAACGTGGGAGACGGGGTGTTCCTGAACCCGCCGGACTTCCTGCGGGACCTGGCCCGCCGCATGAAGGCGGCGGGCACCAAGCCGGAACTGGAGATCTTCGACACCGGCATGATCGGCACGTGCCTGCGGCTCCGGGACGAGGGGTTGCTGGACCCCCCGCTCCATTTCCAGTTCGTGCTGGGTGCCCCGGGCGGCGCGCCGGCCACGCCCAAGACCCTGGTCCACATGGTGGAGTCCATTCCCCAGGGTTCCACGTGGAGCTCCATCGGCATCGGAGCGGGCCACGTGCCCGTGCTGCTCACCACCCTGGCCCTGGGCGGCCACGTGCGCGTGGGCCTGGAGGACAACATCTACTACCGCAGGGGCGTGCTCGCCCGGTCGAACGCCCAACTGGTGGAACGCGTGGTGCGGCTGGCCGGGGAGGTCGGGCGGCCCGTGGCCACGCCCCAGGACGCGAGACGGATCCTGTCCCTACGTTCTGCCGACCGCCCTCGGACCGGGGACGGCCGGCCCCAGGTCCCGTGAGGAGGGCAGCCATGGCGACCGCAGCGCTCGAGCATCCGGAAACCGACGCATCCATCGGGGGGTCCGGCCTGGGACCCGCCGCCCGGGCCGGACCGGTAGAGGCTTCCTCGGAGGTCGTGCATTCCCACGTATTCTACCGCGTTCCCGACAAGCACTATCCCCGGGCCGTGCGGGCAAGGGGGGTGTGGATCTGGGACGAGCGGGGCAAACGCTACCTCGACGGCTCGTCGGGCGCGTGCGTGGTGTGCATCGGCCACGGCGCCCCCGAGATCCGGGAGGCGGCCCTGGCCCAGATGGACCGGATCAGCTTCGCCCATGGCAGCCAGTTCACCACGGACGCCTGCGAGGAGATGGCCGCGCGGGTGGCCGCGCTGTCCCGGGACCCGGAACTGGACCGGGTCTATTTCGTCTCCGGCGGGTCCGAGGCCGTAGAGACCGCGGTGAAGCTAGCCCGGCAGTACTGGCGGGAGAAGGGCAAACCCGAACGGTACAAGGTCATCAGCCGTTGGACCGCGTACCACGGCAACACGGCCGGAGCCCTCGCCCTGGGAGGGCACACCGGCCGCCGCACGCCCTACATGCCCCTCATCCTGCACACCCCGCACATCGAGCCCTGTTACTGCTACCGGTGCCCGTTCCACCGTACCCCGGGGGCGTGCGAACTGGAGTGCGCCGAGGCGCTGGAGCGGTGCATCCGGTACGAGGGGCCCGACAGCGTGGCCGCGTTCATCGCCGAGCCCGTAGTGGGCGCCACGGCCGGCGCCCTGGTGCCGCCGGACGCGTACTGGCCACGGGTACGGGAGATCTGCGACCGGTACGACATCCTGCTCATCGCGGACGAGGTGATGACCGGGGTGGGCCGCACCGGCCGCCCCCTGGCCCTGGAACGGTGGGGGGTGAGCGCGGACCTCGTGGTCCTGGCCAAGGGGCTGGCCAGCGGGTATGCTCCGGTGGGCGCGGTCCTGGCCCATCGGAAGATACACGACGCCATCCGCGACGGGTCGGGCCGGTTCGTACACGGCCACACCTACGGCCAGCACCCGGTCAGCATGGCCGTGGGCGCGGCCGTGCTCCGCTACATCGAGGAACACCGCCTGATCGAACGGTCCGAACGCATGGGCCGGGTACTGTTGGGGCGCCTCGAGCGGCTCCGCGGCGTTCCGGCCGTGGGGGACATCCGGGGCCTCGGCCTGTTTGCCGGCGTGGAACTCGTTGCCGACCGGGACACGCGCGAGCCGTTCCCGCCGGAGTGGCGGGTGGCGGAGCGAGTGGGGGCCGAGGCGTTCCGGCTGGGACTGGTCACCTACCCCGGAAGCGGCGGGGTGGACGGCATCCGGGGCGACCACATCCTGGTATGCCCGCCCTTCGTGATCACCGAGGAGGAGATCGACCTGCTCGTGGAGATGCTGGAAGAGGCCATCCGGCGGGTGCTCCGGGACCTCCCGCTCCGGCCTTGACACCGGCACACGGATCCGGTACTCGTTCCGCGTTTTGAAAAAATCAAATCTTGTTCCACAACGGGGCTGCGGGGCCCCACAACCGGAAGGAGGGATCGCGATGAGGAAGGTTGCGGTACTGATGCTGGCCCTGGGCGTCGGAGCCCTGGGCCTGACCGAGGCATCCGCCCGGATGCGGTACGTGACCATCGGCACGGGTGGGGTCACCGGTGTCTACTACCCCACGGGCGGCGCCATCAGCAAGATGGTGAACAAGAAGCGCAAGCAGTACAACCTGCGGGTCACCGTGGAGTCCACCGCGGGCTCGGTGTTCAACGTCAACGCCATCATGAACGGTGACCTGGAGTTCGGCATCGTCCAGTCCGACCGGCAGTACCAGGCCTGGCACGGCCTCAAGGAGTGGGAGGGCCGGCCCCAGAAGAAGCTGCGGAGCATGTTCTCCATCCATCCGGAGTCCGTGACGATCGTGGCCGCGGTGGACAGCGGCATCCGGACGATCTACGACCTCAAGGGCAAGGTGGTGAACATCGGCAACCCCGGTTCGGGCCAGCGGGGCAACTCCATCGACCTGCTGGAGGCGGCGGGCATTGACTGGCAGAAGGACATCAAGGCCGAGGGGCTGAAGGCGGCCGAGGCACCTGGGATGCTCCAGGACGGCCGGATCGACGCGTTCTTCTACACCGTGGGCCACCCCAGCGGCGCCATCAAGGAGGCCACCGCCGGGGCCCGGAAGGTGCGCTTCGTCCCGGTACCGGATGACATCGTCCAGAAGCTGGTCAACAAGTTCCCCTACTACGCGCCGGCCGTGATCCCGGTGGAATTCTACCCCGGCGCCGAGAACAAGAAGGACGTGCCCACCTTCGGCGTCAAGGCCACCATGTGCACCTCCATCGACGTGCCCGAGGACATCGTGTACGCCATCACCAAGGAGGTGTTCGACAACTTCGAGGAGTTCAAGAAGCTCCACCCTGCCTACAAGGTCCTGACCAAGGAGAGCATGCTCCAGGGCCTGAGCGCGCCCCTTCACCCCGGAGCGGAGAAGTACTTCAGGGAAGTGGGCCTGCTGAAGTGAACCGGTTCGGAAACGCGGCGGGAGGGCCCGTCGGTCCTCCCGCCGTTCGTTTTTCCCCGCTGTCGGGCCGGGGAAGGGGTCTGTCTCGCGTCGCGGTGGGAGAGTGCCGATGCCGTCCAACGTCAACCAACCGGAAGCCGGCGGGGTCGATCTGGCCCAGAAACTGAGGGAAGAAGAAGAGCTGGGGCTCCGCCGCCCCCAGGGGTGGCAGCGGTGGATCGTCCCGGCCATCGCCCTGGTGTGGTCCCTGTTCCAGTTGTCCCTCGCAAGCTGGCTCCTCCTGGACTCCACCTACATCCGGGCGATCCACCTGGGCTTTGCCTTTGCGATCGTGTTCCTCTCGTACCCCACGCTCCGCAGGACCGTGCGGGTGCCGGGCCTTCGGTGGCTCGGCGAGAAGCGCTCCATTCCCTGGATCGACTTCGCGCTGGCCCTGGTGGCGGTGGCGTGCGCGGTGTACATCGCGTGGGACTACGAGGGGATCTCGGCCCGCATCGGCATCCCCAACGCCCGGGACACCCTGTTCGGGATCCTCTTGGTGGTGTTCCTGCTCGAGGCCGCCCGGCGGGTCATCGGGCCCGCGCTCCCGATCATCGCCGGCGCGTTCACGTTCTACGCGTTCTTCGGCCCGTACATGCCCGAGGTGATCGCGTTCAAGGGCGTGAGCCTGGAACGGTACGTCAGCCAGATCTCCATGAGCACCGAGGGGATCTACGGCATCCCCCTGGACGTGTCCGCCACCATCGTGTTCCTGTTCGTGCTGTTCGGGTCCATGCTGGAAAAGGCGGGCGCGGGCCGGTTCTTCATCGACCTGGCCATGAGCCTGCTGGGCCGGTACAAGGGCGGGCCGGCCAAGGCGGCCGTGATGTCCAGCGGGCTCACGGGGCTGGTTTCGGGATCCAGCATCGCCAACGTGGTGACCACGGGCACGTTCACGATCCCTTTGATGAAACGGGTGGGGTACCCTCCCACCAAGGCGGCGGCCATCGAGGTGGCGGCGAGCACCGACGGCCAGATCATGCCGCCCATCATGGGCGCGGCCGCGTTCATCATCGCCGAGTACGTGAACGTGCCGTACCTGGAGGTGGTCAAGGCGGCCGCCATACCGGCCTTTGCCTCGTACGCCACCCTGTTCTACCTGACCCACATCGAGGCGTCCAAGCTGGGCCTGAAGGGCCTTCCCAAGGAGGAACTTCCCCGGTTCGGTAAGACGCTGGTCTCGGGTCTGCACTACATCATCCCCCTGCTCGTGCTCCTGTACGAGCTGATCATTCCCCGGCATTCGCCGGACCTGGCGGCGTTTCGCGCCGTGATCGTGCTGGCGGTGGTGATGCTGCTCCAGCACCCGGTGCGGGCCCGCTTCAGGGGCCAGCCCGCGGGCCCCGCGTTCAAGCAGGGGGTGCTGGACATCCTGAACGGCCTGGTCTCGGGCGCGCGCAACATGGTGAGCGTGGCCGTGGCCACGGCCGCCGCCGGCATCATCGTGGGCGTGGTCACCATGGGGCTGGGCGGGCTGATCACGGACATCATCGACACCCTGAGCGGGGGCAACATCTACCTGATGCTCGCCATCACGGCCTTTGCGAGCCTGATCATCGGAATGGGCCTGCCCACCACGGCCACGTACATCGTGATGGCCTCGCTCACGGCCCCGGCCATCGTGCAGATCGCCGAGTGGCAGGGGTTCTTCGTCCCCCTGATCGCCGCGCACCTGTTCTGCTTCTACTTCGGCATCCTGGCCGACGACACCCCGCCCGTGGGCCTCGCGGCCTACGCGGCCTCGGCCATCGCCAAGAGCCCTCCCATTCCCACCGGGATCCAGGGGTTCATGTACGACATCCGGACGGCCATCCTTCCGTTCATGTTCATCCTGAACCACGACCTGATCCTGTGGGAGATCAACAGCTGGTCCCTGGGGCTCATGATCTTCGCCGCCACCTGCATCGGCGCGTTCGCGTTCGCCTCGGCCACCCAGGGTTGGTTCATCACCTGGAACCGGTGGTACGAGATCCCGCTGCTGCTCAGCGTGACCGTGATCATGATGCGGCCGGACTTCACGGCTTCCCTCCTGGGGGTGGCCCACGAACACCGGTACTGGATGTACGCCGTGGGCTTGGCCGTGCTGGGCCTGGTGTACGTTCTGCAGAAGCCCCGGGCGGCGCGGGCCGTGCCGAGCCCGGCCTGAGGGAGGGGAAAGCCGTGATCCCGGAATACAAGACCATCCTGTACGCCACGGACCTCACCCCCAACGCGGCCCAGGCGTTCCGTCACGCCGTGAGCATCGCGCGGCACTACGGGGGCAAGATCCACATCCTGCACGTGATCCCCGAGATGGACGCCGCCGTGGTGAACTACGTGGCCACCGTGATGGGCGAGGGCCGCCTGGGCGAGTACGAGGTGGAGCACAAGCAGGAGATCCTGGGGGAGATCCAGCGCCGGCTCCGCCGGTTCGCCGAGGAGGAACTGGCCGACCACCCCGAGGATCTGGAGCGGGTGGCCTCGGTGCGCATCGTCCACGGGCACCCGGCGGTGCAGATCGTGGAGGCGGCCGAGGACCTGGACGCGGACCTGATCGTCATGGGCAGCCACGGCAAGGGGCGGCTTCGCCACGTGTTCCTGGGGAGCGTGGCCGAGCGGGTGCTCCGGAAGTCCCGCCGGCCCGTGCTCGTGTCGCGCCTGGTAGAGGGCTGACCCGGCCCGAAGACATCACACATCCGCCACGGGCACCGGCTCGAACCCCACGAGGTCCGCGCTCACCAGGAAGTACCGCACCCCGTTCCGTTCGCCGAAGGGTACGGGCGCGCGCTCGGCCCCGGTGCCGTGGAGGTGGCCGAACACCGCCACGTCCACCCGGTGCCGCTCCAGGATGCGCGTGACCGGGGTCTCTTCCAGGGCGGGCGAGGTGGGGGGGAAGTGGAGCAGGGCCACCCGGAGGCGCGCATCCGGCGGGATCCGGCGGAGGCTCCTGTCCAGCCGATCGAGCTCCCGCCGGTAGATCCGCGCGTCCTCGGCGTCTCCCCGGATCCCGTGGAGCCGCCCCTCGGCCTCGCACGGACCCAGGAGGGGGCCGAAGTCGAGCGAGGGATCGACCCACCCCCGCGCCCCCCCGAAGCCCACGCCGTCCAACACCAGTGCGTCGTTCTGGAGCGCGAACGCCCCCCCCGGCAGGGCCTCCCGGAGCCTGGAAAGGGAGCCCCACCAGTAGTCGTGGTTTCCCTTGACGAGGACCTTGCGGCCCGGCAGACTGCCGAGCCAGCGCAGCTCTTCCAGGGCCTCGCGGAGGCGCATGGCCCAGGACAGGTCGCCCGGCAGGCACACCACGTCGTCCGGGGCCACCCGCTCGCGCCAGGCGGTCTGGATGCGCTGCACGTGGTCCTTCCACGCCTCGCCGAACACGTCCATGGGCTTGGGCCTGGCAAAGGACAGATGAAGGTCGGAGATCGCCCAGATCCGCATGCCGTACGGCCTCCTGCGCGAAGCCCCGGGCCGTGTTCCGGCCCGGGGGGCGGACCGTTATACCGCTCCGCGGGGGATCGCGCCAGCCCCCACCGGGCCGCGCGCCGCCTGATCCCTCCGGGCTACGACGACGTGGTGGTGCGCACCGTGCGCGTGGCCGGCAAGCGCCTGAGGTACTTCCAGGTGTCCGACCCCGACGCCCTGGCCGACGCCGTGGACCCGGAGGCGTTCGAGCGGGACGAGCGGTTTCCCTACTGGGCCGAGCTGTGGCCCTCGGCCGTGGCCCTGGCGGCGTTCGTGCTGGAGCGCGGGATCGGGCGCGGGTTCCGGGCCCTGGAACTGGGCTGCGGCCTGGGGCTCGTCGGCGTGGCCGCCGGGCTCGTGGGCGCCGGGGTCACGTTCACCGACTACGAACCCGACGCCCTGGCGTTCGCCCGGGCCAACCACGCACTGAACCTGGGCGTTCCCGCTCCGGCCCGGGTCGTGGACTGGAGGGATCCGCCCCGGGACCTCTCGGCGCCGCTGGTGCTGGCGGCCGATGTGCTGTACGAGCTGCGTTTCCTGGAACCCTTCCTCCGCACCCTCCGGCGGGTCGTAGCGCCGGGCGGCACGGCTTACGTGGCCGAGCCCGGCCGGCGAATCGCCGAGGGCGCGGTGGAGCGCCTGGAAGACCACGGGTTCCGCCGGGAACTCCACCTTCAGGAAGTGGAGTACCGGGGCCGGGTGCACGGGGTGTGGATCCACGAACTCCAACGCACGGAGCACCGCCCATGAGGACCGGGGGGGCGCCTCCGGGGAACCGTTCCTCGGCCGCGGGCGTGCTGTGGACCGTCGGGTTCCTGGCCGGCGGGCTGTGGCTCGTGGGGCGGCTCCAGTCCGTGGTGGTGCCCCTGCTCCTCGGCTGGTTCATCGCGTACGCGCTGGATCCGGTGCTCGACCGCCTGGAGGCCCGCCGCGTGCCCAGACCCCTGGGGATCCTGGTGCTCCTGGCCGCGGCCTTCGTGGCGCTCGGGGTGTTGGTCCTGCTGGTCGTTCCGGCCCTGGCCGACCAGGCGCGCGAGGCGTTCGGGGCCCTACCCGGGTACGTGGAGGCGGCGCGCCGCGCCCTGGAGCCGCGGCTCGAGCGGCTGCTCGGGCGTCCCGTGCCCGCCCTCGAGGACGCCGAGGCGTGGGCCCGGGCGATGGCCGCCCTCAAGGGAGCGGTACCGGACCTGGGAGCCCGCCTGGCCGGGGCCGCCGCGCAAGTGCTGGCGAACGCCTGGGGAGTGGTGAGCACGATCCTGGGGCTCGCCCTGATCCCGGTGTTCGCATTCTACACGCTCCTGGACCTGAACGGCCTGGGCGAACGGGCCGTGTCGCTCCTTCCGGTGCGCCACCAGCCCCTGGGCCGCCGTATCCTCGCCCGCTCCGACGAGGTTCTGGGGGCGTTCGTCCGGGGCCAGATGACGGTGTGCGTCATCCTGGCGTCGGTGTACTCCCTGGGGCTCACCCTGGTGGGGATCGACATGCCCTGGGTGGTGGGGGTCCTCTCCGGGGCGCTGTTCATCGTGCCGTACCTGGGCACGCTGGTGGGGGTGATCCTGGCGAGCCTCCTCGCCCTGCTCAAGTTCGGCGACTGGGCGCACCTGCTGGGGGTGTGGGCCGTGTTCGCCGCGGGCCAGGCCCTGGAGGGCTTCGTGCTCACACCCCGGATCGTGGGGGACCGGGTGGGGCTCCACCCCCTGGCCGTGCTCGTGGCCGTGCTCGCCGGGGGCGAGCTGTTCGGCGTGGTGGGCGTGCTCCTTGCCGTGCCCGGCGCGGCCGTGCTGCGGGTCGGCCTGGGAGAGCTCCTGGACCGGTACCGGCGCTCGTCCCTGTACCTGGGGGAACCGTGATGCTCCCGGTCACGGCCCTGCTCACCCACCTCCGGATCCACGCCCCGGACCTGGCCCGGAGGCTGGACGGCATCGTCGGGCTCGAACGGGCGGGGGGGCGCGTGCGCATCCGGATTCCCTCGGGAGGCTGGTGCGCCCGGGAACTGGAGGCGCGGACCGGGCCCCTGGCCTCGGAGGTGCGCCGGGTGTTCGGCGCTCAGTTCGGCGTGGAGCTGGTTCCCACGGCTCCGGATCCGGAGCGGCTGCCCTTCCCGGTGCTTGCGTCCAAGCACTGGAACCACGTGGTGTTCCTCGCGTGGACCGCCGGCTGCACGGCCGCGCTGGCCGTGCCCAAGCCCCGGTACCTCGAAACGTGGCTGGTACACGGGGGACCGCCCGACCCCGAGAACGACCCGGAGGCGGCGATCTACCGGTTCGAGGCCCCCTTGGAGGCCGCGCTCCCCCAACTGCTGGACCGGCTGGCCGAACTCGCCCGGCGGAAGCGCTCCTACGCCCAGATCGTGGCCCCCTTCCCGGGCGACCACGTGGCCGATCGGCTCGAAGGGCTCCTGTACCGGATCCGGGACTGGGGGACCCCCCGGACCCCGGCCCCGGTCCTCCAGAGGTACACCGGCCGCATCCACTACACCGACCCCGACCGGCCGCCCCTCGGAATACGCCTGGTCCGGCAGCTCCCTCCGGACGCCACGCTTTTTTCCACCGGTTCCCCTGAAAAGGCCACCGGGACACCCGGCAGGATGTCCCGGCGGCTCCCGTCACTTCGAGGGTAGGCACCCGACAGGTCCCCTCACTTCCCGTGGGCGGCCCTCATCGTCCTCGCGAGCTCCTTGATCTCGCCTAGGTCCTTGAGCATCTCGTTCCAGCCGTACCAGTATGCGTAATCGGGGTTCACGTGGAAAAAGGCCTGGTAGGTCCGCATCCTGTGTTTCATGTACATCTGGCACAGCACTTGGTCGATGTACGAGAGCTTGTTGAAGTCGGTGTTTCCGGCGGCCCCGCCCGTGTGCATAAACGTCAAGAGGAACGGGTAGTTGAACGGGTAGTCTTCCGGCTTCTGGATGATGCCGTCTCGGTAGAGGGCCGCCACCGTCTCGATGGCTTCCGCCATCAGGCGATCGGCCTTTCTCATGATGGAGTCCCCCATCTCCAGTTGAGTTCTCGCGTACCGCTCCGAGTGACATCCGGAACATACCTTGATCATTTTGTCCCGTTCCTTCTGCCACGCCTCCTGGGTGGTACGAACCATGTCCACCGCGAGCACGGCATCCAGGATGGGCGTGGGCTTGCCCGTCTCGGGGTTCAGCACGCCCAGTGCCTTCAAGATGGTCACCCGGTCGGCAGCCCACTGCTCGTCCTCGGGCAGGGGCAGTCGGACCCCTAGGAATCCCCAGGCCGTGCGATTCTCATGGTCACCCCCGGGCATGTGGCAATGCTGACAGGTAGGGGCTGCCGCGCCCTCGGGCAGGCGGCCGGACTCCTTCATGGCCCAGCGCGTGCCGTGCTTGGAGCTGGACCACAT
>CAZBGL010000346.1:0-8269 GCA_964491375.1 uncultured Thermodesulfobacteriota bacterium | reverse complement strand
CCACGAAGCTCGTTCGCTTGTCCGAGGCTGCGATGCGCTTGACCAAGTCCAGAGCCGGCAGGTACAGCCATCGGTCGTCGTCCCGGTCGATGTGCTTGTGTACCATGAACACGGTCTTCCGAACATCGCCGGGCCGGTGGAAGTAGACGTAGTAGTACTGCTCGGCCCCGTCCTTCTTGTCCTTGCGGAGGATCGTGAACTCCCGCTCCCGTGTCCGGCCTTCCCGGTCGTAGATCACCATCTTGGCGCGGGCCATGCCGTCGTCACCCGCGTAGTAGCTGGCCAGGTTCGCCTTGTCCACGATCTCGTCGACCGTGAGGGCCCGGGCTGCAACCGCGGCCATCACGGCAATCCCTGCAAGGGCCAGTACCCGTATTGCGCTGCGCATGATCTCCTCTCCTTTGCGTCCTCAAGACGTTACCGGTGTCCTGGGCGGTGTGCCGCAGCCCTACGCCGCAGCCTTCTGGGCCAATTCCCGTCGCTCCTTCCGGAACAGGATCCGGTTCATCACCTGGATCATCGCCGGGAGAATGACGAGGGTCGCCACACCCGAAACCGCCATGATCGTGGCCAGGAAGAAGCCCACGGTCTTGTACGGCACCAGGGGTGCCAGGAGCAGGGGCAAGAAGCCCACGGCGATCACGATCGCGTTGCGGCTGATGGCCCGGGCCGGAGCCATGGACATGAGGGTGGCGGTCTCCGCCCACGACCCGGTCTCGCGAAAGAGTTCCCGGGCCCGCTCGATGTAGTGGATGGCGAAGTCCACGCTCATGCCCAGGGTGAGGCTGGAGAGCACGGCCACGGGCATGTCGTAGTCCTTGCCCACGATCCCGATGAGCCCGTAGATGAAAGCGATGGTCACGGACAAGGGAACCATGGACAGGATGCCCCACAGGACCGACCGGAACAGGAAGGTCATCATCAGGAGCACGATCCCAAAGCTACCCAGCAGGCTCGAGAGCATGCCCTTCACCATCTTGTCCTGCCACACCACGTTCAGGTAGGTGAGCCCCGCCCAGGCGTGCTCCAGTTCCACGGGCGGCGGGTTCTGCTGGAAGTAGCGGTCTACCTCCTCGACCACCGCCTCCATGTCCTTGTTGTCGCCGCTCTTGAGCTGGAACCAGATGTTCAAGGCCCGAAAGTCCGGCGTCACCAGGTGCCAGACATCCTCGGGATCGTGGCTCCCCTGGAAGGACAGGATCGTCTGGGCCACGGCTTGCGGCGTGTCCGGGATCCGGAACGCCTCTTTCTTCCCCTCGAACAGCTCCATGTGGACCTTCTTCACCACGTCCGTCAGGGCGTTCGTCTTCCCCACGATCCGGTGCTCGGCCAGGTATCTCTGGAGCCCCTCGACCCAGCGGAGCACCTCCGGGTTCTTGAAGGTGTGAAGGGCGGTCCGCTGGTCCTCCAACCCCTCGGCCAGCGTATCCAGGGCGTCGAGCGCGGCCTCGTCGTCCTCCGGGAGTTCCGCGGCCAGTGCGTCCAGCTCCCGCACCAGGGCCTCCACCACCGGCACGGGGCTCGGCCGGGGAAGGCGCGCCTGCTCGGCCCGGAGCTCGGCCAGCCGGACCTTGAGGCGCGCGACGAGATCCCGTACCGCGGGCGACCGAGCCGAACGGGCCGTCTCCTCCAGAAAGCTCCCCACGGGCTCCAAGGCCCGTTCAAGGGTTTGGGCCGTGGCCGGCGGCCTGAGCACGAGATAAGCCTCGTAGGTCCCCCCGAAGTGGCGGTTGAGCACCGTGTCGGCCACCCGGATGGGGTGGCTCTTCACGAACCACTTGACCGGGTTGTCGTTGATCTGGATCCGGGTGATGCCGTATGCCGAGACGGCCATGATCGCGGCGGTGAGCCCCAGTACCAACTTGGCCCTCTGTCGCGTGAGCCGGCCGGCCCACACCAGGCCCCGGGCCAGGGGAGAGTGCCCTGTGCCTTCCTCCTCGTGTGCCGTGGCCCCGAAGTTCTCCAGCTTCCGTTCGGGTATGAACAGGAGAATGTAGGCCGGCACCAGGGTGACGGTGAAGATCCACGCCACGCCCACCCCCAACGCCACGAACAACCCGAAGACCTGTACCGGCGGAATCGGCGTGAGCGCCAGGCTCGCAAATCCGGCCGCCGTGGTCAGGCTCGTGTACAGCATGGGCATGAACAGCTCGTCCATGACCACGAACAGGGTCTTCTTTCGGTCTTTGTAGAGCTGGTAACGGTCGAAGAACACCGAAAGGATGTGCACCGAGTCCACGACCGAGATGGGCATCAGGAAGATGGGGATCATGGAGCTCATGATGTGCACGGTGTGGCCGGTACTGATGAGCGCACCCATGGTGAACATCACCGTGAGGATCGCCACGACCATGGGCGAGACCACGAGCACCAGCTTCCGGAAGAAGAACAGCATCAGCAAGAAGACGATCAGGCCGGCCAGGGGGGCGGAGATGGCCATCTGCTTGAACATCTCGACGCCGAAGGTGTCCTCGGCCACGGGCAGGCCCGTGATGTGGTACGCCTCGTGGCCGGGAGGTTCGGCCGCGATCAGCTCCCGGATCTGCTGGCTCACCCGGTGGGCGATGCTCTTTTTCTCGATCGGCACGTAGATCGCCAGGGCCTTTCCGTCCTCGCTCACCAGGGTCCCGTACAGGAGGGGGTTGGCCATCGCCCGGTCGCGGATGTGGAGCGCCTCGTCCCGGGTCTTGGGGGGGGCCTCCATCAGGTACTGGAAGCGCACCGTGCCGAGCCCGGCCTGCAGGATGTCATCCACGGTGCTGGGGGCCATGAGGTCCTGGACGACCACGCCGGGGATCTGCTTGATCCCCTCGGTGATTCGGTACACCTTGGCCAGGGTCTCGGGATTGAACACCCCGTCCGGGTCCCTTTCATTCACCACCCCCAGCACGATCATGTCGGAGAGGGCGAACTCCCGCTTCACCTGGTTGTGAAACACCCGAACCCACTCGTCCTCGCTGAGCATGTTCTCGGGGTCGGTGTCCACGCGGATCGTGTGGACACGGACCATGGCGAGGGCGGTGAGGAGGAGGGCGAGGAAGACCACCCACTTGGGGTGGTGAACGGCAAACGAAGTGATTCGGCGACCCATCGGTATCCTCCCTGGAGAATGGCATCCAGCGGTTGCGTCACCCTTTGGATGAGGAGATCGGCGGGAAGGATACAAGACCGCCCCGGCCGCGGCCCTCAGCGTGTGCGCTTTCGCACCCGACGCGCAGGAGAGGAATCTAGGTCCGTTCGGAGGAAACGCAAGCACTCAAGCCGCGAGGACGGCGGGACGATGAAGAAGAGGATGGGTGGGCCGAGAGGGGAGAGGAGCGGCATGGAGGCCGGGAAGAGGGCTCGGGTCCTTTGGGCGGCACCGGAGGCCAGGCGGGCGGATTTCCCCCAGCGCGGGTACCGTTTGGACCTGGAAACCCGCGCGGCCCGCGGGCTCGAACGGGTGGAAGAGGCCCGGGCCGTCGGCGATCCCTACGGGGTGTGCTTCTTCGCGTGGGGCCCTGGGGGGCTGTCACGGCCCGATCTGGACGATCTGTCCCGAATCGCACCGGATTTGTTTCTGGTTCTTGAAGGCGATCCCGGCGTCCTGCCCGAACCGGACGAGATCGGTGCCTGGCTCCCGCCGGACCGCTATCTCGCCCTCGCCCGGCCGGTCCGTCCCGCCATGCGGGGGGCTCTGGCCGAACACCTGGTGGCCCGGTGGCTGCGCGAGGAGACCGAACGCAGGCGCATGGCCCTGCTGGAGGAGGAGGCCCGCACCAACCGCGCCCGCCGCAGGAGCCATGAGAAGCGGCTGCAGGTCCTCTACGGGATCGTGGAGAAGCTTCACGGCAGCGAAAGCCTGGACGCCGCCCTCGGGGTGGCCCTCGGAGAGATCGGCCGGTTCCTCGGCGCCACCACCGGCTCCCTCTTGCTCCTGGAGGGACCGGGCCGGTTCCGGGTGGTGGAGGCGGTGGGCCCCCATCGGGGCCGGATCCGGGGGCTCCGCGTGCCGTATGCGGAGACGCGGGTTGCCCGGCACGCGCTGGAGGAGGGCCGGCCCATCCTGGTTCGGGACCTCGACCAGGGAGAGGGCTCCGGCGAGGCGGGCCGGCCGGTACGCTACCGGCCCCGGTCGATCCTGAGCATTCCGCTTTTTGCCCAGGGGCATCCGTTGGGTGTCCTCAATTTCGGGGGGCCGGCCCGGAGGGAGAGGTTCAGCGAACACGACGAGCGCCTCGTGGTCACCCTGGCCCGTCAGGTCGCCGTGGCCCTGGAAAAGGCGCGGCTTCTCGAAGGGCTCCGCCGCACCGTGTCCGAGTCGATACGGGCGCTCGCCGGGGCCATCGAGGCGAAGGACTCCTATACCCGGGGCCATTCCGAACGGGTCACCCACTATGTGCAGTTGATCGCCCGGGCCATGGGGCTGCCCCGGACCGAGGCGGACCGACTCGTCCGCGCGGCCGTGCTCCACGACGTGGGAAAGATCGGGATCCCGAGCGCCGTGTTGAACAAGCCCGGACGCCTCGACTCCCACGAGTTCCGCCTGATCCAGAAGCACCCGGAGATGGGGGTGGAGATCGTCCGCGAGATCCAGGCCATGGCAGAAACCCTGGACATCATCCGGGCTCACCACGAGCGCATTGACGGCAAGGGATACCCTTCTGGGTTGAGAGGGGACGACATCCCCCTGGGCGCCCGTATCCTCGCCGTGGCCGACACGTTCGACGCCATGACCTCGGACCGGCCGTACCGGAAAGGGCTGCCCCCGGAAGCGGCCTACGAAGAGATCGAGCGGTGCTCGGGATCCCAGTTCGATCCGGATGTGGCACGGATCTTCCTGAAGGGGGCCCCAAAATGGCCGGACCTCTACCCCACGGGAAAGAGCGGCGAAAGGGGGCCGGAGGCCGCTCAGGCGGTCTGACGCACGGCCGTCAGCGCGTCTTGCCCCCGGGCCGGACCACCAGCACGGGGCACGGGCTCGCGCGCAGCACGGCGTCGGTCACGCTGCCCAGGAACAGGCGTTTGGCCCCGCTCCGGCCATGGGTGGTCATCACGATCAGGTCCGCTCCGATCTCCCTTGCCTTCCCCAGGATCACCTCGGCCGCCTCGCCCTCCTCCACGGCGGTCTCTGCGCGGACCCCTCCGGCCGCGAGGCGGCCGGAGGCCTTCTCGAGCACCCCGTCCAGGTGCCGCCGGATCTCAACGGCCAGGTCCTCCGGGGAAAACCGCTCGTAGTAGATGTTGAACAGCCCCGCGTTGAAATCGAGCACGGAAAGGAGCACCACCCTGCTCCCGAACGCCGCCGCCAGGGGCAGGGCGGCTTCGATTGCGTCGTGGCACAACTCGGACCCGTCCAGGGGGATGAGGATGGTCTTGTACTCCATGGCTGACCTCCGGGAAGGAGCGTGAAGGGTTCCGGGAGGTCAGATGCGGACCGGGCCGGGCGGGTTTCAGACCCTGCGGAGCACCAGGGCGCCCCACTCCCCCTCGGTGCTCTCTCCGGCCGGGTGAAGCCCCCGGGCCCTGTATATGCGTTCCATGGGCTTGAGTTCCGGCGCGAGAAACCCCGACAAGACCAAGTACCCCCCGGGTTCCACCCGGCGGGCCAACTCCGGCGCCGTTCCGGCGAGCACCGGGAACAGAATGTTCGCCACAACCACCGGATATGTTCCCCGGAGGCACCGCACGTCACCCCGCACCACCCGTATCCGGGGAGCCACCCCGTTGCGGAGGGCGTTTTCCCGGGAGGCCTCGGTGGCCCACGGGTCGACATCCAAGGCGATGACCCGGGACACGCCCAGCAAAGCGGCGGCGATCGAGAGAATGCCCGACCCGCAGCCCACGTCCAGCATCCGGGCCACCTGACGGTCGGCCAGGAGATCGTCGATCAGGCGGAGGCACAAGCGGGTGGTCTCGTGGCTGCCCGTGCCAAAGGCCCGCCCCGGATCCACGCGGATCACGCAGATCCCTTCCTCCGGTCCGGGCCATTTCTCCCAAGAGGGGCACACCCCGAGCCGGCGGGATACCCGCAGGGGCCGGTAGAAGCGCCTCCACCGGTCCCTCCAGTCCGCTGCCGGCTCATCCTCCCAGCGCCAGCCCAGGGGCGAGCCGAGGTCGGTGGCATACCGGACGAGCCGGCCCTCTACCTCCTTCCTTGCGGACGCAGGGAAATAGGCGACCAGGGTGCCGTTCTCGTCCGCTGTGCCTCCGGCCCCCCAGTCCACCAGAAGCACCTCCAGGGCCTCCCGCGGCCCCGGGGGGGCGTCCAGGCTCAGCTTGAACCATCGTTCCTCGGACATGAGAACTCAGGCTGCGGGCGAGGCTTCTTCCGAAAGGCCGGCGGTGCGTCCACCCATCCCACCTTCCACAACGCCCAGCACCCGAACAACACGGCCTCGGCCGCGTCGTGCGTCAAGGAGGTGGGGCGGGCCCCCCCCGCCCAGCCGATGGCTTGCCTCGCCAGGCGCAGGGCATGGCGCTTGGCTTCGGACCCGCTCCGGCGTTCACGGTTCCACAGCATTTGCGAGCGCCACGCCTCGGCCGTCACCTCCAGCGTGCGGACGCCCTGTTTCTCCGCGGCCCGATGCCACATCCGGGCCAGGGGGCCTCCCCCCTCCACGACGACCCATTCCAGGTTCCGAACCCGCCGAAGCATCCCCCACACGCCGCGCCGCATGCGATCCCGGTTAGGCCATCGGACCGAACGGTACCATTCCAAGGCGGTCGGTCGGCGGAACAGGGCCAAGCCGGTGTGGAGGCCGACGTCCACCGCCAGCAGTCCGGGCGGATGCCCTTGCGCGTGTCTCCGGGATTCCGATCCCCGCACCGATCCCATGGACCGGCACGCCCTATGCGGCGGCGGGGACCGGCCCGGGGCCGGGCCGGGTCCGCTGGAGGAGCACCGCCGCTCCGAGCAGGGTGTATCCCACCAGGTCCGTGCCCAGGCCCGGCCAGAACAGGGCCAGTGCGGCGAGCACGAACAGGCCCGTCTCCAGCCAGGTCGCCCGGCGGAGCAGATAGCGGTCCAGGGCCGCCGCAAACGAGATCAGGCCGGCCGTCGTGGCGAGGATGGCCGCCACCACGTCCAGCGGTGGCCCGTTCAGGAGCAGCGGCCGGTACGCCATCACGATGGGGATGATGTAAAGGCCCTTGGCGAGCTTCCAGGATACGAACGCGGTGCGCATCGGATCGGCCCCGGCGATGCCTGCCCCCGCGAAGCTCGCCAGGCTCACCGGCGGGGTCACGTTTGCGTCCTGGGAGTACCAGAACACGATCATGTGCGCCACCAGCGTGGGCACCCCCATCTCCTCAAGAGCGGGCCCTGCCAGGATCACGAGCACGATGTACGAAGCGGTGACCGGGAGGCCCATGCCCAGCACGAGGGAAGCGAGGCCGATCAGCAGGATGGCCAGGACTTCGATTCCCATGGAGAGATCCAACACCAGCCCGCTGAACTTGAGGCCCAGTCCTGTGAGGGTCACCATGCCCACGATGATGCCGGCTGCGGCGCAGGCCACCGAGACGACCACGGCCCCCCGGGCGCCCTTCTCCAGAGCCTCGAGCAACTGGCGGGGGCCCATGCGGCTCCTCTTGCGGGCCAGGCTCGCCAACCACACGCTGACCACGCCATAGAACCCGGCCTTCATCGGGGAGACGTGCGCGAGAAGGGCCGCGATGAGCACGGCCACCGGGATCAGGAAGTGGAGGTTCTCGCGGAGCACCACGAGGGCCCGGGGGAGCTTGTCTCGCGGTTGGCCGTGGAGGCCGGCCTTCTTGGCCTCGAAGTGGACGAACAGGAGCACCGTGAGGTAGTACAGCACGGCCGGGATGAACGCCACTTTGATGATGTGCAGGTAGCTGGTGTTCGTGAACTCGGCCATGAGGAATGCGCCGGCCCCCATGATGGGGGGCATGAGTTGCCCGCCGGTGCTCGCGGCCGCCTCGATGGCTCCGGCCACGTGAGGGGCATAGCCCACGCGCTTCATCATGGGAATCGTAAACGACCCGGTGGCCACCACGTTCCCCACGGCCGACCCGGACACCGAGCCCATGAACCCGCTGGCGATCACGCTGGTCTTCGCAGGGCCGCCGCTGAACCGGCCCGTGAGCGCATGGGCGAGGTCGATGAAAAAGTTCCCACCGCCGCTGACCTCGAGAAACGCCCCGAAGAGCACGAAGATGAACACGAAGGTGGCCGCCACGCCCACCGGGATCCCGAACACCCCCTCGGTGGTGAGCCACAGCGTGGTGGCGATGCGCTCCACGCTGTATCCCTTGTGGATGATGA
>CAZBGL010000345.1:0-9307 GCA_964491375.1 uncultured Thermodesulfobacteriota bacterium | reverse complement strand
ACACGGGGTGAAGATCCTGGACGCCGAAGCGTTCGGCATGATCGAGAACCTGTGAGCGAGGAGGCACACATGAGCGCAGCGTCGGACTTTCGGCCCAGCAAGTTCGCGGTGGTGGGGGCGGGCCCGGTGGGCTGCGTGGTGGCGGCGTACCTGGCCAAGGGGGGATACGAGGTGGCCCTGTGCGACATCGTGCCGGAGCTGCTCGAGCCGGCCCGGGACCCGGGCATCGTGCTGGAGGGCGCGGAGAGCCTCCAGGCGAAGGTGGCCTACACCACCGTGCACGTGGAGGACCTGGCCGGGTTCGGCCCGGACGTCATCTTCGTCACCACCAAGGCCACGGCCCTGCCGCTCCTGGCCTCGGCCATCCAGGGTTTTCACCGGGAGGGCGTGTACCTGGTGAGCTGGCAGAACGGCATCGACACCGAGCTCGTGCTGGCCGAGGCCGTGGGCAGGCCCTGGGTCATGCGGGCGGTGGTCAACTACGGCGTGGGCTTGGCCGGCCCGGGCCGGGTGCACGTGGCGTTCCACCACCCGCCCCACTACGTGCAGGAACTGGCGCCCGAGGGCCTGGAGGCGGCCCGGGCGGTGGCCCGGGCGCTGACCGAGTCGGGCCTGGCGTGCGAGCACACCGACCGGCTCGTGAACATGGTGTGGCGCAAGACCATCATGAACGCCTCCATGAACCCGGTGTGCGCGCTCACCGGCATGACCATGGCCCAGGCCATGCGCGACCCCTTCGTTTCGGACATGGTGGACCGGCTGGTGAAAGAAGGGATCCAGGTGGCCCGGGCCAACGAGATCCAGCTCGGCTGGGACTACTACCGGTACGCCATGGAGTACATGGGGTCGGCCGGGGACCACAAGCCCTCCATGCTCATGGACGTGGAGGCGAGGCGCCGCACCGAGATCGACTACATCAACGGCAAGATCGTGGAGTACGGCGAGCGGGCGGGCATCCCCACGCCCTACAACCGGATGATCCAGGCCCTGGTGAAAGGGCTCGAGCAGACGATCGGCCGCCCGCCCGGGTCGTGAGGGAACGAACGGGGCGCCCGAGGGCGCCCCGTTGTTTGTCCGGGCCCGTCCGCCGTTCCGTTTCCAGGAGGCTCCCCTATGCTGTTCCTCACGAACCGGGTTCTCAGGCAGTCCAAGCGGTTCAAGGCCAACCGCCGCGTCACGTTCGACCTGTCGGACAACTCGGCCGAACAGAGCGTGTACTTCCTGGAGCGCACCGTGGGCCCGGACGGGCCCGAGTACCGGGAACTCGGGAGCCGGGCCTGGTTCGAGGCCCTCCGGAACCGGCCGGCCCGCCAGGTGCTGCTCTACGTGCACGGGTACAGCAACCTTCCCGAGGAGCACGTCTTCCCGCGGGCGGCCCGGTTGCAGAAGGCCTTCGACCAGGGCGAGCCCGGGCTCGTGGAGGTGGTGCCGGTCGTCTGGCCCTGCGACAACGACCTGGGGCTCATCAAGGACTACTACGACGACCAGAAGGCCGCCGACGCGAGCGGCATCGCGTTCGGCCGGGCCCTGGAGAAGTTCCTCGCGTGGCGCAGCGCCACGGATCCCTGCCCCAAACGGCTGAACGTGCTCGCCCATTCCATGGGCAACCGCGTGCTCCGCGAGGCCGTGTACGCCTGGGCCAAGTACGAGCGGGGCGGCCGGGTGCCCCTGCTGTTCCGGAACCTGTTCCTGGTGGCCGCCGACGTGGTGAACGAAACCCTGGAGCCCGGCCGGAAGGGGCACTGGCTCACGGTGGCGGCCCGGAACGTGTGCGTGTACTACGCCTCGGACGACCTGGCCCTGCGGGCCAGCAAGGTGGCCAACCTGGTCAACGACGTGGCGTCGCGCCGGTTGGGCCACACCGGCCCGGAGGACCTCGAACGGACCCCGCGCAACGTGTACGCCATCGACTGCGACGACGTGAACACGCGCTACGATCCCCCCACGGGGCACACCTATTTCCTGTACGACGGCCGGGGGGAGGAACCCGAGCACCGCGGGCAGGTGTTCCTCCACGTCTTCCGGTGCGTGGCCACCGGGCGGGTCCCGGTGAACCGTGGCCGGCGGGAGTACGTGATCGGGGAGGGACGAGGAACCGTCTTGGACGTCGAGCGTGACGCACAGATGGTTCCGCGATAGGGTTCATCGAGGTCTCGGCACGCCGCCGGGGGCCCGTCTCTTTTTGCGGTCACGGCCTCGGCGGGGGTGCTCGGAGGCCGGCGTGCCGCTCGCGTGCACGTGGATGGGCTCGGGAGGCGAAGGCGTTTGGCCTTCCGGCCGCTTTTTGCGGATCCGAGCCCCGGGCCGGGTGGATAGCGCTCTCCTGTGAGCACCCGAGCCAGGGGGGCCTCCCGGGCCTCGGGGATACCGCCCGGGGGCCCGTTTCCGCTTCGGGGCCACGGCCTCGGCGGGGGTGCTCGGAAGCCGGCGTGCCGCTCGCGTGCGCGTGGATGGGCTCGGGAGGCGAAGGCGCTTGGCCTTCCGGCCGCTTTTTGCGGATCCGAGCCCCGGGCCGGGTGGATAGCGCTCTCCTGTGAGCACCCGAGCCCGTGAGGGCCCCCCTGGGAGGCACGGGCGCGGCTCCTGCGGTCGCCGCGGCCCTGGGGTTTCCGGGCGGCGTTGGCGTGCCCCGGGGGTGCTCGCCGGGCGCTTCCGAGCGGCGGGTTGCCGCAGACGGAGGAACCCTTTGGCCGCCCGCAGGGTGCCGGGTTGCAACCGGCCCGGTCCGGCCGTACCATAGGCCCGTCCCCATCGTCTAGCTGGCCCAGGACGCCGGTCCCTCAGGCCGGAAACGGAGGTTCAAATCCTCCTGGGGACGCCACAACCACGACGACGGGCGCTGCGCCCGCCCGGGCCCTCCGGGCGGGCGCCGTTGCGAGGGACCCGGGTCGGGGCGTCCGCCGGTGAACACGTCCGGTCCCCTCCTCATCCCGGCCCTCTCCCCCGAGGGGAGCGAGGAGGCAGGGTGTGCGGTCGCCGGCGGCTCGAATCCACGCGAGCGGCAACACCCAGGCCGTGACCGCAAAAACACACGAGCCCCCGGCGACGTGCCGAGACGTCAACGAACGCCATCGCGGAACCGTCTTTGCGTCACGCTGGACATCCAAGACGGTTCCTCATCCCTCTCGGGTGGGTAGCCTCAACAGGTATACCGTCACCCCGGCCGCCACGATCAACAGGACTCCCCGCACCCAAGGCAAGGGCACCACCAGCGCGGACAGCGAGATGGAGATCCAGATCACCCCGATGGCGGTCGCTTTGGCCCGGCGTGGCACCTTCCCGTCGCGGTATGACCGCACCAAGGGGCCCAATCGGTGGTGCTCCATGAGCCAGCGATACAGCCGGTCGGAACCCCTGGCAAAACAAGCGGCCGCCAGCAGGAGCAATGGCACCGTGGGCAACACCGGAAGGAACACCCCCACCACAGCGAGGACGGTAGCGCCGATCCCCACCGCCACCAAGACCGGCCGGACCACCCGACTACGGTCGTTCGACGGGCCTGGAGCAGAGGGGGATCGGTGGGGCGAGATGCCGCTCATCCCAGAAGGCCCAGATACCACCGGATGAGGGCTGGGCCCGAGAACACGTACAGCAGCGCTCCCAGGGCCAGGAACGGGCCGTAGGGGATCTCGAACCGCATGTCGCGACCTTTCAGCGCGATCCAGGCGAGCCCGGCTGCCGCACCGGCCACCGACGACACGAACACCGTGAACAGCACGGCCTTCCACCCCAGAAACGCGCCGATGGCGCCCAGGAGCTTCACGTCCCCGAACCCCATGCCCTCCCGGCCGGTCAGGGCCTCGTAGACCCAGGCCACGGCCCACAGGATCCCTGCGCCGGCCGCGAGCCCCACAAGGCTCTGGACCCATCCCAGGCCCGTGACGAACGACGAGGCGAACCCCGCGGCCATTCCACCCATGCTCAGGATATCCGGGATGATCCGGTGGTCCAGGTCGATGAACGTGACCGCGATCAGGCCCGCCATCAGCACGAAGTACGCCGCGAACGCCGGGGACAGCCCGTATCGGGCCCACAGGCCGGCTGCGAGCCCGGCCACCAGGGCCTCCACCAGCGGGTACCGGGGCGAGATGGGCTGGCCGCAGTCGCGGCACCGCCCCCGGAGCACCAGGTATCCCAGCACGGGCACGTTGTGCCACGGCCGGATCCGGTGCCCGCACGCCGGGCACCGGCTCGGGGGGCGGATCAGGGATTCGCCGCGGGGCAGCCGGTGGATCACCACGTTGAGGAAGCTTCCCACGGCCGCGCCCAGGACGGCCGCAGCCGCGTGGCCGAGCGCTCCGAAGGTCTCCACGCCTGACTCCCGTTCAAGGTCCTTCGCGTCGCAGGGCCGGGGTCTGTCCCCCCATCCGTTGACACCCGCGCCGCTTGCCTTCTATCTTCGGTCCTTCCATCGATTTCCTGGAGCGGGAAGCCGTGCACGCGTTCAACGGACCCTCGTCCATTCTGTCCATGGCGTTCGCCTCCGGCCCGGTGGTGGGCGGGGTGCTTCTGATCCTGGTGCTGAGCTCCGTGGTATGCTGGGCCATCATCCTGTACAAGTTCTGGGTGATCCGGCAAGCCACGGTCCAGAGCCGCGAGTTCCTGAACGTGTTCTGGGGGAGCAAGCGGTTCGAGGCCGTGTTGCGGGCGTCCCAGGACCTCACGGACAGTCCCCTGGCCGAGCTGTTCCGGGCCGGGTACCGGGAGTGGAAGCGGCTCCGGGCACACCATGGCCAAGAAAGCCCGCCGGCCGCGGGCGGCGACCTCGCCCCGGAACTGGACCGCCTGGAAAGCATCCAGCGCACGCTGCGGCTCGTGGCCGATGCGGAGATCACGCGGCTCGAGCGGATGCTCGTGTTCCTGGCCACGGTGGCCAGTGCGGCGCCCTTTGTGGGGTTGTTCGGGACGGTGTGGGGCATCATGGACTCCTTCCGCCAGATCGGAGCCATGGGAACGGCCAACCTGGCCGTCGTAGCCCCCGGGATCTCCGAGGCGCTCATCGCCACGGCCACGGGCCTGGCCGCGGCCATACCGGCGGTCGTGGCCTACAACTACTTCAACAGCTCGATCAAGGTGCTGGCCACCGAGATGGAGGCCTTCTCGAGCGAGTTCCTGAACATCGTAGGCCGGCATCTGGGCAGCGGAAAGGAGGGCTGATGCACGGGCCCCGCGTGGGCGGAAAGGACCGCACCCACCTGGCCGAGATCAACGTCACCCCCCTGGTGGACGTGATGCTGGTGCTTCTGATCATCTTCATGGTGACCGCTCCCATGATCCAACAGGGGGTGGACGTGAGCCTGCCGAGGGTGGTGGCCACGGAACTGCCGGCCCAGACCGACCTCATGGTGATCTCGGTGGACCGGGCCGGCCGGGTGTACCTCGGGAACACGCCGGTGCCCCTCCGGTCGCTCGCAGCCAAGCTCCGGGCCATCTACCGCCGCAAGGGTGCGCGCGAAGCGTTCCTGCGGGCCGACAAGGACGTGCCTTACGGGGTGGTCGTCCAGGTCATGGCAGAGGCCAAGAAGGCCGGGATCGAGCGGCTCGGCATGATCACCCAGCCCCCGGAGAGGCCGTGAGGGCCCACCGTTACCCGGGGCTGTTCGGGGACCGCCGCCAGAAGGGGCTGGCCAGGGCTCTGGTCATCTCCATGGGCCTCCACGCGGGGCTGTTCTATGCCTTCACCCGGTTCCACATTCAGCCGGTGGAGCGCACGTTTTACGCCCCCATCCACGTGGTGAACCTGACCGGGCCGTTTCCCGCCGGCACCCCCGAGCCGACCCGCCGGCGCGCGCAGGCCGAGACGCGGCCCGCCAAGCCGAGCCGGCCCAAGCCACCTCCCAAACAACCGGCACGGGCCAAACCGGCGCCCAAGAAGCCGACGTCCTCACCGAAAACGCGGCCCGAGGCCCCGGCGGTGCCCCTCAAGCCCGAACCCAAGGCCCCGCCGGCTCCGGCTCGACCGACCCCGGTCGCCGAAAGCCCCTTGGCGGAAAAGGTGCTGGAGGAACGGCTGGCCCGGCGCCTGGAGGAACTTCGGCGCAAGCACGCCGGCCAAGCGCCGGAAGCCCCTGCCGGCGACGACGCCCTCCGGGGCCTGGGCGAACGCCGGGTGAGCCAGGCGATCGAGGCGATCCGCAAGCGGCTCGACGCGGCCTCGCCGGAGGGGCCCGGCGGGTCTGGTGCGGCCGGGCTCGCGGGCACGCGTTCGGCCCTGGAGGAACTTCGCCTCCGCCCCTATTACAACCGCCTCTGGGAGCACGTGAAAGGGCACTGGGCCGTGCCCCCGGGGGTGCGCGGCCGCGGCCTGTCCGTGATCGTATCCGTGGTCATCGATCGGCAGGGCCGCATCCTGCGCACGGTGCTGGAAGAGTCTTCGGGCAGCCGGGCCTTTGACGAGTCGGCCCTGCGGGCCCTGGCCCGGTCGGAGCCCCTGCCCCCCATCCCGGAAGACGTGGCCGATGCGACCCTCGAGGTGGGCTTCCGGTTCCACGGGGATTGAACCCGCGGCGCTCCGATGGGCCCGGGTCGCGCTGGTCCTGGCGCTCGCGACCGCGTGCGCCCGTCCCCCGCCCCCCGGTGCCTACCGCGTCCAGGGCAAGGTGTACCGGCCGTTGCCCACCGCACGGGGGTATGCGGAGGAGGGCGTGGCGTCCTGGTACGGTCCGGGGTTCCACGGACGCCGCACGGCCAGCGGCGAGGTCTACGACATGTACGCGCCCACCGCGGCCCACCGCACCCTGCCCCTGGGCACCCGGGTGCGGATCACGAACCTGGAGAACGGCCGGACCGCGGTGGCCCGGATCAACGACCGGGGGCCCTTCGTCCGCGGCCGGATCATCGACGTGTCGTACGCGGTGGCCCGGGAGCTGGGCATGGTGGAACAGGGCACCGCCCGGGTGCGGGTAGAGGCGCTCGAGGGTCCCTCGGGGACACGGCCGTCGGGCCTTCAGGGGCCGTTCGCCTGGCAGGTGGGCGCGTTCGCGGATCCGGCCAACGCCACGAGGCTCAGACAGCGCCTCGCCGCCCGGATGAGCCCCGTGTGGATCGAACGGTTCGACCGGGGAGACCGCGTGTTCCTCAGGGTCCGGGTGGGCCGCTATCCAGACCCTGAGCGCGCCCGCGCAGACCTGGCCGCGCTGAAGGGCATGGGTCTGGAACCGTTCCTCGTGCGGATCGACCCCTGAAGACCGGCCCCTCCGGGGCCGATGTGGAACGGGACACGGCCCCGACGCTGCCCAGGGAGGACAGGGCGTTGGAAGCCCGCAGGATTGCATTCCGTCCGTCCGAGCGCAGGCCCACGAGCATCCGGGGGCTCCTGGATCTTTCCGCCGACCGCCTAACCCCCTACGCCAACCTTCTCCTGCCAGACCGGCTCCTGGAGCACTACGGCCTTCGGCCTCCGGGGCAATGGGACGAGCACGGGGACGGTGTGTTCCGGTGTTTCCGCGTGCCCGAGGAGCCGGCGCTTCGGATCGAGGTATGGCCAGACCCGGCCGGCCGGGATCCCGCGCTGGAACTGGAGCTCACCGACACGTACTACGGTCATCTGGAGGCCTCGTGGATCGTCATCAACGACATCCACGGCCCCCGGTTCGACGTGGATCGGGATCCGTCGGGCCGGCCCATCCCCCTGGCCTCCACGGTGCGGAACCTGAGGGAGGAGATCCGGGCGCTGTCGGCCGGGCTGGCCCCCAACCAGGTCCGCCCGGGCCTGCGCATGCTCCGTCATCTCATTCGGCGGATCGAGGAACTGGCCAAACGCCTGGGCGTGGGTATCCTGTACGTGGCCCCTCTGGCCTACCACAACGCAATCAAGTACGAGCAGTACGGGTTCACGTACGCGTCCGGCCAGGAAGAGCTCGAGTGGATCCACCGGGAGTTCCAACCCGGAGGGGTGCTCCGGCAGCGCATGGACGGCAGCCGGCCGTTCCGCATGCCGTGGATGTCCGACACGATCCGGGGGCGCTCCTGGGCGATTCACGACGGGGTCCTGGGTCGGCGGTGGATGGCCCCCCAGATGTACAAGTTCGTCGGCCGCGACTTCCACACCTGCACCTTTCCCAACGCGGTCTGGTGAGGCGATCATGCCCGACTACCCGTACGTGTACGCCCCTCCGGGCACGCCGCCGCCCCGACCGGTCGAACCCGGGGGGATGCGCTTGCGCGTGTTCCGGCGGCGACGGGGACCGGCACAGGAAGAAACCGGAGCGGAGGGTGAGGATACCGAGGAACGGCTTCGCCGGTGGCGGGAAGCGCTCCAGGAGGCTGCCCAGGAGCTCAACGCCGAGCTGGCCGCGGCCGGATTGCCCCACCGGGTACAGGTGGGCGAGGATCCGGAGGGGTTCTGGCTCCACGTGACCGGGTTCCCGCCGGGTACCCCGTCACTGCGGGTGGACGAGCCCCTGGACCCGGCGGACTTGCCCCGCTGGCTGGCCCGGCTCCGGACCCGCCTGGGCCTGTTGGTGGACGAAACCGCCTGAACCCCGGCGGCTGCCCCTCCCTTCAGGGGCCAGGAACAATGGGGGGAGAAAGGGGGGACAAGGGGTCCCTTCCAGGGGACTCTCCGCTTGAGCCGCGGACACCCGTCGGATCCCGGGAGTGCCCTTGAGCTGTGGGGGCGGCTTTCCGGCCGTGACCTGGCTCCCACGCCTACTGCGGACTCCCTCGGTCTGCCGGAGCCTCCACGCGACCGGGACCTTGGACGGTACCCTTGTGGCCCCCGGCTCCCCCGCCCCTTCGCCACCGCGCAACGGGCGTCCTTTCGTCTCGCGCCACGATCGCAACGGGGACCCAGGTCAGCGCCGCCCGGGGGCCGGGTCCGCGAAGGGGCCGGAAGGCCCGACGCCTTCGCTTCCCGAGTCCGCCGCTCGTGCACGCGAGCGGCACACCGGCCTCCGAGCACCCCCACCGAGGCCGTGGCCCCGAAGCGGAAACGGGCCCCGGGCGGTGTCACCGAGGCCGGGAGGGCCCCCGGGCTCGGGCGGGCGCGAACACGCCGTATGCGACCTCGCCGCGGCAACCCGCCGCCCGGAAGCGCCCGGCGAGCACCCTCGGGTCGGGCCCCTGCCGCTCGGAAACACCAGGGCCGCGGCGACCGTAGGAGCCGCGCCCGCGCCTCGCAAGGGGGCCCTCCCGGACCCGCACGGACCCAACGGGCCGCTCCCAACCGGCCCGGGGGCTCGGGTCCGCGAAGGCGGCCGGAAGGCCAAACGCCTTCGCCTCCCGAACCCACCCGTCGCGCACGCGAGCGGCACACCGCCTCCGAGCACCCCCGCCGAGGCCGGGGCCGCGAGCGGAGACGAGCCCC
>CAZBGL010000344.1:0-7688 GCA_964491375.1 uncultured Thermodesulfobacteriota bacterium | reverse complement strand
CTGTTGGTGCTCGAGGCCGCACTCCTGGACATGAACGGCACCCTGTCGGTGGACGGGCGGGTGGGGACAGGGGTCCGCCAGCGCCTTGAGCGGTTGGCGGGGCGCCTCCGGGTCGTCGTGGCCACGGCCGATACATTCGGCACGGCCCAGCGGGAACTGGATCTCCCCGGGGTGGAGCTTCGCCGCCTGACGCCGGGGTTCCAGGCGGCCCAAAAGGAGAAGATATTGGAAGCCCTCGGCCCGGATCGAACCGTGGCTGTGGGCAACGGGGCCAACGACCACCGTATGATCGCCCGGGCCGCGTTGGGGATCGTGGTGCTGGGGTCCGAGGGGGCGGCCTGGGAGACCCTGCGCCGGGCGCGGATCGTGGTGCCCGGCCCGGAGGAGGCCCTGGATCTCCTGCTCCATCCCAAACGCCTGGTGGCGACCCTGCGCGACTAAGCCGGAACCGCGCAGGCTCAAGGGACCCTGACGCCATGGAAACCGTCCGGAAAGCCCTTTTGTGGGAACCCTTCGGGGACCGGGCCGTGCGCTGTGGCTTGTGCGCCCATCGCTGCCGCATCGCCGAGGGCCGCCGGGGCCTGTGCGGTGTGCGCGAGAACCGGGCGGGGGAACTCGTCACGCTGGTGTACGGACGGCTCGTGGCCCGGAATGTGGACCCCATCGAGAAAAAGCCCCTCTTTCACGTGGCTCCCGGCACGCTCTCCTATTCCATCGCCACGGCCGGCTGCAACCTCCGGTGTGCCCACTGCCAGAACTACGCGATCAGCCAGATCCAGCGGGAGGAGGGATGGCTGCCGGGAACCTTCGTGCGCCCCGAGGAGGTGGTGCGGGACGCCGTGGCCACGGGGTGCCGCTCGGTGGCTTACACGTACACCGAGCCCACCGTGTACTTCGAGTACGCCCTGGACTGCATGAAGCTGGCAAGACGCGAAGGCCTCCTCAACGTCTTCGTGACCAACGGGTACATGACGGCGGAGTGCCTCGAAGCCGCCCGGGGTTTGCTGGATGCGGCCAACGTGGACCTCAAGTCCATGTCGGACGCATTCTACCGGGAGGTGTGCGGGGCGCGTCTCCAACCGGTCCTTGAGACGATCCGGGGAATGAAGGCAAGGGGCATATGGGTGGAGGTCACCACTCTGATCATACCCGGCCGCAACGACCGGGAGGAGGAACTCCGGGAGATCGCCCGGTTTCTGGCCTCGGTGGATCCGGACACCCCCTGGCACGTCACCGGGTTCTTCCCCACCTATCGCATGACCGACGCCCCCCCCACGCCGGCCTCCGTTCTGGTTCGTGCCCGCGAGATCGGCCTGGAACAGGGCCTCAGGTACGTGTACACCGGAAACCGCCCCGGAACAAGGGGCGAGGACACGACGTGCCCGGGATGCGGCACCGTAGTGGTGGAACGGCGGGGGTTCCTGGTGACGGCCCGGAAACTCACGCCCGGGGGGGCGTGCGCAGCGTGCGGCCGGCGGGTGGCCGGGCTCGACATGGGAGAGACGCCATGAGCTACAAGAAGATCCTGGTCCCCCTCGACGGAAGCGAGCTGGCCGAAGCGGCCCTGGACGAGGCGTCCACCCTGGCAAAGGCGTTCGGGGGGGAGATCTTTCTGGTGGGCGTGTTGGACCTGGCCGCCGGGATGTACGACGTGTACGCCGAGGCGTTCGACCCGGTGGACCTGAGACACCATCTGGAGCGATTCCTCCAAGGGGCCTTGGAGCGGGCCGAGGCGGACCTCGGCGCCCGGGGGTTCCGCGTCCATCGCATCCTCCGGGTAGGGGTGCCCCACGAGGAGATCGCGGCGCTGGCGGCCGAAGAAGGCGTAGACCTGGTGGTGATGACGACCCACGGGCGCCGGGGCCTGAGCCATCTGCTGCTCGGAAGCGTGACCGAGAAGGTGATCCGGACCGCGCCGTGCCCCGTGCTGGTGATACGTCCTGCCGCAAAAAGCCCTTGACACACCCCTTAAACTTCAATAAAAGATCGGATAAGTCAGCTATGATCATCACACGCGCAACCGAGTACTCCATCCGGGCCGTTCTGTACCTGGCGGAGAAATATCCGGCGGCCGTCGTGCCCAAGGAAGAGATCTGCCAGGCCGAGGGAATCACCCCGGCGTTCCTGACCAAGATCCTCCAACCCCTCATCCACCGGGGGTTGGTGCGGTCCAAGCGGGGTGTGTCCGGGGGGTTTGCCCTGGCCCAGGACCCGGAACGGATCACGCTCCTCGACGTGATGGACGCGGTGGAGGAGCCGATCCTCCTCAATATTTGCCTCCTGGAAGGCAAACCGTGCGAACGGGAATGCACCTGTCCGGTGCACGACCTCTGGGTGGAGGCGCGTGAAAAGCTGGCCGAGGTGTTTTCCCGCCGTACGGTGGCGGATCTGGTGAGGGAGCGCAAGCGCCGGCAGGAGCAGGCCAAAGGACAGGGTTGAGCCGGGCCCGGACCCTGCCCCGCGGCCTGCGGACCGTGCCGTATTCCTGCCGGCTATCCCAAAGAAGGAGGGAAGCATGAACGGCATCGTTCGCATCGCAGCGGGGTTGGCGGCTGCGGCGCTGCTCGCCGCGCCGGCTCCTGCCTCGGAGGAGCTGACCGGAAAGTATCCGTTCTTCCCCAGCCTGTTGCGCACCGGAAGCGGAAAACCCGTTAAGTCCACCGAGTTCTATCCGCCCACCAAGTGCAAAGGGTGCCACGCCGAGATCTACGAACAGTGGAAGGGGTCCATGCACGCCAATGCGTTCCGGGACCCCGTGTTCCAGGCCCTTTGGGAACTGGCAAGCGACGAGACGGACGGCCTCACCGACAAGCTGTGCGCCGGATGCCACACGGCCGTGGGCACCGTGGCCGAGGAGGTGCGCAGGGGCCCGGACGGCAAGTTCCAGGTGAGCGAGATCGCGGAGGAGGGGGTCCAGTGCCACCTGTGCCACAGCGTGGTGGGCACGAGCATGTACGAAACCCCCACGGCCATGCCCCAGAACGCGAGCTTGATCGTGGACCCGGGGCTTGTGATGCGGGGCCCGTACCCCGATGCCCGGCCCCAGTGGCACGAAGCCGAGTATTCGGCCTTGCATACCCGGGCGGAGTTCTGCGGGAGCTGCCACAACGTCTTCCACCCGCTCAACAACTTCCACATCGAGAACACGTACAACGAGTGGAAGTTCTCGGTGTACGCCCAGAACGGCATCGTGTGCCAGGACTGCCACATGATGCCTGTGGAGACGGCCGTGGAGGTGGCTCGGACCCTGAAGAAGCCCAAGAACCCGGGCAAGGCCTCGCCCCTGGGCCCCCGGCGGGATACCGTGTACACCCACGAGTTCGTGGGAGCCAACTTCACGGTGACCGCCCTGCTGGGTTCCGGGAAACACGCCGAGATCGCAAAAAAGCGCCTCCAGAGCGCCGCCGAGCTGGAACTGTTCCTGCCGAGAGAAGCGGACGACGGGGATGTCGCGCGCTTTGTCGTGCGGGTGCACAACGTGGGTGCGGGGCACAACCTGCCCACCAGTCTCACCGAGGTGCGCCAGATGTGGCTCGACGTGACCGTGCGCGACGGGTGGGGCCGGGTGTTGTTCCGGTCGGGAGCCCTGGACGAGGAGTACAACCTCCAGCCGGGCACCGTGCTGTTCCGGGCGGAAGCGGTGGACGCCCAGGGCCGCCACACCGTGAAGCCGTGGGAGATCGTGCGGTTCAACTACAACACCACGATCCCGCCCAAGGGCTACGCGGACCGCGAGTTCGCGTTCCTGGTGCCGGACGATGCGCCCGGCCCCCTCACGGTTGACGTGAAACTCCGCTACCGTTCCTATCCCCAGAAGGTGGCGAACATGCTGCTGGGCAAGAACGCCCCCATCCTGCCCATCGTGGACATGGCCACGGCCCGGGGGACGATCCCTGTGGATGACTGAAGCCCTGGGTTCGGAGGAGAAAAGAAGGGGCTGGGAGGAATGGGCCTCCCAGCCCCTTGTCTGTCCGGGGCCGGCACTTTTCCGGTGTCACAGACCCCTGTCCAGGAGCTTCAGAAAGCAGGCCCCTCCGCCGGAGCCGCCCTCTCCCCCTGAGGAGGCCTCCTCGGATGAGCCGCCTTCGGGGGATCCCTCTCCCGCGGCGATCCGGGCGGCCACTTTCGCCACGCCGTAGTAGTCCAACAGGTATCCACGGATCTCCTGGAGCACGGCGTCCAGCACCGAGGGAGCCAGGGAGGCACCCGCAATCTGTTCGGCCTCGTCCGAAAACCTCTCGAGCGCCTGATCGATCCCGTCCACCACCTCCCGTCCCGTAGCGTTGCGGATGTCGATGCCCAGGGACGTCAAGATCTTCCCGGCCCATTCGACGAGCTGCCAGGAACTGCGGATGCCGAGAGCTACCTGCAGCATGACCGCGGCTGTGGAAAACCCCGAAGTCGGATCGGACACGGTGTCCACGTCCTCCGGTTCGGGCGTGGTGCCCAGATCGGGTGCAGGGGCCCCGTCGGCGCGGGCAACGAGTCGTGCCGCGGCTGAGCAGGCGCTGTCCGGATAGGTGCGGCTGACGTGGGTGACGATGTGGCGTACCCGCCAGGCCTTGTTGATCCGGTTGCGGGCCTCCCGGAGGGTGTTCGCCGCGTCCAGGTCGCGCCGGAGCCACGCCGGGTCCACCACCCGGTCGTAGAAGTCGTCGAAGTTCGCGGTCTCCGGCTCCAGGTACGCGGTCGCCCACGCGTACTCGTCCACCTTGCCCTCCTGGCCGGGCGGCGGGCACATATTGGCGTCGTAGACGTTGTCACCCTCGGGGTCTGCGCTCACGTCGAGCTCGAACGAGCTCTCGGACTCCTTCTCCTTTTCGAAGCTCCGTTCCACGTGGGCCCCGGCCATCACCGTGAACTCGCTGCCTCCCAGCCAGTCGTCGTTGCCGCCGGCCACCCCGGCCATTCCGAGAAAGCTGAAGGATCCCCCCACGAATTCCCCTTCTAGCGTGGCGAAGGTTTCGGTTTCCGTCCGAAAACCGGTGCCCGCGGCCACCCACTGGTACTCGTTCAGGATGTTCCGACGGGCGATGTCCTCCTGGTCAGGCACTTCGGCAAAGGCGTCGGAGTCGTAGTTCTTGTAGTAGGCTTCCAGGGCGGACTTCCGGGCCTGGATCCGCTCCTTGAGGGAGTCGTACTCGTCCTTCTTGTAGTAGCTGGCCCTATCGCCCGGGCCGAGGTCGGGATAGTCGGGGTCGTTCTCGTAGCGGAAACGGCCGTCCAGGGTCCCGTTTTTGACGTAGTCCTTGTTGATGAGGAACGGGATGATCCGGGTCTCCACGGAGTCGGCCACCGGGACCAGCCGCTTGCCCAGGCTGCGGTCGCTACCTTTGATCTTCAGCACGTACACGTCGGCCCTACGGCCCTGGACCACGGCGAGCCCGAAGTTGTCCGGGTGCCAGGTGCCGTCCTCGGCGTTCCACGAGCCGGACAGCTCCTGGGAGTTCGTGATCGTGCTGGTGCTCTCGGACGCCGAGGACTTCTCGGAGAGGAACGAGTAGCTGGTCTCCATGCTCCAGGCCACCTTCCAGAACGCCCACCCCACCTTGCCCTCGGACGAGAAGTCCAGCCCCCAGTCCTGGGCCTGGTGGTACGACTGGGATACCCGGGACGCGGTGACCATCTCGACCGAGGTGGCGCCCGAGTAGTCGTCGGACTCGGTCAGGTTCTCCCGGGGAACGGGCGGGGGCCCTTCGATGTACCCCACCAGGGTGGAGTCGATCAGGGTGTCGCCCACGTAGGTCGCCTCCACGTCGCCCACGGTCTCCGATGGGCACGGGTACACCTTTCCGTCCTTGACCAGCAGGTAGGTCCGTTTCATGAACCCCACGAAGTTGTCGTTCTCGTCGTACCCCATGGCCCCGTACTCAATCCCGGCCGGGCTCGAGTCCACAGCCTGGGGGTAGTACCGAAGGGGCTTGCGGCCGTACTCGTTCTCCCACACCCCGGGGCCGCCCTTGACCTGGTCGGCGGCAGCGGTGCCCGCTGCCACCCACCGGTCGTGGAGGGGGTCGTAGATCATGGACCAGAAGTTGGTGTAGCGGTACAGAAGGTGCACGAAGCCGTCCGCGCTCTCCAGGAGCCACGGGACGTCCCGCACGGGCAGGGGCAGCTCCCGGGCCACGGTGTACAGGGGACGCCCCCCGTCGGCCCCGGGATCGGCGTACGCGGCCCGGACGTCGGTCATGTCCGACAGCCCGCCCCCGTTGGCCACGCCGAAGTCCACGGCCACGGCACGGTCGTCCCGATCGGTTGGGACCACGAGGAGCACGCGCACGGCGGTCTTGACCACTTGGCCGTCGATCGTCTCCTGGTTGCTGTACGCCAGCGCCGCAGGCCCCCGGGCGAACGAAGCCTCTTCGAAGCCTTCCAGGCCCAGGTCCTGGAGCGAGAAGCTCATCGTGGAGAGCCCCGGCAAGGTCACGCTCTGCTCGTTGCCGGCGTCGTCGAAGGAGCGCACCACCCGGTCCTGGTCGGTGAACAGCCCCTTGAAGGTGACCCCGGCATCCGGGTCGGCGGCGGCAAAGGTGTCCTCCTGGGCGCGCCGCAGCGAGGCCACGTCGATCCGGCCGGTGGACCGGTTCAGGGAGAAGAACACCCACCGCTGCTCGTCCGGCACGCTGGTCTCCAGGAGGACCACGGCGAAGTCCTGGGTGTCGTCGAACAGGTCCAGAACGGTCGTCGGCTGGTAGAACAGGTTCTTGTTCTTGTCCCAGTACCCGAGGGTGTCGGCCTGCTCGCCGTCGGGGTCGGTTGCGTACTCGCACCGCTTCCGGGAGTTTCGGTAGCGCACGTCCAAGGCCGGTTTCAGCTCGTGGGTGGCCCGGTCGTGGACGAACCGGTCCACGAGGATTTGTCCGCTGGCGTCCAGACGGAACAGGTAGACGTGCAGTCCGTCCGACAGCACCCGGAAGGCCCGGGTGGTGCGGCCGGCCGAGTCGTAGAGGTAGTAGAACGGCCGGTCCGAGCCGTGGCGGGAGGTCACCGAGGTGTCCTCCGACAACGAGGGGAGCACCAGGTCCCGGGATCCGGCCCACGCCCCGTCGTCCCTCATCACGTTGTAACGGAACGTCTTGCCGTCCTCGTCCAGGCCGAAGGCGATCACCACCCCCTGGTGGCGGACCAGGGCGACGGGCAGGTCGGTTCGCCAGTCCTGGAACGTGCCCCGGGCCCGGTCGTCGTAGGGGTTGAACCGGGCCCAGAAGTATGCGGTGTTCTCACCGGTGGGGTTGTCCACCACGGCCTGGAGGAAGTCGGGGGCGATATGGGAGTCCATCCGGGCCACGGCGAACCCCATGCCCTGGTTGGTGCCTCCGTAGTACTCCCACCCGGTCCAGCCGTCCCACGAGTCCACCCGGCCGTCCTCGCGGAGGTTCCAGCCGATCTTGTAGTAGTTCCGGTTGTCCCCGCTTGGGTCGTCAACGATCGAGATCACGAACTCCGGGGCGGGGTCGTCGTCCAGGTTGGCCAGCTCCACGCCGCACCCCTGGACTCGGCCGGGATGCCAGTCGGTCTGGATCTCGTACTTGTCGCTGACGCTCTCGTAGTCGCCGTTCTCGTCGAGGTTCCACAGGATGTAGTAGTAAAACGAGTTGCCGCCGGGCGGGTCGTCCACCCAGGCCACGACCAGGTCCGGGGCGCCGTTGCGGTCGATGTCCCAGAGCCCGGCACCCGCGTAGTCGGTG
>CAZBGL010000343.1:0-2685 GCA_964491375.1 uncultured Thermodesulfobacteriota bacterium | reverse complement strand
GCCCCGAGGACGATTCCGTTTGGACCCTTGCCGCGGACGACGACCAGGTGTTTTGCGGGGTGTGCGGAACCCCGTTGCGCCGCACTTCGGAAAAGGGCCCCGTATACCGGCCATTGGTGAACAGTTACATCGGGGGAATTGAAGACTACTATAGCTACGCCGGCGAGGTGACCGTGGCCGGCGACGTGGAGCGCACGTTCCAGAACATTCTATGCTACGGCACGGGCGTGGGGCATCTCGGGATCAGCGTGGGGTGCTTCCAGCTCAACAAGTATGGTCCCATAGAAGTACAGGTGGCCCCGTGGGCAGGTGCGGCCCGCAACCTCTCCTTCGTGTTCGATACGGATGAAGAACGGGAACGGGCCAAATGCCTCATCCAAACACACCTCCCGGAGATCATCGATCATATCACCCGTCGGTTCCTGGAAGAGTACCGGGGGGAAGTGTATGACGTGGACTTTGCCTTCAAGCAGCACCACCGCGACCGGATCCTCCACTGCTGCTTTTACACCCGGTTTTCCCTGTACCGGGGACACACGGCCACCTCTCGGGCCGTGGGGGAAGCCAAGAACTGCATCGACGCCCTGTTCGAGCGCGAAGGGATAACGTGTCGCGTGTCGGTGATCGGGATGGGGCGGGACGGAGACCTCAAGCCTTCGCCCCGCAACCGCAGGGGACGCTACGCTTCAGCACAGCAGCGGATCCCGATCCGAGACTACGAAAAGAACATCGGGCGTCCCATCGAACACTTTCTTTCGTATGTCGAACTGGACCGCCAAGGCGTGCTCGAGGAGCTCGGGTGGCCCGCCTACACCGGAATGGGTGGGGAGATCATCCCGGCTTACTACCGCACCATGAAAAACAACCCCCGGCCTTACTTGGTGTCGTGCTATCAAAAGGTTTACGCGGAGATCCGCGGCGACGACCTCGTGTTCGGCGTGGAACTGCCCAATCTCGAAATCGGGATGGTTTCGGGCCCGGAGGGGATCGTGCCCCCGTCCGCTCGCGAGGCCATGCGCGTGGCCGGTGTGCACGATGCCCGGGACTATGCGGCCCATTTGGCGGCCGTGACGCTGGGAGGGGAGTTCAATTTCGCAACGTTGCACATCAAGGAAAAACTCTACACCGGCCGGTGATGAGCATACGGCCCGAGCGGTTGGTCGTTTCGTCCCACGGTGCGATGGTCCGAGGGGTCCTGTGTGTGCCCCGGGGATCGGGTGCCTACCCACTGGTCCTGGTGCTCCATGGGTCGGACGGGTTTGGTCCCCAGCACGTGCATGCGGCGCGACGGCTGGCGCGGTCGGGATTTGCGGCGGTGGCCATGGAATGGTTTGGAGGCACCCCCGAGCGGGCACGGTGGGGGGACTTGAGACCCGGAGACCTGGCAGGGGTTGTGAACGAGGCGGCATCTCGGCCCCGGGTGGACCGGACCCGCTTGGCCGTGATGGGGTTCAGCCGGGGGGGTGGGGTTGCGCTTCTCGCCGCTACGGTGCTCCCCGCGACGCGGGCCGTCGTGAACTACTTTGGGCTGACCTCCTGGAAGGGGGGGTTGGAGACGTACCGACACTTCGACCTCGATCCGGCTGATCCTCTGGGGTTCGTGGCGCGGATCCCCTGCCCGGTGCTGTCCCTCCATGGAGAGCGGGACGACATCGTTCCGGTGGTGAACACTTGGGCCCTCGACGAGGCATGCCGCCGCCACGGGATCGAGCACCGCGTGGTGATCTATCCCGGGGTGGGGCACTCCTTTGTGTGGCGTGGAAACCCCCTGCACGTGCCTGCGGCTCACCAACACTCGTGGAACGCGGTGTTGGACTTCTTACGGGAGTGTTTGCGAGTTAGGGCGCGGTGACCGCAACCTGGGGGCCTGGATCCGAAGGAACGTTTTCCTCCGAGGTGTTGCCCGGACCCTTCCCTCCGAGGAACGCCCTGCCTCGTTTTCCCTGGCATCGTCTCGGGGTCTCAAGATTTCCACGTAAAGACCGGGTTGACAGTTTCGACCATTTTGGTCTTATTTTATTCATCGGTGTGGGGCGAGGCCCCCATGGGAGGTGTGTTCGAGGGGCGTTTGGCGACGTTCGCGGGCGCGTCCGCCCGCGGGAAAGGAGGTGGGGCACGAAGGTGTGAGCAGCCTGCGCGGGAATCCATCCAGAGACGGTGAGGCTCGTCACACAAACCGAAAGGAGAGGAGGCGATGAGGAGGACATGGGTGCTCTCGTTTGCGGTGCCCGTGCTGGGCACGGTGCTCGCCATGGTGTTCGTGGCGCCCGTTCGGGCCGAGGAGGCTTGTATCAGCTGCCACGAAACGGTGAGTCCCGGACAAGTCGCGGACTGGCGCGTGAGCAAGCACGCGGGGGAAGACGTGACTTGCTCCACGTGCCATGGTTCCGACCACACGAATGCGCAAGACGCCGCCAAGGCTCGCCTGCCTGACGAGCACGTTTGCGCAGAGTGTCACGAGGAACAGTTCAACCAGTTCGTCAAGGGCAAGCACAATTTTGGTTGGAAGGCCATGAACGCATTGCCCGCGGCCCATCTGGCACCGGATGAGCTCATCGAAGGAGGCCGGGGCTGCGGGGGATGTCACAACATGGGCATCAAGAGCGAAGCGGAAAAAAAGGCCCAGCACGAGAAGGGGTACCGTTACCAGAACAATTCGTGCGATGAGTGTCACACCCGTCACGC
>CAZBGL010000342.1:0-2655 GCA_964491375.1 uncultured Thermodesulfobacteriota bacterium | reverse complement strand
GGCCAGGTCGCGCCTGGAAACGCGCTCCCACATTGTTTCCCCTCCCCATGTGCCCTTCCGTCAAAACGGAGCGCCGTCCCCAATGCCTGCGCCGGGACCCGGGGGACGCGGCGACGCGAAGGCCGCGCCGCCTACAGTCGCCGCGGCCACCCCGCTTCCCCCCGGCATCACCCCTCCCGCGGTCCGGTACACGGTTCGCCAGCGGCACGGTGCCGCGGCGAAACAGGATGCCGGACCCCGCGGCCTCCGGAGCCGCGGCCGCACAGGCGGATCACGAGCCGCTCCAGGGCCTCGCGTCCGGAGCCGGTCTTGAGGGCCAGGTCCGTGCGCACCAGAAGCGCCAGGGCGTCCCGCAGTGCGGGCACACTCCATCTTCGGGCCTGATCCAGGAGTTTCCGGGCCACGAACGGGGGAACCCCCAGATCACCGGCCACCGCCCGGGGATCGGGCCTTCCGGGTCGGTCGAGGGCCTCGCGCGCGATCCACAGCAGCCGCACGTGCCGCGCCAGCATGTAAAGCAGCCGCACGGGCGGCTCACCCAGGTCCAGCAGCCGCCGCAGGGCCCGGAGCGCACCGGCCAGGTCCCGGAGGCCCAGGGCGTCGCACAGGGCGAACACGGACACGGTCCGGCTCTCCCCCACCAGCCGTTCCAGGTCGTCCAGGCCGACCCGCCCCCCCTCGCCGGCGAACGCGCGCAGCTTTTCGATCTCCTGGGTCAGGAGCTCCAGGTCCGTGCCCGCTCGCAGGATCAGGGCCTGAACCACCTCGGGCCCGAGCCGGAGGCCCGCCTCCCGGGCCGCGCGCGCGATCCAGGCGGGGAGATCGGACTCCTTGGGCGGGTCGCAGGCCACCACCCGGGCCCGCTCGGCCAGGAGCCGGCCGGCCTTGGCCCGTCGGTCGAGCTTCTCCGCCACGAACACCAGGCAGGTGGAGGGGTTGGGGCGCTCCAAGTAGGGGAGGACCCGGTTCCAGGCGTCCGCGTTCCACCGGTGGGCGTCCTTCACCACCACCAGGCGCCGGCCGGCCAGGAACGGAAGGGTACGGGCCGCGTTCACCACCTCGGCCGGGTCCGCGTCGGGCGCGGTGAACACCTGGCGGTTCACGGACGGGTCGGCACCGGCCAGGGCCTCGGCCTCCACCTCGGCCAGGGCCTGCCGGGCTCGAAAGGCGTCGGCTCCTCGGATCAGGACCAGGGGCGGAGCCTTCACGGCACGAGCCATTGCGCCCTTCTCGCGATGGCCCGCGCCAGGTCCCGGGCCAACAGATCCAGCGCCGCCTCCTTGGCCTCCTGGGTCGCCTCCACCGTGGCCCCTGCGGGAAACTCGCGGTCCGCGGCCACCACGCCTTTCCAAGGCCTTCCGCTGGGCCCCGGGAGGATCTCCACCCGCACCTCGGCCCGGATCCGGTACTCCTGGAGTCCCGCGGCCGAGTAGGTGGCCCCCTCCTCGACCACCCGGAGCACCGTGGCCCGCACCCTCACGTCCCCTTCGCCCGCCCTGGCCAGCCGGAGCCCGGGCCGGTCCACCACCTCGCGGGCGAGGGCCCGGGAGAGCACCGCGCCGAACAGGGGCTCGTCGCCCCGGTCCTCCACGGGGTCCACCGCCACCCGGAGATCCCCGGACGCCCCAGGGGCGCCGGTCCAGCGGTACCCGCACGCCGCGACCAGGAGCGCGGCGGCAACGACGGCCGTGGCCCTGAGAAGTGTCACCGCACGACCAGGTTCACCAGCCGCCCCGGCACCCAGACGACCTTCACGATCTCTTTGCCCTCGACGTGCTTCCGGACGTTGGGATCGGCCAGGGCGGCCTCGCGCACGAACGCCTCGTCCGCGCCCACCGGCACCTCGAGCCGGCCCCGGAGGCGCCCGTTCACCTGGACCACCACGGTGATCGCGTCGCGCTTGAGCGCCTCGGGGTCGGCCTCGGGCCAGGCCTCGTCCGTGAGGCGGGTCGTGTGGCCCAGGGCCTCCCACAGCTCCTCGGTGATGTGGGGCACCATGGGCGCGAGGAGCCTCAGGAGCAGGTCCACGGCCTCGCGGAAGACGGCCCGGTCCGTGTCGTCCCGGGGCCGGAAGGCGGCCATCTCGTTCACGAGCTCCATGGCCGCCGCGATGGCGGTGTTGAAGTGGAACCGCTCCTCGATGTCCGTGGTCATGCGGCGCACGGTCTCGTGGGCCTTGCGCCTGAGGTCCCGGGCCGGGCCCCGGAGCTCGCCGCCCCGGAACGGCTCGGTCGCTCGGAGCCACCCGATGTGGTCCGCCACCAGCCGCCAGAGTCTCCGCAGGAACCGGTAGGCACCCTCCACGCCCTCCTCGCTCCATTCCAGGTCCTTCTCCGGCGGGGCGGCGAACAGGCTGAACAGCCGGGCCGTGTCCGCTCCGTACTGCTCGATGAGCCGCTCGGGGTCCACCACGTTTTTCTTCGACTTGCTCATCTTCTCGACGCGGCCCCGCTCCACGGGCCGGCCGCACGTCCGGCACCGGCCGTCCTCGGCCTCCTCCGGCAGGAGCCAGCCGTGCTCCGGGCACCGCTGGGTCTCCATGCACACCATGCCCTGGGTCAGCAGGTTGGTGAACGGCTCGTCCACGCGGACAAGGCCCAGGTCCCGCAGCACCTTGGTGTAGAAGCGCGCATACAGCAGGTGGAGCACGGCGTG
>CAZBGL010000341.1:0-7722 GCA_964491375.1 uncultured Thermodesulfobacteriota bacterium | reverse complement strand
CCCCCCCGCCTTGGTGGGCTGCGAGAACCCGGCCTCCCGCACGGGCCCCGCGGAGACGATCACCCGGGCGGGCTCCACCCGGCACGTCCAACCCCCGGGGGGGCCGGGCGGGCGGGCGCCCGGTACCACTCCCACCATGGGGCCGAACACGCCCAAGGTCGAGCGCACCCGCTCCTCCAGGAGGCGGGCGCGGGCTCCTGCCTCGCTCCATCGGCGGCCCTGGGCGGTGAGCTCCAGGCCCGCGTGCAACCGCTCACCGGGGCCCCGTTCCAGCACCACCCCCATCGCCTGCCCGGGTTCCAGGCAGCCCGTGAGCGCCCGGGACAGGCGCTCCGCGTCCCTGGCCTCGGGAACGGCCCACGCCAGTCTCACCGCCACCACCGCCTCGGTCTGGCCGCGCTCCCGGGCCTCCCGGGCCGGGGAACGCGCTCCTTCCGGTCCGAGCCGCACGGGGCGCTCCGCGGGCGTCCCCGCTTTCCTCACGGCCGCTCCCCGCCACTCCCGAGGACCTGAGCCCTGCGCACCGGTCTCGCTTCCGCTTTCGGTTCCACCGGGTTGCCCGCGCGGGCGGCCGCCCTAGTCCCTGCGGTTCCCGAGGGCGGCCACGCCGAAGATGCCGGCCAGCCCGGCCGCCACGAAGAACGGGAGGCCCCTCCGGATGCGGGCCTTCTGCAGCGCCTCCAGAGCCTCGTCGATGCGGGGCTTCTCCGAGGGGTTCAGCGACACCGACCACCGGGCCGTCTCGATCGCGAACCGTTCGAGCGCGGTGGGCCGGGACCGCATGTAGCCCAGTCCCCCGGAGATCCCGGCCAGGGTCAGGAGCACGATGCACACCTTGGACTGCCTGTTCATTCCCTCTTCCCTCCTTCCGGTTCGGGGCGCCGGTAGCGCCAGTTTGGGGGGATGGAGCGCGGGGCACGCTCCATGGGATAGGTCACCCCTGGAGCCTCCCGGGTGACACCCCAGGGCGGATCATCGGGCATCGAACGGGAAGAGGGACGAAGGGGAGATCCGCAGGGTGTGGAAGAGCGGCCCCAGGCCGCCGGACGGCGAGACCCCCAACCGCCCGGCGGCGTGCCGGGCCAGGGCCAGGTCGCCGGCCTCCAGGGGCTGCAGGGCGGCCAGGCCGGCCAGGGGAAGGAGCACCGAGGCCGGCGGTTCCGCAAACCGCCGACACACGAGCACGCTGCTCCGCCATGCGTGCCAGGCGAGGTCGGCCCGGCGCTCCGCCAGGAACACCCGGCCGGCGTTGTACAGCCACAGGTGGCGGGGGGGCACGGCCGGGCCGGGGCGCTCCAGCAGGTGAGCCAGCGGATCCAAGACCGGGACGCGACCCGGAAGCCCGCACCCCTCGGCCAGGCACCGGACCGTGACGTGTCGCTCCAGCGCGGAGCGCCGCGCCAGCACCGACCACCAGGACTCGCCTCCCAGGTGGGCGCAGGCTGCCTGCCGGGCCGCCTCCGGATCGCCCAGGTCCAGCAGCGCCAGGGCGCGCCACCCCTGCAGGCGTCGCCACGCCGCCTTCCACTCGGGCACCCGGCCGTTCCCGAAGGCGCGGGCCGCCGCGTCGAAATACCACAGGGCCGCCGCGGCGTGCCGGGCTCCCCGGCGGGCCGCGTGCCGGCCCAGGGCCTCCAGCAATTCGCCCAGCACGGGATCCACCCCCCCGCGCAGGCGCTGCACGGCCCGACGACGGGCGAGGCACCGGGCCACGCCCCGGGGCAGCGGCCCGGGAACGGGCCCCGGGCCGCGGACCGCCAGCACCCTTCGGGCCAGGAACCGCGGCCACGCGTCCGGGTCGGCCCGCCGCGCCCCGTGGCCGAACTCTTCGGCCCGGTCCGCCCACTGCTGCGCCTCTCCCCACCGTTCCAGGGCCGTGGCCACGGCGGACCGGGCCGAGCACCACGCGAACGCCGCGGCCGGAGAGACCCGGCCCACGGCCTCCAGGCACTCGTCTCCCCCCAGCACCCCCGCGAGCACGGCCGCCCGTTCCAAGTGGGGCGGCTCGGCCTCCAGGCACGCCTCGAGCCGACGCACGAGCTCCCGGACCACCTCGGGCCGGCCCGCCGCGCGGCGGGCCACCCGGGCCAGCAGCCCCTGGTCGCGGCACCACGCCAGCTCCTCGGCGGACAGCCGCCCGCACCGGGCGGCAAGGCACGCCGGTTCCTCCAGCGCCGCCCCCAGGCACCGAAGGTCGCCCACCCGGCCGGCCGGGTACAGACGAGCCCACCGCCACGCCTGTTCCAGCCCCGCCACCCCCACGGACTCAAGGCCCGGAACCGCAGGGGGCGGCCCCGCGGCCCCGGGATACAGGAACAGCCGGCACCCCGATTCCCGCACGGCCCGGGCCTTGGGCTCCAGCCCCCCGGCCGGAACGGCGCGCACCCCCCCTGCCGGGTCCACGTTGCCCGTGGCGGCCACCCCCCCGGGGAACCGCCTACCGCCGAGGGCCGCCAGGGCGGCCAGGGCCAGGGGCAGCCCCAGGGAGTGTTCCCGCAACACGCCCCCTCCCGGTGCGAGCACGGGCACGGCGACCAGGTCGGCCATCCGGCCCGCCGTGAACCGGGCCGCCCCGAACGCCTCGCCCACCTCGCCCACCGCCTCGGGCCCCATCACCCTCTTCGCCCAGGAGGGCACCGGGGCGGCCGGCGCCCCGGGAAGGGCACCCACGAGGCAGTACACCACCGCGCCCCGCCCGTGCCGGATCACGGGCACGGGCGCGGACGCCCACCGGCCGGCCCGCGCACGCGCCCACGGGCGGCCCAGCAACCGTTCGGCCACGGGAAACGGGGGGAACCCCGGAGCCCGAGGAGAAGGCTCCAGGAGCAGGGAACCGGCCACCGACAGGTCCACCAGGGGGTGCAGGCGGCGCGGAAGGGCGTCGCGCACCTCCGCCCGGGCGAACTCCAGGGTCTCGGGCTCCTGCGGCCACGCAACGCGTCCCGGCCGCGCCAGGTCCCGGGCCGCCGTTTCGGGCTCGCCCTCCCTGGCCAGGAACAGGGTGTGCCGCCACGGGACCCGCGCGCACACCGTGCACCCCCGGTTCCGCGCCTCAGTCCCCGGGCTCCAGCACCAGGACCCGAAGCTCGCCCCCGGGCCCGGCCCCCGCCTGGAAACGGGCCACCAGGAACCCCTCGGCCCGGTCCAGCCGGAACCGCATCGGCGACCACAGCCTCCCGTCGCTCGCGATCCACGCACACCGCACGTCGGCCGCGGGGTCCACCGGGTACCGCCCGGGCGGGAGCCGGCCGCTCACCACCAGCCCGCGCTCGTCCCGGTCCCGGTGGGTGACCGCCACGGAAAAGGGCGCGATGGACCGGACCCGGCCGCCCTCCGCCCGCACCAGCAGGCCCCACGCGGCGGTCTCGGCCTCGGAGTCGGCCTCCAGCACGGGCGGAAGCCGCGCCGCGAGCAGCGCGCCGGCCCAGTCGGGGCCTCCGGCAGGGACCTCGGGCCAGTGCCCGGCAGGGGCCAGTTCGAGTCCCCCTCCGGCGGCCTCCACGTCCGCCCGGAAGGCCTCGGCCGACACGTAACGCAGCCAGGGCGAGCCGAACACCGCCTCCCAGGCCGCCGTGGCCTCGTCCACCGCCTCCCGCCCGGCCACCGAGCCGCGCCGGCCGAGTGCCGCAACCGGCTCGTTCGCACCTCCCCCGGCCTCGCCGGCCGCCCGGGCCGCCAGGTACGCCTCCAGGCACGCGGGGCACCCGGTGGCGTGGCGCCGGACGCGCTCGGCCACCCCCCGCGCCAGCTCTCCCGCTGCCGCGGCCAACGCCGCCGGGGTGCGCGGGCACCGGGGAACCGGTTCCACCCCCTCCAGCGTCCTGGCCGCCCGGCCCAGGAACGGGTCGCCCCCCCTGCGGCCGGCCCTGGACACGCGCTCCGCATCGGGTTTCATCCCGCACCTCCTCACCCCACCCGGCTCAGCCGAACAGGTCCTCCGGCTCCAGGCCCCGGTCCTCGAGCACACGTTGGTGAATCCTTCGGAACCGCGCCAGGCACCCCGGGGGGTTCCGGCGGGTCGTCAGCTTTTTGACGGCGAGGGTGCGCCGCTGGAGCGCCCGGGGCGACGGCTCGACGCCGGCCTGCTCCCGTGCGAGCTCGATGCGGGCGATCTCGCGGTACGGGAGCCCAGCCAGCCGCATCCACACGATCAGGGCGCACCGGGGGTGTTCCTCCGAAAGCTCCAGCAGGGTCTGCCCCACGATCTCGCGCACCAGCCGGTCGCGCTCCTCCCCCAGGGCCAGCCGGTCCGGCGGTTCGCCCACGGCCTCCCACGGGCCCGTTCCCCCCACCCCGTCCCCCGGGGCCTGCCGGCCCCTCGCCCTCAGCGCGTCCCGCACCATGTACTCCACGATCGTCAGCAGGTAGCTGCGCAGCGAGGCCCTGCCCGCGTACCGTTCCAGCACGCCCCGCTCCATCACGCGGACCCACAGCGTGCCCACCACGTCGCCGGCCAGGTGGGGGTCCCGGGTGCGCACGCACGCATAGGCCATCAGCACCCCGTGGTACCGGCGGTACAGTTCCCCCACACCGTCCGCCCGGCCCGCCCGCAGGCCCGACACGACCCTCTCGACCAGGGCCCGGTCCTCTCCGTACCGGCTGGCGTCTCCGCCCTGGTCGCCACGCGTGCGGGGCGGTCCCTTACACCACGAACGCGCCGTGGTCATCCGGGCAAGCCCCTTCCGGCACGCGGCCCACCACGGGCCGGGCCGCCGCCCCGTCCAGCCGGTACACCTTGACGAACCCGGTCCGGAGCCCGAGCCGTTCCAGCCGGGCCACCAGTTCGTCGCGCTGCCGGCGGGTGAGCCGGCACTCGAACACGCTCTTCTGCACCCGGAACCCGTACCCCTGGAGCAGCCGGTCCACCCGGGCGCGCTCCCGGTCGCAGGAAAGGTCGTACACCACCGCGTAGTCCGCCGCCCTGGTCATGCCGCCTCCCAGGTGTAGACGCTCAACCCCTCCCGGCCGAGGGCCCAGTCCCGGAGTCCCTCCACCTGCCGGTGCAGGCTCTCCTCCAGGGTCGGGCGGCCGTTCCCGGGCCGCCGGCCCATCTCGGCCTCGAACTGCAGGATCACCCGCTGCACCGCGTCGCGTTTCAGGTGCCACCCCCGGTCGGAGCGCACGAAGTCCCCGGGCCTGACCGCCCCCAGGTTCACCAGCCGCACCGCCAGCCGGTCCACGTGGGGCCGGAACAGCTCCTGCACGTCGCACGCCAGGGACTCGTAGTTGTCCCGGTGGCTGTGGAGGAAGCCCAGGTACGGGTTCAGGCCCGCGGCGCGCAGGGCGGCGTTCACCCGGGTGAACAGCAGGTAGTAGCCCAGGTCGAGCAGCGCGTTCATCCGGTCGGCCCGCCGGCGGGGCTCCCGGCGGGCCAGGCGGAACGGCTCGTGCTTCACGGCCCGGGCCATCCACGCGTACACCCGCCGGGCCGCGGCCCCCTCGAGGCCCCGCACCTCGTCCACGCTCGCGGCCGCCTCGACCCGTGCCGCGGCCGCGTCGAGCTCGGCGGCATCGGTGCACGAGCCCGCCACGCGGGCCCTGCGGAACCAGGCCGCGTAGTTGCGCAGCTTGCTCGCGGCGAACGCCTTGGCGATCACCAGCCGCTCGGTCTCCGACAGGGCCTCGAAGCGGCCGGCGTGCCGGTGGGCCACCTCGTAGTGCCGCTTGGACTCGGGCCGGACCGTGGCCATGTGGTACCCGGTACCCGAGCCGATCACGAACGGGATCTTCATGCGCACGCACCGGCCCACCAGGGCCGTGGAGAGCACCGCGCTGCCCAGCACCACCACCTCGCTGAGCCTTCGCAGCGGCAGCGACCGGACCACCTCGCCGCGGCGCCGCACCTCCAGGGCCTCGCCGTCCAGGGCCAGGAACACGTACGGCTCGGTCACGTACAGGGGCTTGCGCACCCGCCGGGCGGCCGACGCGTCCTCGGGCAGCACCCGCACGCCGTCCTCCCCGAACCGCACCCCCAGGAACTCGAACCCCTCGCCCGCGTCCCGGATGGCCGTCTTGGCCCGGTTGAGCGCCAGGCCCAGGTGTTCCAGGCACGCCTCGGCCTGCAGGAGCACCCGCTCCGCGTCCCGCCGGGTACGGGCCATCACCACGAAGTCGTCCGCGTACCGGACCAGCCGGACCCCGGCGGCCTGCAGGGCCTCGTCGAAGGCGTCCAGGTACAGGTTGGCCAGAAGGGGCGACAGGGGGCTCCCCTGGGGGAGGCCGCGCTCCCGCGGGTGGAACCGGCCGTTCAGCACGTACCCGTTCCACAGCACCGTGTGGAGGACCCGGCGCAGGGCCGTGTCCGCGGCCGGGATGCACCCGTCCAGCAGGGTCTCGAGCCGTCCCAGGTCCACCGAGGGGAAGAAGTCCTCGATGTCCGACTCCACCACGTACCGGTAGCCGTCGGCCAGGGCCCGCTCCACCATGCGGGCCGCCCGGTGGCGGGAGCGGCCCTTGCGGAACCCCACCGAGCCCTCCTCGAACATCCGGTCGAACACGGGCGACAGGATCCGCAGCAGGTGCCGGTACACCACCATGTCGCGGTACGCCGGCCGTTCCACCAGCCGTTCCGACCCGTCGGGCTTGGCCACGCAGAACGCCGCGTGGGGCTCGGGCCGGTACGTGCCCGCGCGCAACTCCCCGGCCAGGGCGGCGGCAAAGGACGCCTCGTCGAACCGCCCGCCCGGCTCCCGGACGAGCTGGGCGGCCGCGCCGTCGTGGCGGGCCAGAACGTCGCGGCACGCCGCGGCCACGCCCTGCGCGCCGGCCAGGGCCGGTGCGAAGTACGGCGGGGCCGACGGGAGCACCCGGTAGTAGCCCTGGGCGTTCGACAGCTTTGGGCCCGCGTGGAGCTCGCGGCAAAGCGTCACGAGGGGCGCGATCCCCTCCAGGCGGCCCCGCAGGTACAGCCGGCCCGCGCACCCCTTCACCCACTGGGCCTCGCCCCGCTGCGAGCCCGACGCGTGGCCTTGCTTCACGTAGCGCCAGTAGTGCGACAGCACCGAAAGCCCCTGGCACGCCCCGTCGGTCTCGGGGGCCGTGCCGAACAGGCGCCGCACGCGGGCCCCGAGCAGCGCCCCCAGGCCCCGTGCATCCAGGTGCTCGCGGGGCTTGCCCGGCCCCGGCCGGAACGGCACGGGCATGAGGAACTCCAGGCACACCTCCCCTTGCGGGGGCATGGCCGGCCCCTCGTCCAGCAGCACCCGGTACGAACGGGCCTCCACCGGGCCCAGGTCGACGATCTCGAAGTTGCGGCCCTGCCCGCCGGGGGCGAACCACCGTTCCAGCCCGCGCCGCCACGCCTCGGCGGCCTCGGCCGGGGCCGTGCAGAAGAAGAACGCCACCGGCACCCGGTCGCCTCGGGCCGCCGCGTATCCCAGGCCGCGGCCCTGCACGTGGAAAAAGTCGGGCGGAGCCGTCCCGGCCTCCCGGGCCACGCCCTTGCGCACCGACTCCATCACCCGGTAGGCCGGCACCCTCGCCCCCTCGGGAGGCTCGGCCGTGCACCGCAGCATGCACCGCACGCGGAACCAGCGCAGGGCACCCAGCCAGCCGTTCATCCTATCCCCCTCGCCCCTCCCGGCGCTCCCGCGTCCCTCCCCCCTGCCGAGACGACCCTGGAGCCCGGTCGCAATCCCCATGGGGCTCTCCTCCTATTGGGAGCCGGGCCGACCGTAAAGGTCGGTACGCGCAAAGTCGCAATCCCCATGGGGCTCTCCTCCT
>CAZBGL010000340.1:0-3620 GCA_964491375.1 uncultured Thermodesulfobacteriota bacterium | reverse complement strand
CAGATCGTGTTCAAGGGCCAGGCGCCGGAGTGGGTGTACCTGTGGATCCACAACGACAAGGTGGAACTCCGGGACGCCCGGCACCTGCTGGGCAAGAGCCCCCAGACCACCACCCGGATGATCCGCGAGGAGCTGGGGATCCCCGAGATCCAGGTGGCGGCCATCGGGCTGGCGGGGGAGAACCGGGTGTACCTGGCCACCATCGAGCACGCCAGCGCCAGCGCGTCGCGGGGCGTGGGCGCGGTCATGGGCTCGAAGCGGCTCAAGGCCATCGCCGTGCGGGGCACGAAGGACATCCAGCTCGCCAAACCCCAGGAGATCTTCGACCTGTCCATCAAGATGTTCTACGACATCGCCGACAACCCGTTCACCGGCGACATCATGGCCCACGAGGACGACGAGGAGTTCCACGTCAACAACTTCGCCTGGGGCAACGCCCGCAAGCGGATCAAGGGCTTCTGGAACAAGGAGCGAGAGGAGCGCTGGAAGAAGATCAGCGAAAGCGTGCGGCTGCGCTGGACCGGCTGCTACAACTGCCCCAAGGACTGCCACCAGGCCATCAAGGTGCCGGGTCGGGAGCCCTACTTCCAGAAGTGCTACAGCAAGCTCACCTACGCCATGGCCGCGTACAAGGAGCTGGACTTCAACTACGACATCCTGGGCGTGACCCAGGCCTACGGCCTGGACGGGTTTTCCACGCCCCAGGTGCTGGCCTTCGCGGTCGAGCTGTACGAGGCCGGCATCCTCACCGACGAGGACCTGCCGGGCTTCCCCGAGGACAACGGCGAGCGGTTCTTCTACCTGGTGGAGAAGATCGTGCGGCGCGAGGGGGTGGGGGACGCCCTGGCCAACGGGGTGTACCATGCCGCCCGCCAGATCGGCCGGGGCGCCGAGAAATACGATCACAACACCATGAAGAAGCACGAGCAGGTGCCCATCAAGCTCAAGATGATCAACTTCCCCTACTTCCTCATGTACGCCACCGGGGAGAAGATGAACATCACCCAGATCGAGGGGTCCTTCCCCCAGGTGCCCATCGCCGACAAGAAGGAGCGGGCCGAGTTCGTGAAGAAGTGGGAGGCCGCGCCGGAGCGGTTCAAGAAGTGGTTCCTGGAGTGGGAACCCCGGACGCACCTGCCCCTGGAGGCCGCGGTCCACATCTGCGACTGGAACGAGACCATGCACTACATCGACGACGCCATCGGGATGTGCGCGTTCCTGTCGTCGTTCCGGGGGCAGTTCGGGGGACAGCCGCCGTTCCACATCTACAACCTGCCCAAGTTCATCGCGGCGGCCGCCGGGCTGGAGCTCACGCCCAAGGAGCTGTGGAACATCGCCCGGAGGAACCGCAACCTCATCCGGGCCATCAACGTGCGCCGGGGACTTCGCCGCAAGGACGAGAAGCCGCCCGAGGATCACTGGCAGATCCGCGACCCGGAGAAGGAGCAGAAGGTCCTCAGCGACTACTACACCTTCAAGGGCTGGACCCAGGACGGCATCCCCACCGTGGGCACGCTCCAGAAGCTGGAACTCGAGGACGTGGCCGAGGACCTCGTCCGGCGCGGCATCCTGTCGGAGGACGACGTGGAGCCGGTGTTCGAGGACGTGCCGGTGTGATGCCGGAACCCACCAACGACGGAGCCGGTCATGACGACGAGCGGAAAGACGGAAAAACGGGTCATCAAGACGATCAAGGTGGATCCCGCCAAGTGCATCGGGTGCCGGGCGTGCGAACTGGCGTGCTCGGCGTTCCACGCCAAGCCCCGGTACAGCAGCGCCAACCCGGCCCGGACCCGGATCAAGGTGGTGTTCGACGAGCTCAACGACATCTACTTCCCCATCCGGTCCGTGGCCTACACGCCGGCCGAATGCGCGGGGCGCCACACCTACATCCTGCAGGGCAAGGAGTATCCCGAGTGCGCGTTCTGCGGGAACATCTGCCCCTGCCGGGACTACTTCAAGGAGCCGGACTCGGGCCTGCCGCTCAAGTGCGACATGTGCGAGTCCACCCCGCCCCTGAAGGAGCCGGTGTGCGTGCAGGTGTGCCGGCCGGGGGCGCTCATCTACGAGGAGCGCGAAGAGGAGGTGCCGGTGCCCGAGGAAGAGGAGCGCGACGCGCTCGAGATCGGCATCGAGGCGCTGGCCGACGAGTACGGACTGGACAAGGTGATCGACGCGATCGCCCGCATCGCGAACAAGGGCTGAGATGGAAAACGTAGCCGACTACCGAGAGATACGGGACCTGATCCTGTCCGAGGGGGGCGAGGCGTTCCAGTACTGCTTCCAGTGCGGCACCTGCGACGTGGTCTGCCCCTGGAACCGGGTGCGGCCGTTCAGCATGCGCCGGATCGTCCGGCAGGCCGCCTTCGGCATGACCGAGATCGAGAACGAGGAGATCTGGCGCTGCACCACGTGCGGCATGTGTCCCAGCCGGTGCCCCCGGGACGTGCAGCAGATCCGGTCGGGCATGGCGCTTCGCCGGATCGCCACGGAGTACGGGGTGTTCCCGGCCAACGTCCGGCCCGTGCGCGCCGTGAGCGGCAACCTGAGCACCCAGGGCAACCCCTTCGGCGAGCCCCGCGAGGACCGGGCCGCCTGGGCCGAGGGCCTGGGGGTCCAGCCCTTTGAGGAGGGCACGGAATACCTCTACTTCACCGGGTGCTACCTCAGCTACGACCGCCGGCTGCGCAAGGTGGCCACGGCCACGGCCAAGCTCCTCCAGAAGGCCGGGGTGGGGTTCGGCATCCTGGGGGCGGACGAGAGCTGCTGCGGCGAGAGCATCCGCAAGGCCGGGGACGAGGACCTGTTCAAGCGCCTGGCCCGCCAGAACATCAAGGCGTTCATCGACCGGGGCGTGAAGCGGGTGATCGTGTCCTCGCCCCACTGCTACCACACGTTCAAGAACGAGTACCCGGAGTTCATGGTGCGGTTCGAGGTGGTACACATCTCCGAGCTGCTCCTGGAGCTCGTGGACTCCGGGAGGCTCCGGATCGAGGGCTCGTTCGAGGCCCGGGTGACGTACCACGACCCCTGTTACCTGGGCCGCCACAACGGGGTGTACGACGCGCCCCGGGAGCTCCTGCGGCGCATCCCCGGCGTGGAGCTCGTGGAGATGGCCGACCACCACGACGAGAGCCTCTGCTGCGGCGGGGGCGGCGGCCGGATCTGGATGGACACCCCCAAGGGCGAGCGGTTCTCCGACCTCCGGGTGGGCCAGGCCGTGGACGCCGGTGCCGGCGTGCTGGCCACGTTCTGCCCGTACTGCATCACGAACTTCGAGGACAGCCGCCTGTCCCTGCCCGAGGACCAGCCGCTGGAGGTGCGGGACGTGACCGAGATCCTCCAGGCGGTGACCTGAGCCGGTCCGTATCCAGGCCCGTTCGTTCGGTTCTTTCATTCCATTTGTCGAGGGAGTTCAGGTGAGCAACGCGGCGAACAAGCGGATCGAGCAGATTGCCCGGATCTTCGGCGACCGGGAATTCGGCGACGTGATGATCGTGGGCGGGGGGATCAGCGGGATCCAGGGGGCGCTGGACCTGGCGACGGCGGGGTTCAAGGTGTACCTGGTGGACAAGGCGCCGTCCATCGGGGGGCACATGGCCAAGCTGGACAAGACGTTC
>CAZBGL010000339.1:0-17247 GCA_964491375.1 uncultured Thermodesulfobacteriota bacterium | reverse complement strand
CCCAAGAGGGCGATCCCCGGGTGGTGCAGGATCATGGTGGCCAGGGCCACCGAGGACACGATCACCATGCTCGCGGCGGCGGAGAACCCCCCGAGGAACGCCAGGGCCGCCAGCGTGGTGCGCTGCTCGCGCAGCGGCAGGGTGATCAGGAAGTAGTCCGGGGAACCCGGGATGTCTTCCAGGAGTCCCACCAGGGCCACCGGCAACACGAACAGGTTCATGAGGAGCATGTAGCAGGGGAAGATCCACGCGGCCGGCCGCAGGTGTTCTTCGCGCACGTTCTCCACCACCAGCATGTGGAACTGCCGAGGGAGCAGCACCACGGCCGCGGCCGAGAGCACGCCCAACGTGGTCCACTCGGAAAACGTGGTCCCTTCCCCGAGCACGAGGATCCGGGCCAGATCCGGAGCCTCCAGGGCCCGGCGAAAGATGCGGGAGAGGCCGCCACCGATGCCCCAGGTGACGTAGGCGCCCAGGACCAGGAACGCAGCCAGCTTCACGGCGCTCTCGAACGCCACGGCCGCCACCATGCCCTCGTGGCGCTCGCTGGCCACCAGGCTCCGGGCCCCGAAGAGCACGGCAAACAGCCCCAGGGCCAGGGCGGCCCACAGGGCGGCGTCGTCCAGGAGGCCCACGGCCGGACCCCTGCCGGTGAGGAGCTCGAAGGTGTGGCCCACGGCCTTGAGCTGCAGGGCGATGTAGGGGGTCACGCCGGCCACCAGGATCACGGTGGCCAGGGTGCCCAGGGTCGTTCCCCGGCCGTACAGGGCCTCGAGCAGGTCGGGTACGCTCGTGGCGCCCTGGGCACGGCAGTACGAGACCACCCGGCGCAACACCACGGGCGCCAGGAAGAAGACCAGGGTGGGGCCCAGGTAGATGGGCAGGAAGCCCAGTCCCTTGGAGGCGGCGCGGCCCACGCTGCCGTAGAAGGTCCACTCCGTGCAGTACACGGCCAGAGAGAGGCTGTACACGAGGGGATGGTCCACGGGACTCCATCCCCGGCGGCGGGCCCGGTCCGTGGCGAACGCCAGGCCGAACAGACCCAACACGTAGGACAGGCCCAGCAGGGCCGCCCATACGGTGCGGTTCACCGCCCCCTCCGCAGGGCCAGAGGGACCAACGCGATCAGGACCGCCCACACGCCGAACAGGTAGGCGGGGAGCAGGGGGATCCCCCCGACGCTCACGGGGCGGTTCCAGAGGAGCACCAGGGGCGAGAAGAACGTGAGCGCGCCGACGACGAACAGGGCGCCCAGACCGCGGTCGCCGCGGTACATGCCGTCCTCCTAGAATCGAGAGGACTGCCACCGGAGCAGGAGCATCCGGTCGCAGAACGCCTTGGCCTGGCCCAGGGTCTGGATCCCCCGGGTCTCGAGCAGCGGGATCAGTTTCAGGAACACGGCCGCCGTGGTTCGGGCGTCCCCCAGGGAGGTGTGCCGGTCCTCTGGGACGATCCCGAGCCTCTGGGCGATGGCGTCCAGGTTGTGGCCCTCGAACGCCGGGTGGAGCCCGTACGAGAGGAACAGGGTGTCCAGGATGGGGTTCTCCAGGAGGGGCATGCGGGCCTCGCGCGCCGCAAGGTCCAGGAAACGCTTGTCGAACGCGGCGTTGTGGGCCACGAGCACGGCCCTGCCCACGAACTCGTAGAACCGGGGGAGCACGTCGGCCAGGGCCGGGGCGTCTGCCACGTCCTCGTCCGAGATGCCGTGGATGCGGGTGGCCTCCGGGGGAATCGGCCGGCCGGGGTTGACCAGCGTGTGGAACACGCTGCCGGAGACGATCTTCCCCCCCCGGATGCGCACCGCGCTGAGGCTGACGATCCGGTCACCCTTGGAGGGCCTGAGTCCCGTGGTCTCGGTGTCGAACACCACGTACTCCAGGTCGACGAGGGGGGTTTCCAGCAGGGCCTCGCCCTCCAGGGCCGGCCGGGGCAGAAAGAGGTCGAAGTCGTAGAACTCGGGCTGGTCGTCTAGGAGGCCAGTCACGGCGCCCTCCTGCACCGCCAGGGCGGCCCTCTCCAGCCCCAGGCACACCTCCACGTACCCTTCCCCTCGCCGCAGCCAGATCTCGCCGCGGTTGCGCCGCACGGCCTCCCCGAGGGTGAAGGGCCGCTCCCCCTGGGGCCGGATCTCGAGTTCTTCCAGTTCGGCCATGTCCAGGTCCGCAGCCGGTTCCAGGCGAAAGACCGTGACCACCGCGTCGTCGCCCACCTCGATGGCAGCCCTGACCGGGTTCCAGCCCGTGGTGCGTTCCGCAAGCCACCGGAGGGCCGTGGACAGGGCGGCCACCCAGAGGAACGGTTCCACCAGGACCCGAGGGGAGGGGCCTTCTTCGGCCAGGAGTTCCACGTAGGCCCCGGGCACCAGGGAGACGGCCTCGCCGAGCAGGGCCCTCGGGTCGGCCGGGACCATCTCCCACTTCGCGCCGGCCACCACGGCCGCCGCCTCCTCGGCCGCCCGGAGCCTTTCCCCCAGCCGGCCCAGTTCCTCCTGGAGGGCCTCCATGAAAGCCCGCCGCTTGGCCTCGGACATGCGGGGGTGTCGTTCCAGGGTTTCCAGCAGGGCCCGGGCATTGGCCACCGGACCCTTCAGGAGCTCGGGCATCTGCCGGAGCGTATCGTCGGCACGGTTCTCCTCCGGGTCCAGCCCGGACTCCCGGAACACGAGGAGGAACCCCGCCAGTTCACCGCCCGGTCCCGGGACCGCGGCCAAGGTCCCCTTGACCAGGGGGCCGCCCTCCAGGGGGAGCACCACGTCCTCCAGGGCTTCCCGACCCTCGTCCCACAGCTTGCGGAGCCGCCTCAGGTAGAACGACACCCGGTCGGCAGGAAGGAGCCGGGTCAGGGCGGAGCCGATGCCCGCGCCGGGTCCCTGGCCCAGCGTCAGACGGGCCCGCGGATTCATGAGCACCACCTCGCCGGCCAGGTTGGCCACCACCACGCCCTCCCGCATGGTGCGCAGCACGGCGGCCAAGCGGTTGCGCTCCTCCTGGAGGTGCCGGGTCGTCTCGGCGATGCGATCCTCCAGACCCTTCTGGTGGGCGGACACGCTGGAGGCCAGCCGGTTGAACGCCTCGGCCAGTTCCTCCAGTTCGTCGCCGGTATGGACATCGATCCGGTGGTCCGGATTGATCCGGGACACGATCTCGGCGCCGTCGCGGATGCGCAGCAGGGGCCGGAGAAACTGGTCCGCCGTGCGCCAGGCCAGGGCTGTGGTCACCGCGATCAACACGAACAGCAGCAGTCCCACCTGCCGCACCACGGAATAGAAGGGCTCCAGCAGGGCGGCCGACGGCTCCACCACGGCCACGTACCAGTCCTGCCCCCCCCCGGGGCCGACGGAGAGGGGGGCCACCCCCGCGGTGAACGCATCCCCCTGGGCGGTAAAGCTCAACCAGCCGGCACGGTCCGGGGGAGACGGGGGGAGGGGCACATCTTCCGGGCCGGCCAGCTTTCGGCCGTCGGAGTCGAACAAAACGGCCCGGCCCGCCTCGCCGGAGCGGAACCAGTCCACGTCGTCCCGGAGGCGGCTCAGTTCGAGTTCCAACGCCAGGGTTCCAAGCCACCGACCCTGGGGGTCGGTCACCGGGCTGCGGAGCACCAGGCGGTCGTCCTCGGCCCACACCCCCAGGCCCTGCCCCGGGCCCACCGGAGATCCGGGGCCCGCGCCCTCGGAACCGACGATGTCGATCCTCCGGATCGAGGGGAGGAGCCGCCGGGCCGTGGAGACCACCGCGTGGGGGAACGGCCCCTTTCCGGCGAGGTGGGCCCGCACCTCGGGCAGCGCCGACAGGTTGACGGCGGTCTGCACGTAGCTTTCGACCCGCGCCTCCAGGAGTTCCGAAAGGAGCCGGGCCTCGGCGGCCAGCCGCTGGGCGCGGATCGTCTCCACATCGTGTCGGGTCAGAAAGAACAGGAGCCCCAGGGTGGCGCAGAACGGCAGGACGGCCAGCCCGAGGAACGTGCCCAGGATGCGGCGCCGGATGCTCCGGCGTCTGGAGAGCGGATGCGGGTTCATCCAGAGAGCACCCTGCGGATCTTGTCCAGGAGGTCGTCGGTGCTGAAGGGCTTGGTGACGTAGAGGTCCGCCCCCACCTCCAGACCCTTCTTTCTCTCCAGGGGCTGCCCCTTGGCGGTGAGCATCACCACCTTGGTGCCGGCCAGGTCCTGGTTCTGTCGCAGGATCCGGCAGACCTCGTACCCGTCCTTCCGGGGCATGGCCACGTCCAAGAGGACGAGGTCCGGGCGGATCCTCCGGGCCACTTCCAGGGCCTCGTCCCCGTCCCGGGCTACGTGGACGTCGTAGCCCTCCTGTTCCAGGATGTATTCCAGGGACAAAAGGATGTTCGGCTCGTCGTCCACGGCGAGGATCTTGGGTTTTCGGCTCATCGCAAGGACCTCGTCCCCTGGCGGGAAGAAAAAAACGTCGGTATGCCGCGTGAAATTCAAACCTTATCTCAAAACGACGCCTGTGAAAAGCCCCTGCAGGGGCCGTTCGGCCCGGGGAGAAGGGCGATTGACACCCCACCGGGGGCTCCGTAGCATCTGACGTGTGGATACCGAGCGGATCGACACGGAGAAACCCGCCGGCCCAGCACGGGTACGGCGCTGGCTGTTGGTGTGGGCGGCCGTGGTGGCGGCCGGGGCGCTCGCAGGGACGTGGGTGGGACACCGCCGGGCCCTGCGGGAGAACGAGGCCGCCCGGGCCCTTGCGGACACGGTGGCCCGGAGGATCCTGGAGGCCCGGGAGGCGGTCGCCAGCGGCCAGCCGGACCGCGCCGTGCGCGCCCTGGAGGCGGCCCGGGATCTGTTGGAGCGGGCCGAAGGGGGCACGGCCCGGCCGGTTTACGCGGCGGTTCTGGTGGAACTGGCGGCCGTCCACGTGTCCCTGGGCCGGGATCCCGCCGACGCTCTGGCGTGGCTTCGCACCGCCTGGCAGGTGCCGGGGCTCTCCAGGCGACTCCGCACCCGCATCGCCCGGGACGCGGGTGCCGCGTCGGTGCTGGCCGGGGATCTGGGGGCGGCGCGCACGTGGTACCGCCGGGCCCTGGTTGTGTCTCCAGAAGACCCGGAGGTGAAGGCCCGGCTCGAGGCCCTGGATCTCACCGGGGGGCGTGGGGACCCGCCATGAACGACCTGGACGTGCTTCTCCAGGGGATTCCCCAACTTCGGGCTCTTCCGGCCGACGCCCGCGAGGATCTGGGGAAGGCCGTGCGGAGGCGGACGGTGCGGGCGGGCGAGTACCTCTTCCGCCAGGGCGAAGGCCCCCCTGATCAGGTGTACTACCTGATCTCGGCCTCCGCGGAGATCCTGGTCGGCCCCCCGGACGACGAGCGGGCCGTGAGCCTTTCCCGTCCGGGGCAACTGGTGGGGTGGCTCACCGTGTTCACGACCGAGCCGTTTCCCGCCTCGGCCCGGATCGTGGAACCCGGAGAGCTGCTCGAGATCCGGGCGGACACCCTCCGCCGGCTGATGAAGCAGCATCCTGCGGTGGGGTCGGTCCTGGCCGCCACCATGGCGCGCCGCCTGGAGGACCTGTTCGAGGAGATCCGGGCGCAGGCCCGGCAGGCACCCGTGGTGGGACGGGCGGAGTCGTTTGCGTTCCGCAAGCGGGTGGCCGAGGTGATGAGCACGCCCGTGCTCACCCTGCCCGCAGGAGCCACGGTTCGCCGGGCGGCCCGGTCCATGGGGGAGGGGGGCACCAGCTCGGTGGTCATCGTGGAGGGGGCGGTGCTGCGGGGGATCGTGACCGAGAAGGATCTGGTCCAGAAGGTCATGGCCCCGGGCCGGGATCCGGACACCACGCCGGTGGACGAGGTCATGGGGGCACCGGTGATCACGCTATCGCCGGATGCCTACGTGTACAAGGCCCTGGGGGTGATGCGGCGGCACCGGATCCGGCACCTGCCGGTGGTGGACGGAGGCCGGCTCGTGGGCCTGGTCTCCATGCGGGAGCTCATGGCCCTGGGCTCCCACGGGACCCTGGATCTGGTGGAGCGCATCGAGGGTGCGCAGCGCCTGGAGGAGGTGGGGGAGGCCGCGGAACAGGTGCGATCGGTGTGCATCGGGCTGCTGGACGAGGGCGTGCCGGCGGACGAGGTGAGCCGGATTCTGTCCCACATCAACCGGGACATCCACCGGCGGGTGCTGGAGCTGGCCCTGGCGGAGATGGAAAGGGAGGGCCGGGGCACGCCGCCCGTTCCGTTCTGCTTCATCGTCATGGGCAGCCACGGCCGGGGGGAGAACCACTTCGTGACGGACCAGGACCACGGGATGATCCTGGCCGACTACCCCGTGGAGGCGTGGCACCGGGTGGAGCCGTATTTCATGGATCTAGCGGGGCGGGTGAGCGAGGCGCTGGAGCGCGTGGGGTTTCCGCTCTGCCGCGGGTACGTGATGAGCACCAACCCGGTGTGGCGCAAGCCGGTGTCCGAGTGGAAGCAGCAGGTGCTGGGCTGGTTTGCCAACCCCAACGCCAACGCCATCCGGTACTCCACCCTGTTCTACGACTTCGTGCCCATCTGGGGCGACGCCTCGCTGGCCCGGGGGCTGCGGGCGTTCATCACCCGGGGCATCCAGGAGAACTTCCAGCTGTTGCGAAGCCTGTACGCCGAGGCGTCCCACCACAAGGTGCCCTTGACCCTGTTCAAGAACTTCGTGACCGAGCGAACCGGTCCGCACAAGGGCGAGATGGACCTCAAGCGCTCGGGGCTCTTGTTCGTGGTGGAGTGCGCCCGCATCCTGGCGTTGCGCCACGGCGTGACCGCCACGTCCACCGTGGAGCGGATCGGGGCCCTGGCGCAGAAGGGGGCGATCCCCCGGGACGAGGCCGAGTTCATCCGCACGGCGTACCGAACCCTCTTCCACTTCCTGCTCCGTGCCCAGGCCGAGAAGATCCGGCGCGGCCAGCCGGTGGACCACTACGTCAACCCACAGGCCCTTCCCATCCAGGAACGCTACCTGCTCCGGCACGCCCTGGAGGCCACCAGCCGTCTGCAGTCCATCGTGCACGCGAGCTTCGGGGACGTGCTGTTCTGAGCCCTGCTACGCGCAGGCCGCCGCCGGCATGGCCGCGCCCACCAGTTCCGCCATGAGCTCGGCCACGGACAGGATCCGGTCCACCCGGTGGGCGTTGGCCCCCACGGTGTACAGGGGCGGCTCCTTTTCGGGGTCGTAGCCGGCGGAGCTCAACAGGCCGTTGCAGATGCAGAAATACCGGTCGGGCCGGGATGCAGCCGGGCAGGATCCGCCGATCCGGAGGTATCCCTTGTCGCACCGGGCCCCTCGGGCCCCCTCCCGTACCTGGCGGTACATGGGGGAGTGGCGGAGGACCCGGAACGGGAGCCCGCAGGGGCTTCCGGGTTCCACGGCGACCTCGATGTCCGAGGCCCGGCAGCGAACCACGGCTTCCTTGTAAGCCTGCGAGGCGCTGCTCTCCCGGGTGGCGAGGAAGCGGGTGCCCATCTGCACCCCGGCTGCACCCCGTGAGAGCATGGCCTCGATGTCGGCCCGGTCGTACACCCCTCCGGCGGCGATCACGGGGAATCCGCCGTGACGGCCGGCCTCCTCCAGCACCTCGTCCACTAGGTTCTCCAGCCGATGCCGGGGGTCGTGCACCTCTTCGGGGCGCTTCCATCCCAAGTGGCCCCCGGCCAAGGGCCCCTCCACCACCACGGCGTCCGGCAGCCGGCCATGGGCCTTCCACCGTCTGCACAGGATCCGGAGGGCCCGGGCCGACGACACGATGGGGATCAGGGCCACCTCGCTGGCCCGGGGATGTCGGGCCGCCACGGCGGGGAGGTTCAGGGGGAGCCCCGCCCCGGAGACGATGGCGTCCGCCCCCCCGTCCATGGCGCCGAGCACCGAGTCGGCAAAGGCTTCCTGAATGGCCACCATGACGTTCATGGCCACCGGGCCGCCCCCGGACCCGGTTTTGGCCTCGGCCACCTCGATGGCGGCGGCCTCGCGGGCCCCCACGGGGCGGCCCATTCGGCGGCCCACGAGCCGGTCCAGGCAGGCGCTGGAGATGGTACCCATCCCGCCGGCCCGGGCGACCGCCCCGGCCAGCGGGGCCAGGGAGACCCCCACGCCCATGCCTCCTTGGACGATGGGATACGGGCACCGGATGTTTCGGATGACGAGGGGGGAGAACATGAAAGCCGTGACTCCTCAGCCGGAGGGGTGGAACCGGGCGCTCGCGTCCGGGGCGGAACGAACAAAAAAAGGAGAGGGCTCCGGCAACCTCTCCTCCTCGTCCTCGGCCGATTGGAAACTGCCGTGCACCGGCGCACCCAGAGAACGCCGAATGCTACCCTACCGCAACCGCCCTGCCGGGTCAAGCGCGGCCCGGACCCGCACGGCACAAAAAAAGGGGACCCGACGTCGGGTCCCCTTCAGCCTCCGGAGACGGGCTCACTTCACCTCCTCGAAATCGGCATCCACCACTCCTTCGTCCCCCCCGCCGGAGGAGCCTCCCGATGCCGCGGCCTGCTGGTCCGTGCCCTGCTGGGCCGCGGTCTTCCGGTACATCTCCTCGGCCAGCTTGTGGGACGCCTGGGTGAGGCGGTCGAACGCGGCCTTGATCCGGCCGATGTCGTCGCCCTTCAGGGCCTCCTTGGCCTCGGACAGCGCGTTTTCGATGTCGCCCCGGCTGGCTGCATCGATCTTGTCGCCGAACTCCTTGAGGCTCTTTTCCGTGGAGTAGACCAAGCCGTCGAGCTTGTTGCGTTCCTCGGCCAGCTCCCGTTTGCGGCGGTCTTCCTCGGCGTGGGCCTCGGCATCCCTGATCATGCGCTGGATCTCCTCCTCGGACAGGCCCGAGGAGGCCTTGATCACGATCGACTGCTCCTTGCCCGTGGCCAGGTCCTTGGCCGACACGTTCAGGATCCCGTTGGCGTCGATGTCGAACGTGACCTCGATCTGGGGCACACCCCGGGGTGCGGGCGGGATGCCCACGAGCTCGAACCGTCCGATGGTCTTGTTGTCGCGGGCCATCTCGCGCTCACCTTGGAGCACGTGGATCGACACCGCGGTCTGGTTGTCCTCGGCCGTGGAGAAGATCTGGCTCTTCCGGCACGGGATGGTGGTGTTGCGCTCGATGATCTTGGTGAACACGCCGCCCAGGGTCTCGATGCCCAGGCTGAGCGGGGTCACGTCCAGGAGCAGCACGTCCTTGACCTCGCCGGCGAGCACCGCGGCCTGGATCGCCGCGCCCACGGCCACCACCTCGTCGGGGTTCACGCCCTTGTGGGGCTTGCGGCCGAAGATCTGCTCCACCCGCTCCTGCACCTTGGGCATCCGGGTCATGCCGCCCACCAGGATGACGTCGTCGATCTGGGAGGGCGACAGGCCCGCGTCCTTCAGGGCCTGGCGGCAGGGGCCCTCCAGCTTGTCGATGAGATCGGCGCAGAGCTGCTCCACCTTGGCCCGGGTGAGCCGGATGTTGAGGTGTTTGGGACCGCTCTGGTCCGCCGTGATGAACGGCAGGTTGACCGTGGTCTCGGTCATGGTGGACAGTTCCATCTTGGCCTTCTCGGCCGCCTCCTTGAGCCGCTGCAGGGCCATGCGGTCGTTGCGCAGATCGATGCCCTGCTCCTTCTTGAACTCGTCGGCCAGGTAGTCGATGATCCGCTTGTTGAAGTCCTCCCCGCCCATGAAGGTGTCGCCGCTCGTGGCCTTGACCTCGAACTCGCCCTCCCCGATCTCCATGATCGAGATGTCGAACGTGCCGCCCCCCAGGTCGAACACGGCGATCTTGCGCTCCCCCTTCTTGTCCAGCCCGTAGGCCAGTGCGGCGGCCGTGGGCTCGTTGATGATCCGCTTCACGTCCAGGCCGGCGATTCGGCCCGCGTCCTTGGTGGCCTGCCGCTGGCTGTCGTTGAAGTAGGCGGGCACCGTGATCACCGCCTCCTTGACCTCCTCGCCCAGGTAGTCCTCGGCGGTCTGCTTCATCTTCTGGAGGATCCACGCCGAGATCTCGGCCGGGCTGTACTTCTTGCCCCGGATCTCCACCCATGCGTCCCCGTTCGGCCCCTCCACGATCTTGTAGGGGACCATCTGTTTGTCCTTCTCCACCTCGGGGTCGGTGTACTTCCGTCCGATCAGGCGCTTGATGGCGAACACCGTGTTCTCGGGGTTGGTGATGGCCTGGCGCTTGGCCGCCTGCCCGATCAGCCGATCCCCGTCCTCGGTGATCGCCACCATGCTGGGGGTGGTGCGGCTCCCCTCGGCGTTGGCGATGACCACCGGGTCACCGCCCTCCACCACGGCCACCACGCTGTTGGTGGTGCCCAGGTCGATGCCAACGATCTTGCCCATCGTATCGCCTCCTTAATGGTGGGAGATGCCCCGGGCTCCCGGCCCGGAAACCGGCTGTACATTAACCATCGCTCGAGGTCGGGGCAACCTTGGTCACCGCCACCTTGGCCGGCCTCAGGAGCCGGCCCTTGAGACGGTAACCCTTTTCGTACACCTCGTGGACCCGCCCGTCCCGTTCGCCAAGGACCTGGGTCACGGCCTCGTGCACGTTGGGGTCGAACCGCTCGCCCTCGCCGGGCACGGGTTCCACGCCGTGGCGCGCGAGCACGTCGTGGAACTGCTGGATCACGTGGTCCAGCCCCTCAACCAGCGCATCGTGCGCCTCCGGCCCGGCCTCCCTCGCATGGGCCACCGCCCGCTCCAGGTTGTCGAGCACGGGCAGCAGGTCCTTGAGCAGGGGCTCGGACGCAAAGTCGAGGGACTCGCGCAGTCGTCGCTCCGCTCTTCTTTTGTAGTTCTCCAGCTCGGCCGCGAGGTAGAGGTAACGGTTCTTGGTCTCGGCCAGCTCGGCTTCCCGTTGCTCCAGGAGGCGCCGGAGCTCCTCCGGACCCGGCCCGGAGGCCGCGTCCGCACCGGGTGGGGCCGAGGCTGGTGCCGGATCCCCCTTGCCCCGGTCCTCGGTGTCATCCCGGGGCGCCTCCTGGGGTTCCTCCACCGGGGTTGTGGAATTCCGTTCGCGATCCGCCATGGGCGTCGTCCTCCCGTGTTTCCAGATGGAGAAGGAAGAGATTCTCCGGGATCGGGTGCACCCGGGACCGTCAGCCCCTCTGCAGCACCTCGCTCAGGATGCGGGCGGTGTACTCCACCAGACCGATCACCTCGGGATAGGGCATGCGGGTGGGGCCGATCACCCCCACCGCGCCGAGGGTCCGGTCCCCGCGGCCGTATGAGCGGGCCACGATGGAGCACTCCCTCAGGTCGGGCACGGGGTTCTCGCCCCCGATGGTCACCTGGATGCCCGGTCCGGACAGGGCCCGGTCCAGGATGCGGATGAGAATCCCCTTGCGTTCGAACGCCTCGAAGATCTGGCGCATCTTCTCGAAGTCCCGGAACTCGGGCTGCTCCAGGATCCGAACCGGTTCGCCCACGTACACGTCGCCCTCGGATGGCCTCCTGTCCAGGGCGCGGGAACCGAGCTCGAGCGCCTGGCGCAGCATGCGGTCGTACCGGGCCCGTTCGTCCTCCATCTCGGCCAGGATCCGTTCCCGGACCGACACGAGGGGAAGCCCCTCCAGCAAGGTGTTCAGGTAGTTGGCCATCCGATCCAGGTCGGCCTGCCGGTCCACTTCGGGTGCATCCACGGGGCGGTGGTGCACGACCCCCGACTGGGACACCAGGATCACGAGCACCCGGCCCGGCCGCAGCATCACGAAATCGATGTGCCGGAAGACGCTCATCTCCAGCGGCGGGGCCACGACCACGCCCACCTGGTGGGCGACCTGGGACAGCGCGCGGGAGGTGGCCTCCAGCAGTTCCTCCAGGGCCTGCTCGGCCGAGCGTTCGATGCGGCGGCGGATCTGGCGGCGGCGGTTGGCCGGGAGCGGCCGGGGCCGCATCAGGTGGTCCACATAGTACCGGTAGCCCAGATCGGTGGGCTGGCGTCCGGCCGAGGTGTGGGGCTGGCTCAGGAACCCCAGTTCCTCGAGGTCCGCCATGACGTTGCGGACCGTGGCCGGCGAGATCCCCAGCCGGTACTTCTTCACCAGGTTCCGGGATCCCACCGGCTCGGCGGTCTGCACGTACTCCTCCACCACCGCGCCCAGGATCCGTTCGTCTCGGTCGCTCAGAATGGGCTCGATCATGATCCCTCGCTTTAGCACTCTTTTCCTTTGAGTGCTAGCGGCGTACCGTAACAACGGTTCCGGGGGGAGTCAAGAAAAGCGCATTTTGGACGGGGGTTCACGCCGGCTCCTGGACGGGCGGCAGAGCCGTTCCCACAGCCATCCGGCCAACCCGTCGGCGCGGCGCATGCCCTGGCGCGTGGGCGCAAGGGTCTCGTCCAGGTCCCCCTGGTCCACAAGCGGGTCCAAGAGGTCGCGGAACGTGCGGGCATCCACCCCAAAACGCCACCACGCCCCCTCGGTCCACGGAAGGGGCCGCCGGAGCCACAGGAACAACGCCTCCAGAAGGGCCTGCTCCCGGGTGAGTCGTTCGCTTCCGCCCGGAGGGGGGTGCCCCTGTTTCAGAGCCCTCACGTAGGCGCCGAGTCCCGGCCGGTTCCACCGGCGGGTTCCCCACGGGCCGCCGGCCGGGTCGTAGCTGTGCGCGCCCGGCCCCAGCCCCACGTAGGGCCGGCCTTCCCAGTAGGCCAGATTGTGCCGGCAGGCCGCCCCGGGCCGTGCGAAGTTCGATACCTCGTAAAGGGGCAGGCCGCTCGCTTCGAGCGCGTCGGCGGCCGCGAGCCACTGGGCCTCTTCTTCCCGTTCCGCAGGGGGGCTCCAGGCCCCGCGTTCGGCTCGGTCGTGGAGTTCGGTGCCGGGATGCAGTTCCAGCGCGTAAACGGACACATGGTCGGCCCCGGCCGCGACCAAGGTCCGGACCCACTCCGCGACCCGAATGGGCGGCACACCGGGAACCCCCACCAGCAGGTCTGCGGACACGCGATCGAAGCCGGCCCGGCGGGCGGCCTCCACGGCGTCGCGGGCCTGAGCGGCCGTGTGGGGCCGGCCCAGGAGGGCGAGCAGCGGGTCGTCCAGGGCCTGCACCCCCACGGACACCCGGTTGAACCCCGCAGCGCGCAGCCCCCGGAAGTCCGCTCCGGCGCCCGGGTTCACCTCCACGGTGATCTCGGCCTCTCGGTCCGGCTCCCATGCACGGCGGACCGCTTCGAGCAGGCCGGCCAGCTCGGCGGGCCGGAGTACCGAGGGCGTGCCCCCGCCGACGTACACGGTGGCGGCCCGGGTGCCGGCGGACGCGGCCCGGAGGCCGGCCTCGAGCGCCACGGCCCGCAGGTAGTCCGGGACCCGGCGGAGGTCCTCTCCGGTGTAGAACGCACAGTAGGCGCACCGGGACCGGCAGAACGGCACGTGCACGTACACCGCCGGGGATGCCGGGGACCGGGAAAATGCCCTTGACGCCGATTCGACGGGTGGCCTAAGGTTTGTCATTTCCGGAAGATTTCCGAGTTGGCCATGGACGAGAGCCCCAGGAGGTTTTTCGATGCAGCAACTCACATACAACCCGAGCCGGATCCGGCGCAAGCGCACCCACGGGTTCCGGGCGCGCATGGCCACCCGCAACGGCCGGAAGGTTCTGGCCCGCCGCCGCCGGAAGGGCCGCAAGCGCCTGGCGGTGACGATCCCGAAGAAGTAGGGTGCAGCCGCCGGTTCTCGTTTCCCCGCGCATGCCGGATACGGAAACGGTCCGAATACGAACGCGTTTTCCAGCACGGAATCCGCCGACACTCCCCACACTTCACCGTGGTGGTCCTTCCGCGGGACCGGGAGCCCAGCCGGTTGGGGCTGGCGGTGTCGCGGAAGGTGGGCAAGGCCCACGAGCGCAACCGGGTGAAGCGCCTTGTGCGGGAATACTTCCGGTTGCACAGGGGGCGGTTCCACCGGGCGGTGGACTGCGTGGTGATCGCCCGGAGGGGGGCGGCGCAGCTCGGGTGGCCCGAGGTGTGCAAGGAGCTGGACGACGCGTTGGATCGCTGGCTGCAAGGCTCGCGGCCGGACTGATCGGGTGCTACCGGGCGGTGGTCTCGCCCTGGATCCCGCCCCGGTGCCGTTTCCACCCCTCCTGCAGCGCCTATGCCCAGGAGGCGTTTGGGCTGCACGGTTTCGTGCGGGGGGGATGGCTTGCGCTTCGGCGACTGGCACGGTGCCATCCCTGGCATCCGGGAGGGTACGATCCCGTGCCCGACCCGTATCGTCCCGAGAGAGAGCGATGGAACTGAAACGGACCATTCTGGCCGTGGTGCTCTCCATGGCCGTTTTGATCGCGTTCCAGTACTGGGTGGGCCCCAAGCGCCCCGCCCAACGGCCCGCGCAGGAGACGGCCAAGTCCGAACCCGTCGCCAAGCCGGAGGCGCGTCCTCCCGCCCCGGCGGCTCCGGCGGCCGAGCCCCCTGTGCGGGAGCGGGCGGCCCGGCGTACGGTGCTGGAGAACCGGGAGCTGCGCGTGGAGCTTTCCAATCTGGGCGGCGCGGTGGTCAGCGCCAAGCTGAAGGGATACCGGGATCGGATCGGCGCGGGAGGGGCCCCCGTGGAGCTGTTGGGGGCACCGTCCGGGCTGGACCGGGCGGCGCTCACCGCGCTGCTCGAGCAGGGGGAAGGGGCCGACGCGCTGTACGAGGAGGTGGAGCGGGCGACCGATCGGGTGGTCTACCGATGGCGGTCACCCGGCGGCCTGGAGGTGGTGAAAACCTATCGCCTTCCGGAAGAAGGATACGTGCTGCACGTGGAGGTGGAGGTGCGCAACGCCTCCGAGGCGCCGGTGCGCGAGCGTCTGGGCCTTCGGCTCGTACACGACTATTCCTCGGAAGAAAAGAACCGCCTGAGCCGCTACAACTTCCAGGGGCCGGCCTACTACGCGGGGGAGTACGAGGAGGTCAAGCTCAAGAAGGTGGCCAAGGGGATCCGGGTCTCCGGAGAGATCAGCTGGGCCGCCTTGGTGAACGGGTATTTCCTGGTGGCCGCGGTTTCCGGCGAGGGAGCGGCGGCCGACCTGCGGATCGGTGCCTACCGGGGCATGGAACGGGTGGTGGAGGTGGAGCTGGGCAGTCCCGCGTTCGACCTCTCGCCGGGGCAGACCGTGGATTTCTCGTACCGGATCTACGCGGGACCCAAGCTCCAGGAAGCCCTGGCTCCCCTGGGATCCCACCTCACCGAGGTGGTCCACTACGGGTTCTTCCACCCCGTGGCCAAGCCGCTCCTGTGGTTCCTGAAGGCGATCTACCGGATGACCGGGAACTACGGGGTCGCGATCATCGTGCTCACCGTGCTCGTCAAGGCCGTGTTCTGGCCCCTGAGCGCGCGCAGCTTCCGGTCCATGCAGAAGATGAAGGAGCTCCAGCCCAAGCTCCAGCGCCTCAAGGAAAAGTACGGGGACGACCGGGAGCGCCTCAACCGCGAGGTGATGCAGCTTTACCGGACCCACCGGGTGAACCCCCTGGGCGGGTGTCTGCCCATCGTCGTCCAGATCCCGGTGTTCTTCGCCCTGTATCGGATCCTGCTGGGGTCCATCGAACTGCGCCACGCTCCCTTCATGCTGTGGATCCAGGACCTCTCGGCAAAGGACCCCTACTACATCACGCCGGTGCTCATGGGCGTGACCATGTTCCTTCAGCAGAAGCTCACCCCGGCCAGCGGGACCAGCGAGGGGCAGATGAAGATGATGCTCTACGGCATGCCCGTGGTGTTCACCTTCCTGTTCCTGAACTTTCCCTCCGGGCTGGTCCTGTACTGGCTGGTCAACAACATCCTGAGCGTGCTCCAGCAGGCCATGATGCTGCGCCAGTCCAAGGCGGCGGAGGCGTCGTGACGCCGTGACCATTGCGGCCGTGGCCACACCTCCGGGCGAGGGGGCGATCGCGATCGTCCGGGTGAGCGGGCCGGACGCCTGCGGGGTGGCCCGGGCGGTGCTGCGCCGCCGCGACGGGGGCGCGGTGGGGAACCTGGAACCCCGACGGGCGTGGGTGGGGGTTGCCGTGGAGCCGGGCACAGGACGGGTCATCGACGAGGTGCTCGCCCTGTGGATGCCGGGGCCGGCCTCGTACACACGCGAAGACGTGCTGGAGATCCAGTGCCACGGCGGGCACGTGGCGGCCCGCCGGGTGCTGGAGGCGTGTCTGGAGAGCGGCGCCCGGCTGGCGCGGCCGGGGGAGTTCACCCTCCGGGCGTTCCTCAACGGTCGGATCGACCTGGTCCAGGCCGAGTCCGTGCTGGACGTGATCCGTGCCCGGTCGGACGAGGCGCTTCGGGTGCACGAGGCGCTCCTGGCCGGCGCCCTGTCACGGGACGTGGAGCGGTGGCAGCAGGCGCTGACAGAGCCTCTGGCCCTGCTGGAGGCCCATTTGGACTTCCCCGAGGAGGACATCGGCGCCCTGGACGCGGACCGCATCCTGGAACGGGTGCGGTCCGTGGCCTCGGACCTGGAGGAGAAGTTGGGCACCTGGGCCTGGGGGCGCACGGCCCGGGAGGGCTTCACCGCGGTGCTCGTCGGGGTGCCCAACACGGGGAAGTCGAGCCTCTTGAACCGGCTCCTGGGAGAGGACCGGGCCATCGTCACCGAGATCCCGGGCACGACCCGGGACCTGCTCGAAGGATGGGTGCAGGCCGGGGGGCTCCCCGTCCGGGTCGTGGACACGGCGGGCCTGCGACCGGCAGGGGACCGGGTGGAGGAGGAAGGGGTGCGCCGGGCCCGGAGGGCGGTGGAACGGGCCGACTGCGTGCTGCTGGTCTGTGACGGAAGCCGCGGGCTCTCCCACGAGGAGCGCGAGGAGGCCAGGGCCTTGGCCGGGCGGGGCAATTTGATCCCGGTGGTGAACAAGGTGGACCTGGGGCGGGTGCCCGAAGGCGACCTGGAGGCGTTGACCGGGGTTCCGCCGGTGTGCGTCTCCGCCAAGACCGGCGAGGGCGTCGGCCATCTGCTCCGGGTACTGGGGGAGAGGGCGGGTGCGGGCCGGGGCCCCTCGGCCGAGGCCCCGCTCACCCGGGAGCGCCACCGGCGCCACGTGGCCGAAGCCCTGGGATGCTTGAGGCGCGCCGCGGAGATCCTGGAGGAAGGCCGGTACCCGGAGGTGGCGGCGAGCGAGATCCACGGAGCCCGGAGGCACCTGGCGGAGTTGCTGGGGTGGGGTACGCCCGAGGACGTGCTGGACCGGATCTTCTCCCAGTTCTGCATCGGGAAATAAGAGGGTTTCACGTGAAACACCGGGCCGCGGGATTGGAACGTCCAGGCGGTGCCATCTTCTTCTCCTGTGGGAGCGGCGTT
>CAZBGL010000338.1:0-18782 GCA_964491375.1 uncultured Thermodesulfobacteriota bacterium | reverse complement strand
GGCCTGGGCGGGGTGATCTTGTTCCGCCGAAACGCCCGCTCCCCTGGGCAGGTGAGGAACCTGATTCAACACCTCCGCGACGGGGTCTCCCGGGCCGACCCGGGATCGCCGTGCCTGGTGCTGGTGGATCAGGAGGGCGGCCGCGTGGAGAGGATCCACTGCGGCGTACCCCGGCTGCCCTCCGCCCGGGAGATGGCCCGGGAACCCCTGGAGCGCTTTCGGGCCCGGGTCGAGGCGCAGGCCCGCGCCCTGAGGGCCCTGGGCATCGACGTGAACCTGGCCCCGGTGTGCGACGTGATCCGCCCGGGAGAAAGCGGGGTCATCGGCGACCGTTCGTTCGGAGAAGACCCGGCGTGCGTGGCCGAACGGGTGGCGGCGCACGTGCGTGCAACCCTCGACGCCGGGCTCCTTCCCTGCGCCAAGCACTTTCCCGGGCACGGCGCGGCATCGGCCGACAGCCACCGGACGATGCCCGAGGTTCCCCTGGACCGCCGGGAACTGGACCGGTGCGACCTGGTGCCCTTCCGGGCCGCGATCCGGGCCGGGGTTCCCCTGGTCATGGTGGGGCACCTGCGCTTTCCCCGGGCGGCGCCCGAGCCCGTCACCCTCTCGGCCCACTGGCTCCATGACGTGCTCCGCGTCCAACTGGGCTTCGGGGGGGCGGTGGTTTCCGACGACATGGAGATGGGCGCCCTCGCCCACGCGGGGCCTCCGGGACGCACGGCGGCGGCCGCTGTGGCTGCAGGGTGCGATCTCCTGGTGTACGGACGGGTGCTGGGGCCGGACATCGACCTGGAGGAGATCGCCCGGGGGCTCGCCGCGGGCGTGTCCCGCGCCCGCCTGGCCGAGGCGCTGGAGCGGGGGCACGCCCTCGCGGCCCGCGCCGGCCGGGAGGATCCTGCGTGACCGGCCGCGGACCGCCATCTCCCGTGGCCTTGGAGCGCGTCTTCCCCGCCCTGGCCCCCGTGGAACAGGTGGCCGCCCTGGCCGGGGACGGGTCGCCACGGAGGTTCTACCGAGTGAGCGGCCCCGGGGGGAGCTGGGTCCTCATGGAGGGGGAAGACCCCCTCGAGAACGCCGCCTACGTCCGCCTGGCCCGTCACCTCGCCGGACGGGGCGTGAGGGTCCCCCGGATCCGCGGGGAGGACACCGGCCGGGGATGGGTGCTCATGGAGGACCTGGGTGACCGGAGCCTGTACGCGGTCATCCGGGAACTCCGGGCCAGCGGCCGGGAGGCCTCCCAGGTGACCGAACGCCTCTATGGGCCGGTGCTCCGGCTCCTCGCCCGGTTCCAGGTGCTCGGGGTCCGCGGGTACCGTCCCGAGTTGGGCTTCGTGCAGGAGCCCTACGGCCCGCGGGTGATGGTCTACGAGGAAGGGCTGTACTTTGCACGGGAGTTCCTCGGAGGGGTGCTGGGCACGGAACCGCTCCCGGGCTACCCTCGGGACCTGGAGCGCCTGGCGGCCGTGGGGGCATCCGCCCCCGCGCGCTGGCTCCTGCACCGGGACTTCCAGAGCCGGAACGTGCTCCTCACCCCCGGGGAGCCCGCGGTCATCGACTTCCAGTCCGCCCGGCTCGGCCCCCTGGCCTACGATGCGGCTGCCCTCATCCTGGACCCTTACGCGGCCCTGCCGCCCGGGGTCCGCGTCCGTCTCCGGAGGCGATACGAGGGGGAGCTGTCGGCGCTCGGCGTGGAAGACGGGGTGACCTCCGACGCCTGGTTCGCCCTGGGCACGTTCCGGCTGCTCCAGGCCCTGGGCGCGTTCGGAAAACTCGGGGGCCGCCTCCGAAAACCCGGGTTCCTCGAACACGCGGCCACGGCCCTGGAGCACCTGATCGATCACCTGGGCGAACGCGGACGAAGGGAGTTCCCGGCCCTGTGGGCCACCGTCAAGCGGGCGGCCGGGGCCTGGGCTGCGCGGCGGCGTGGGCGGCTCCGGTGACGGCGCCGCCTCCGGGCACACGAAAACGAGGCACTCAGTGCGGATCGAGGTCGTACACCACCCGCACCCCCCCTTCCACACGCCACGTATCGTAGTCGTCCGCCGGGTCCGTGCTCCGCACCCCGGTCCACCCGGCCGAGGCGGTCAGCTCGAGGCCCGGGGCGAGGCGGAACGCGGCCCATCCCCCGGCCCAGACCGGCGTGTCCGTTCGGTCCCGGGCCCGATACCGCATCCGGCGAACACCGGCATCCCATCCGGCCCGCACCGGACCCCATTCCCCCTCCACACCGGCGGAGACCCCGCTTCCGATCCACTCCTCCGCCGGTTCGTTGGAACCGAGCCCGTCCAGGCGAAGCTCGACCCACACGGAGACGCGCTCTGAGAGACCGACCCTCACACCGGGGCTCGCCTCCCACAGGTAGTCGCGCTGGAGGTCGCCGCCCACGGTGCGCCGCGACGCGTACCGGTCGGTCTCGAAGGCGAAGGCGATGGACGCCCACCACCCCCTGCCCAGCTCCCGGGAAAGAGAGGACTCGACCCGAAACCACGTGAGGTCGTCCCCGGGAACCGCTCCGTCCTCGTAGACCCCGACACCCACCGCTCCGGACAACTCCGTCTCCCGTGTCCTCCACGCGGCCCCGCCCCGTCCGGACGCCCTGCGCCAGCGCGAAAACCCGGGACGCATGAAATCCGTGTGCTCGTACCGAAAGGAGGCCCAGCCCTCGAGGCCGCCAGGGCCGAAAGCCGTAAGTTCCAGCCCCGGGGCGACGCGCCAGAAGGCAGTGCCTTGTGCCCGGGGTTCGGCGAACCGGTTGGACAGGTATCCCGCGCTCCCTTCCAGGCTCGGCGACACGAACATTTCGGCCCGCGCCAGGGGCACCAGGGCCAACAGCCCTGCCGCCCACGCCGCGGCCAGCCCGCCGGCCCGTCTCACCGTCCCCCCCGGTGGCGACTCCGGCCGGGTCCTGCCCCGTCACCGCCCCCGCCGGGGCCTCCCCGGAGCCACCTTCCGGCCCGGCCGGGGCCGGACCCCTCCGTTTCGCGCCCGCCCCACAGGAGCTTCCGGATCGCGGGCCCATCCATACCCCGGCTGCGTTGCTCCCGCACGAACCGGGCGACCCGGATGATCTCCGGACGGCGGAGCCTGCGAGCCAGGCAGTCCTCCATGATGTGCCGGACCGTCTCCGGGTCCACCCCGCTCAGGAACATGGCCTCCCCGGCCTCGATCACGGCGGCCACACGGCCCGGTGGCTCGTCCCGCCCCCGGTCCAACACCGGCCCGATCGCCTCCTCGGGAACGCCGCTCTCCAGGGCCATGGCCACCGCCCCCACCAGGCGGCCCGATCCGGCCGGTGGCACCGGGACCTGCCTGGAACGCAACAGGTCCGCGGCCCGGCGCAGCACGGCCGCGCGGCGTTCCACAGCCCGCAGGATCGCGCCCGGGTCCGCGCCCTTGATCAACCCCTCGTCCACCTTGGTGAACAGAACCTTCGGCGGCAACCCCTCCCGGGCCGCCCGGAACACCGGGGCCAGAAGCTCCTGTCCCTGCTCCGGGGTGAGCCCCGAGGCCCTCATCCGTGCCACCGTGGCCTCCACCCGAGGGATGTGCACGCCGGACGCTTCCGCCTCCTGGAGCACGGCCGCCCACTCACGGCGCGCATCCTCGTCCAACCGCATCCCTCCGGGGGGGGGGGCCCCGCCCATCGACCACGACGGGCCGGCGACGGCCACGCCCAGGAGCAGCGCACACGCCCATGCGATCGTCCGCAGACCTATGTCGCCCATGGCCTCGCCTCCGTCACAGCTCGATCACCGCGTTCTCCCGCCCGAACCCGTCGGGCCTTCGGGCCAGGGCGCCCGGGTCTACCACCCACTTCCGGCCGTCCACCAGGAACAGGTATTCGTGCCGGCCCGGCGGCAGCCGCACCGTGGCCCTCCAGTGCCCGGTGGCGTCGGGTCCCTGGAGAACGATCTCCCCGGGGCGCCAGTCGTTGAAGCTGCCCACCAGTTCCACCCTCTGGGCTTCCGGAGCGTGGATCTCGAACGTGACCGGCACACCCTCCCGGCCCTCCTGGAGCCGGGGGATACCCACCGCAACCCACCACACGGCCAGCGCCCCGGCTGCCGCCGGGATCAGCCAGCGCCCCCCGCCGGGCCAGAGACGCCGCACGCGGTCCAGCCATCCTCGATCGGGCTCCGGGGGTAGGGCCTCCATCACCCGCGTGACGAACTCCCCGGGGGCCTTCACAGGGTGTTCAGCCAGGTCCGACAGCACCCGCTCGTACTCCCGGTACACCTCCGCCCCGTCGGTCCCTGGGGCGGGCGCGGGCTCCTCTCCGTCGATCCATCGGTGCACGCGTTCGATGTGCTTCACGGCTCATCCCCTCCCGACGCGGCGCGGATCCGGCGCACCAGCTCGTCCCGGGCACGCTTCACCCGCATCTTGGCCGCGCTCAGGCCGATTCTCAGGGTGCGGGCCACCTCCTCGTACGACATGCCCTCCACGTGTTTGAGCACCAGGGGAATCCGGAGTTTCTCAGGGAGCCGAAGGAGGGCCTCCTCCAGCGCCTCGCTCCTGGGATCCGGCGGGTCGGGCGGCCCCAGGTAGCGGTCCGCGTGTTCCCTGTGGGCCCGCTCCCGGCGCTCCGCGCTCCGCCTCTGGTTCTTCGCCAGGTTCGCGCAGATGGCCAGAAGCCAGTTCCGCATGGAGTAGCCCGGGTCGTAGGAGCGCAGCTTGCGGTAGGCGCGCACGAACGTTTCCTGGGCCAGGTCCTGGGCCTCGTCCCGGTCACCGGTCCAGCGGAGCGCCAGACCGTACACCGCGTCCTGGTGGCGCCGGACCAGGTGCGCGAACGCATCCTTCCGACCCGCCAGCACCTGCTCCACGAGCGCCGCGTCCGACGGTTCCATTCACCTCCTCCGAGTCCACCCCGTATACACCGCGCGCAGCGCCTGCGTCACACACCCGCCGGTCCTCCCCCCGGGCCACCCACCGGGGCAGCGATTCGGGCTGGAAGGCGGGGCACCTGGAGCCCTGGACCCTGGAACGCCGGAGAGGGGCCCCGTCGCCCCGTGGCGCCGGCGCGACGGAGGCGGCCATCGGCTCTTGGCCCGGAAGTTGGGAGGCTAGGGGCACCGCGTCCAACCATTGCGCCGGGCTCCGGGGGCGCGGCGGCGGATGGCCGCGCCCGCCTGCGCAGGTCCCCCCCGGGCTCCTGCGGCTCCGAGCAGCCCATTCCACGGCGCGAGCGGCGCGAACGCCTTGCGAGCACCACCATCGGGGCCGTGGCCCCGAGCCGGTACAGGCCCCGTCACCGGCGCGCGAACGGGGAGGAGCGGGCCCAGAGGAGGCGGCGAACCGGAACCGATGTGACCTCCGGGTCCCGGGCGGTGTACAGGGGGTGAACGCACGGGCCGGCCGGGCCGTAGTGACGCGAAACCGAGTCAAATTCAAAGGAGGTACGCGCGATGCGGTTACGTCGTTGGTTCATCGCTCCGGGTGTTCTGGCCCTTTCCGTCGCGCTCGCCGTGCCCGCGGTCGCGGGCCGGTACGGAGGGGGATCGGGCTGGGGACGGGCCTCCTCGGCCACGGCGTCGGGTGCGCGGGCAGGGGGCCAGGGCCAGAGGTTGCGCCAGAGGCTCCGGGACGGATCCTGCGTGAACCGCCAAACCACCGAGCGCACCCAGGACCAAACCCAGAGCCGCCAGAGGAGACGCCTTCGGGACGGTTCGGGCCAGGGGGCTGTGGTGTCCCCCTCCGCCGAACCCGAGGCCCCCGACACCGAGAGCGAGCCCGTGGAGTGATCCTTTGGGTTTGCGCTGCCCGGGCCGCCGGGCAGCGCAAACCCGGTTACCCCCTTCCAGACCGCCCCCGGACCCCGGCCAGGGCTTCCAGCAGCCGGCCGTGGATCCCTTCGAACCCCCCGTTGGACATGACCACCACCACGTCGCCCGGTCGGAGTTCGTCCGCCAGGCACGCCACGATGGCGTCCGCGTTCGGGAAGGCGGCCGCCGGGGTCCCCCGGGCCGACACGTCCCGGGCCAGCCGCTCCACGTCCAGGCGGTCCCCTGCCGGGGCTTTTTCCGGCTCCACGGGACGCCGAATGCACACCCGGTCGGCCGCATCGAACGCCGAGGCCAGAACCTCCTGGAACACGGCGCGCCGCATCGTATTGGAGCGCGGCTCCAACACGGCCCAGATCCGGGCATCCGGGAACCGCTCCCGGAATCCCTCCAGGGTGCCGCGGACGGCCGTGGGATGGTGGGCGAAGTCGTCGTACACGCGCACCCCCCCGGCCTCGCCCACGAGCTCGGCCCTACGGCGCACCCCGGGAAAGGACGCGATCCCCTCCGCGATCTCCTCGGGAGCCAGCCCCAGGTGGGAAAGCACGGCCGCAGCGGCCAAGACGTTCCAGCCCTGGTGCGAGCCCACCAGGTTCGTGTCCGCGGAGAACGCCACCCCTCCCGGCCCCTGCACGGAAACCCGGCCGGCCTTCCAGGCACCGGTCCAGTCCGCCGGCTCACCCTTCAGGCTGTAGGTCCACACCGGACAGGGTGCCTCCCGGGCCATCCCCCTCACCTCGGGGTCGTCGGCGTTGGCCACCACCAGCCCGCTGCGGGGAACGATCCGGAGCAACTGGCGGAACGCCCACCGAAGCGCTTCCAGGTCCCGGTAAACGTCTGCGTGGTCGTACTCCAGGTTGTTGAGGACCGCCACCCGGGGCCGATAGTGCACGAACTTGGGCCGTTTGTCGAAAAACGCGGTGTCGTACTCGTCGCCTTCCAGCACGAACGTCGGCCCGTCACCCACGTGGAACCCCTTGCCCGTTCCCAGGGGGAGCCCCCCCACGAGCCATCCCGGGTCCCGGCCGGCCCGGCGCAGACACCAGGCGCACAGGGCGGTCGTGGTGGTCTTGCCGTGGGTGCCCGCGACCACCACCGGCTCGCGCCCGTCCAGGAACAGCCGCCCCACCAACTCGGCCAGCGAGATGTAGGCGAGGCCCTGCTCCAAGACCCTTTCCACTTCGGGGTTGCCCCTGGACACGGCGTTTCCCACCACCACCAGGTCCGGAGCGGGATCGAGGTGCTCGGCGTGGAACCCCTCGAACACTCTCACGCCCGCACGGGCCAGCACCTCGGAGGCGGGCGGGTAGGCGGCCCGGTCCGAGCCGGTCACGTGCGCGCCGAGGCGCTCGAGTTCCGCGGCCACAGCGGACATGGCCACGCCGCACACGCCCACGAAGTGGACGCGCGGTTTCACCCGGTTCTCGAGACGAAAAAGTTTAGCGATGTTGAACACGAATCGCCTCCGCGCTACAATGCCCGGAAATCGCCGGCCTATGGGAGGGAGGGGAACCATGAACCGCGACCAGGCCGTACCCTACATCCTCGCCGACGCCTTCCTTTCCTGGTGGCGGGAGATGGGGCAACCCGAGATCCGGTCGGCCTTCCAGTACTGGGCCGACCGCGAGAACCTGAAGCCCCGGCGCCGGCACGCGGTGTGGCAGCGGGTGAACGAGCTCCGCCGGCTGCGCCCGGCGGCGTGAGATCCGCTGGCGTTCCCCGCCGGGCGTCCCCGTTCCCACGTTTCCAGGCCAGCGGGAAGACGGGCCCAGGGCCGTCGGCGGCCCCCGCACTCCGGCTCCGGAAGGGCCGCCTGGTTTCGGCGACTCCCGGAACGTCACGCGGGCCGGGCTCCACAGGTCACGGGTACAGCCGCACCGCACGGGTCTCCGCACCCCATCGCTCCAGGTCGTCCTGCCACGAACGCTCCATCTCCTCGGGCTCAACCCCTTGCTCGATGGCCCGCCGGATCCCCTCGTCGCCCAGAAGAAGATGGATGGGAAGCCGCTCGTTTTCGTACTCGTAGGGGGGCGGCCTCCAGCCGAACCCCTGGCCGTGCCCCTGTTCCCAGAGGGCCTTGAGGATCCACAGCCCGGTACGGTACGGCCGGAACGCCCTCAGGTCGGTCACGTGCACGTGGACCCCTCCGCAGGGCCGGCCCGCCCACTTCTGAAACGTGGGCCGGAACACCACAGGCCGGAACACCACCCCCGGCAGGCCGGCGCGGTTCAGGGACGCCGCCAACGCTTCCGGCCGTATCCACGGGGCCCCCACGATCTCGAACGGCCGGGTGGTCCCCCGGCCCTCGCTGGCCGTGGTCCCCTCGAGGAGCACCGTCCCCGGGTAGACCAGGGCGGTGTCGAACGTGGGCATGTTGGGCGAGGGCATGACCCATGGCCGGCCCACCTCGGGCCAAAGGATCGAACGCCTCCAGCCAGCCACGGGCACGACGTCCAGATCACACGCCACCCCCCGGGCCGCGACGAACCACCGGGCCAGCTCTCCCAGCGTGAGACCGTGACGCATGGGTATCGGCTCCAGCCCCACGAACGACCGCCACGCGGGCTTCGGGCAGTTTCCCTCCACGGTGCCCCCCAACGGGTTGGGCCGGTCCAGCACCAACACCCTGACCCCGGCCCTTCCACAGGCCTCCATGGCGAGCCGAAGGGTCCACGCAAAGGTGTACACCCGGCATCCCACGTCCCACAGGTCCACCAGGAGCACGTCCAGCCCCTGGAGCATCTCCGGGCTCGGTTCGCGGCGATCGGCGTACAGGGACCACACCGGAATGCCCAGTTCGGGATCGGTGGCATGGGGCGTCTCCACCATGTTGTCCTGGACGTCGGCCAGAACGCCGTGCTGGGGGCCGAACAGGGCGCGCAGCTCCACGCCCGGGACACCGGCCACCACATCCCGGGCCGATCGGAACCCCTGGTCCACGCTGGCCGCGTTCATCAGCAGGCCCACCCGCACGCCGCGGGGGATCCATGTCCGCGGCTGTTCCGCCAACCGCTCCAGACCGATCCGCACCGTCACCGCGGTTCCCCATCCGGCGGGGCCCGGCCCGACTCGCCCATGCGGTCCAGGGCGAATTTGAGCGCGACCGGACCGGCCACCTGGTTCACGGCGATCCCGGCCACGAGCAGGGTGGTCACCGCCTCTCCCCATCCGGGAAACCGCCGGGCCACCTCCTGGGCCAGTCCCAGGCTCACCCCGGCCTGAGCGTAGAACCCCAGGCCGCACAGGGCGGAGAACCGGCGGTCCTGCCCGGCGATCCGGCACCCCCAGTAGCTCGAAAGGCTCAAGAGCCCCATGCGGGCCGCCACCAAGGCCAGCGCCACCGCCCAATTTCGAGCCAACGCCCCCAGGTCCAACGCCACCCCAGCCATGGAAAAGAAGACCACGAAGATCGGCAGCGCAACCCCGTGGAGAGCCTCGGCCAGCCGCTCGCCCTGATCCGTGAAGTTGCGCACCACGAACCCGGCCGCCGTGGCCATGAGCAGGGGTTCCAGGTGCATGGCCAACCCAAACCACAGGTCCACGTGGTGGGAGAGCCAGCGGGCCAGTTCGGTGATCAAGAACGAGAGCACCACCAGGACCACCGTCAGCTCGGCCTCCACCCTGTGGATGTACCAGGCGAGGGTCCATCCGATGCCCACGCCCAGGGCGACGGACACCGCAAGTTGTCCCGACACGGTCCCCAGGAACCACAGGTCCACCCCCGCAGAGGCCCCGGCCAGGGCCTCGCCCACGGCCATGGCCACGGCGAACAGGAGGATCACCAGCGTGTCCACCGCGACGGTCACGCCGAACACGGTGTCTGTGAACGGCCCCTTCGCCCGGCACTCGTTGATCACGGCAATGGCCGAGGTGGGCGAGCGAGCCACCGCCACCACCCCCATGAGCACCGCAGCCACCACGAGCCGTCCGCCCCCCCCCGGCACCACCGGGTTCCATCTGTGGAGCCCCAGGGTCACCAGGGCCACGCCCCCGGCGGTCACCGCCATACCGACCCCGCACACCCACGCGATCGACCGGGCCCTCGCCCGGAGCACAGAGAGCTCCAGTTCGGCACCGGCCGTCAGCGCGATGAAGGTCAGGGCCAGATCGTCGATCAGGCGCATCGGCCCCACCCAGCCCTCATCCACGAAATCCAATGCATAGGGGCCGAACAGGATCCCGGCCACCATGTATCCGCTGATGCGGGGCAGGCCTACCCTGGCGAAGAGCCGGCCGAGCAGGAACGCCTCGAGCAGCAGGAACCCGTAGTTCACCGAAAGGCGCGCCGGCGCGAACACCTCCACCGCTCCGGCGAGCCGGTCCACCCCGAGACCGGCCGCGGCGACTCCCGCGGCCAGCGCCAGGGCGACCCCATCCCGATGCCGTACGGTGCGGGCCGCATCCACCGGTCAGGCCCTCCCGTACGAGCGGTGAAAGTGGGCCGAGCTCCAAAGATCGTTCACGAGCACCGCAAGAAACACAGCCGACGCACCCAGGCGGGTGCCCGGGTTGGGATAGAGCACGAAGAGGTTCACCATGAGCGCCACGCTCATCTCGCTCTGGGCCAGGAGCCCCCACCCCATGGTGGCCCCGTGGCCGGCCCGGCCCAGCACCCCCGCCGCAGCGGCCCCGCCGACCCACTTGCCCGCCGCCCGGCACGCCACGTACACGCCGGTCGCGAGGAGCACCCCCCCCTCGGAGAAACTCCACCAGGCCCCGGCCACCACCAGCATGAACAGGTAGATCGGCTTTTCGACCCGGAGCAGCCGGTCCAGGTAGCGCTCCCCACCCGGTGTGAGGCTGCGAAACGCGAAGCCTCCCAGGGCGTTGGCCAGCACCGGCGAGACCTTGAGGTAGGCCGCCAGGCCCCCTGTGAACAGGGCGGTGCCCAGGAGGACCAGCATCTCCTCCCGGGGATCCAGCGAAAGCCGCGTCGCCAGGAGAAGAATCCCGGCCGACAGCCCGGCCACCGCCAAGGTCACCAGGGCCCAGACCGGGCCCAACCCGTGGAGACACGCCAGGGCCAGGCCGAACGCCAACACCCCCCAGAGGTCGTCGAATACCGACGAGAACCGGAGAAACCGGAAGGCTGGATCCCGGCCCCAGTGGGTCGCCCGGTCCACCAGGTAGAGGAACGAGGTGGACGTGCCCACACCCGTGGCGGCCAGCGCAGCCACCAGGGCCGGCTGCACGGGCATCCAGCGCGAGAGGACCCAGGTCAACCCCGCGGCCAGGGCCGCCCACACCACCGCGCTCTGGACGAGGCTCGCGGCCACGAACCGGCCTGGAACCTGTCGGAGGCCCCGTCGGTCGAACTGCATGCCAAACACAAATCCCAAGTACCCCAGCCCCAGGCCCACAAACGGTTCGAGCCCTGCCAGCACCCCGGGGTCCAGCAGGTTGGTCACCGAGGGCCCCAGTACCCAGCCCACCAGCAGGAACTCCTCGCCGGTAAGGTAAAAGAAACGGGAACGGCCCCAGGTTTTCAGCCGGCCGAACCACCGGCGCGACGTCACGAACCCCAGGGCCAGCACCAGGACGATGCCCAGAAGGGGTTTCACGGTGCGCCCCCGCTCGGCTCGGCAGACACCCGCCTCACGCCCCGTCCAACACGTGCCGGTCGAGCACGAAGGCGGTGAAGGTGCCTTCCAGAACCGGCCTGTCTTCGACCCGGACGGTCACCGAGAGCACGCGCTTGCGCCCCTCGGCCTCCACCACCCGGGCCTCGGCCACCATTCTCTGCCCCACCCGGACCGGTGCGGTGAACCGCACCTCGGCTCCGCCGAGCACCACGTAGGGGTGGTTCACCGCCATCATGGCCGCGTAGTCGGCCAGCCCGAACGTGAACCCGCCGTGTACCAGCCCCTTTTCGTCCGCAGCCATCTCCTGCCGGGCCGTGAGCGCGGCCCGGCAACAGCCGTCTTCCAAGGTCTCCACCGTCCCCACCCAGTCCGGGTGGATGGCCAGGTGCGTGCGCGGCTCCATGTTCTCCTCCTTCCCGCTCCCGTGCCTGGAATGATGGCGAGCCGAGTATACCCGGAAACCCTCCGGGTTTGCCCGGCGTTTTCCCGCTTGTGCCGGCCGGGTCGTTTTCTGTATAGTCCGCCCGCCCCTTTTCCGCCCACGACCCCGGTGATTCCATGATCGACGTGACCCTGCTGTGCCGCCTCATCGAGTCCCACGCCGCCCAGGAGGACTGGGAGGCCATCCCCCCGCTGTCGGACCGGATCGAACGACTCCTGGGATCCGAAGCCTCCCCGGAGATCCAGACGTTCTGTGCCTATTACCGGGGTCTGGCGCTCTTGGAGTCCGAGCGGTCCGAGGAGGCGCTGCCGTCCCTGGAGCGGCTCGTGTCCCTGGACCCGTCCAATCCCCATTTTCGGATGATCCTGTCCGATGCCCTGGTGCGGACCCGCCGGTGGAAGGAGGCCCGCCAGGCCCTGGAGGCGGCCTTGGAGCAGGCTCCCGAGCATCCGGGATGCCTATGCGCCCTGGGATGGGTGCTGTTCCAGAGCGGTGCACGGCATCGGGGGAAGGCCCTGCTGAAGCGGGCCGTGCACCTCCATCCCGACTATCACCCCGCCCACGCCGACCTGGGGCTCATCTTGGCCGTAGAGGGCCGGTGGGACGAGAGCGAGTACCACCTGAGAACCGCCCTGGCGCTGGCCCCGGACGACCCCGACATCCGCGAGGCGCTGCGCATCGTGGAGGAGAGCCGGCAGAACCACGGGTCGGAGCGCGACGAAATCCGGGCGCTCCTTCCCGAGATCCGCGCCCAGCGGAGCCGGCTGGCCCCGCCGGAGAGGCAGGTCCTCCGCCGGTTGCGCCGCTGGCTTCGGGACAACGGGGCCAGCCATCTGGAGATCCTCCTGCTCGAGGGTGTGTGGGCGGACATCGTGGCAACGGTGACGCCCACCCCCTCGCTCGATCCTGCCTGGGCCGCGGCGCTCGCCTGGACGGGGCACCGGATGCTGGGGCACACCGTACGCCGGGCCGAGGTGGCGGCCCATTGGGGCGTGTCCACCGGGGTGCTGGCCCGCCGCTACCGCAAGATACGGCAGCTCATGGAGGCACCGGATCCGTTCGAGTCCTCTGCGGCCGCACCCGACGCACCTGCCGGTGCGCCGAACACCCCCCGGGGGGTGGTGATCCCGGTGGACTTTCACAGGCGACGCCCGGTGGGCTGACGCAAAAATCGAACTCAGACGGCAAACGGCGGGACGGGGGCTCTGGCCCCCGACGACTGTCCTCCGATCCCTGATCACGAACCCGGGGCCCCGAGCGGAAACGGGCCCCGGGCTGGGCCCCACGTTCCCCATGGCCAGGGGGCCCACCCCGAGCCGTGCCCCTTCGGCCGGCGTCAGCCACCCCACTCCCTTCGAAAACGGGCCGAAACCTCCTGGAGCAGTCCCAAGATCCGACGGGCCAGGTCCTCTTCCAGACTTCCCATGCCGCAAGAGGGTGTGAGCAGGCACCCCCGGCGCAGCGTTCCCTCGTCCACCCCGGCCCGGGCGAACCCTTCCATCGCCCGATCCAGCCTCCTCAGCAGGGCGTCCGCGTCCACGGATCGGGCCTCTTCCGACGTGGGGACGATGCCCCATGCGATCGCCCCGCCCCGTTCCAGGAACCCTGCGGCCTGCTCCGGATAGAGGAGCATCCGATCCAAGAAGTGGTAGGCGTCGAAGTTGACGATCCGGGCGCCGCTTTCGAACAGGAGTCCCCAGTCCGTGTTGCCGCAACAATGGATGCCCAGGAGGGCCCCCTCGGCCTCCGCAGCCTCCACCGACGGGCGCCATAGATCCAGCACCCGCTCCCGGGTCAGGCTGGAATAGGCCGACCCGAACACCTCCATGACCGGTTCGTCCAGGAACACGATCACCGGCACGCCGACGCGGGCCAGACGCCGCACCTGCCACCGGATCTTCAGGGCCACCAGCCATCCCACCGCCTCCCGGAAGGCGTCGTCGTGGAGCACCTCGCGCCCCTCGGGATCCTTGAGAGACGAGCACAGGGTCACCGGCCCGGTCACGTGCCCCTTCACGTAGCGCAGAGCCGCCGGCTTTGCCTGGACGAGCCTTTCCTCCAGGACGTACAATCCAGGGGCCCGCTGGACCGAGATCGCAAACGACTCCAGATCGTCGGCCAGCGCCGCCCGGTAGAACGCCTCCAAGGCCCCGGCCGCCCCCTCGGGGGGGGGCACGCGCCCGTTGGGGGCCGGGAACCCTTCCAGATACTGGAAGGTCATGGACTCCAGGGGGCTTCTCCGGGGCAACTGGGGCCAGAACGGGATCTCGGGCAGATGGCGAAGGACCAGATCCACGGCCTCGTCGGGCGACCGGTGGGGCAGGCTACCCACGCCTGTGGCCAACCCCCGGGGCTCGAACCGAACGGAGGCCGGGGAGCGATTGTCGGGCGGTTGGATGGTGCTCATGGCGGCCAAGATCCTTTCGATCGGCTATTGGGTGCTCGGGGGGGCGATCCTGGCGGGGAGCGCCCGGACGGGGGGGTGGGGGTGGGTGGTGCCCGCCTGCACGGCGGCGGCCCTGGTGGTGATCGGGGTGGACCTGTACCGCCACCGGGAGACCGTGACCCTGGACCTGGAGATGGTCCGCACCCTCCTCTACCTCGTCTCCACGATTGTGGTGGGATCGGCCGTACTCGTGGCCTTGGTGAACTTCCTCCTTACCGGCAGGCTGGGGTTTTGAGCCCAGGGGCTCATCCCCGTCGCATCAACCCCTCTCGCCGCAGGGCCTTGCGGGTGCGCAGGCGCTCTTCGCGGCGGAGCTGGGCCGCTTCCCACCGGCGGCGGTCCTCGTCGGTCTCGAGGATCAGAGGGGGCACCGGCCGAGGCCGGCCCGATGCGTCCAGAGCCACGAAGGTGAGGTAGGCGGACGCCGTATGCCTCACCTCGCCCGTGCGCAGGTCCTCGGCCTCCACCCGTACCCCCACCTCCATGCTGGTTCGGCCCACGTAGTTCAGGGACGCCTTCAGCACGACCAGATCCCCCACGTAAACCGGGGCGTGGAAGTCGAGCCGGTCGATGCTGGCGGTCACCGCGTTCCCCCGAGCGTGGCGGATCGCCACGATGCCCGCAGCATCGTCGATCATCTTCATGATGGCCCCGCCGTGCACGTTGCCCGCAGGGTTCGCGTGGTGGGGCATCATGAGCTGGGCCACCTGGACGCGGGTCTCGGACACGGTGCGTCCGCCTTGGGCCGTCTCTCCCTTAGGCGCCTCCGCTTTGGCCATCTCCCTCCTCCTGTTCCCGCGGACCGCTCTCAGAGCCCAGGAGCCGACGGACGTCCGCCCGCAGGCCGTCGGCCTCCTCCACCAGCCTGCGAACGGCCGCGTGGATCTGTTGGAGGCTCTCGCCGGTACTCCCGGCAGAACTGACCACAGCGGTCAGGTGTTCGGTGAGCTCCTCGGCGGCCTTGTCCTGTTCGTCGAGCAGCTTTTGAATGTCCTCCACCTGCCCCACCACCCCGTGCATGAGGTCCGCCATCTTCCGGCCCATCTCCCGTTGGCGCTCCGCCGCCTCCCGGAGCGCCTCGCTCAGGGTCCCCAGCCCCTGGACCCGTCCCCGGACGTCCTCCATTTCCTCCATGCCCCGGTGGATGCTCTCCGCCACCCTGTGGAGGCTCTCGTTCACCCGGCCGGCCGCATCCACCATGGTCCGGGCCTGCTCGTCCTGCTCCAGAACGCTGACGGCAATCCCCCGGGCCTCTTCCACGGAGGCCGACACCACCTGCTCGATACGCCGGATGGCCTCGGAGGCCTGCTGCCCCAGGGCGAGGCCCTCTTCCACGGCCTCCAGGTTCTCTTCGATCCCCCGGTTCGCCTCGGCGATGTGGGCCTGCACCCCCTCCACCAACCGGGCGATCCGCGTCGCGTTGTCGCGGGTGCGTCGGGCCAGCGCCCGGATCTGGTCGGCCACCACGCCGAACGCCGTGCCCTTTTCACCGGCCTGGGCCGCGAGGATGGCCGCGTTGAGGGACAACAGGCCCGTCTCCTCGGCAACATCGGTGATGATCTCGAGGATCCCCTCGATCTCTCGGCTTTGCTCGGCCAGCGACTGGACCGAGCGCACCATCCGCTCCGAGGCGTGCCGGATGCGCTCGATGCCGCCGCGCACCCGGTCCACAGATCCCCGCCCCTGGGCCGCATGGGCCTCCATCTGCTGGAAGCGCTCGAGGCTCCGCTCAATACGTTCCCGCACCGACCCCATGGCCCTCCCCACCTGGACGATGAACGCAAAGGTCCGGTCGCTCGCGTCGGAGACCTCGTCCAGGTCCCTGTGGACCCCGGCCATGGTGCGGTGAATCTGGACCATCGAGGCCGTCGAACCTTCCACCGAGCGGTTCAGCGTCTCGGCCTCGGCGTGCAGTTGTTCGCTGGCACGGGCCAGGTCGTCCACGGCCATCATCCCGTCCGCGCTCATCTCCCGTACCGCCGCAGCCCGGTCGCGCACCCGTTTCGCCGCGGCCCCCATCTCGTCGAGGCCCTCATGGGCCCCGGCCACGGCATGGTCCAGGGTGTCGATCACCCAGGCGAGCAGCGTGGCATGCTCCTGGAGCCTGCGCACCACCTCGCGGGAAGCCTCGCCGTGTGCCTCCAGCCGATGCGACAGGCTCACGATTTCCTCGAACAGCGGGGCCAGGCGATGGGAGGGGTCCCGGGCCACGGTTTCCGCCAACCGGGCCAACGACTCGACATCCTCCCGCTTTTTTCTCTCCATCCATGCGAAGGCCAGACCCGCGACGGCTAGCCCTACCCCGATCCATCCGGCCCCGGCCCAGGCCATGCCCGCACCCACCACCCCCGCGGCTCCTGCGGCCACTCCGACCCATCCGTCTCTCGCCATGGCGCGATCACTCCCCGACTCCCCACCCGGCTTTCCTCCGGTTCGACACGCCCTGGCCCGCACTTGAGGTTTCTTGAGCCCAGAACCGGGATTCCAGGGCCTGCAAGAGCGGCTTGAACGTGGAGGGGTCCAGGGCCGATACGGCCACGGCGCCGTAGGCAGCCGCCATGCGTTCCCCCTGACCGGGAGGAAGGCGGTCGACCTTGTTGAACACCAGGAGCACCGGCTTGCGGGAGAGTCCCAGTTCGTCGAGCAATCGGTCCACGGCCCGGATCTGCTCCTCGAAAGCCGGGTTGGACACGTCCACCACGTGGAGGAGCAGATCGGCGTCGTGGAGCTCTTCCAGGGTGGCCCGGAACGCGCCCAACAGCCCCCGGGGAAGGTCCCGCAGGAACCCGACCGTGTCGGTGACGATCACCTCCCGTTCCCGTGGAAAACGCAACCGTCGGCTGGTGGTGTCGAGGGTGGCGAACAACAGGTCCTCGGTAAAAACCTCCGACCGGGTGAGGGCGTTCAGGAGCGTGCTCTTCCCCGCGTTCGTGTATCCCACGATGCTGACGATGGGCACGCCGGCCCGCACCCGGCGCCGGCGTCTCTGGGCCCGCCCGCGGGAAAGGTCCTTGAGGCGCCGTTCGAGATGGGCGATCCGGTCTCGAACCCGGCGGCGGTCGATCTCCAACTTGGTTTCCCCCGGGCCCCGGCCCCCGATGCCACCGGTGAGTCGGCTCATGGCCGTGCCCTTGCCCGCGAGCCGCGGAAGGATGTACCGGAGCTGGGCGAGCTCCACCTGTACCTTCCCGTCGGGCGTCCTGGCCCGTCGCGCGAACACGTCCAGGATGAGTTGTGTGCGGTCCACCACCCGGACCTCTGCGATGTCCGAGATGGCCCGGGCCTGCGCCGGGGTGAGTTCCTGATCGAACACCAGCAGGTCCGCGCCCTTCTGGAGGGCCGAGGCCACCACCTGGCGCATCTTGCCCTCGCCGAGAAGGTACCGGGGGTTCGCCTTCCTCAGCCGCTGGACCACCACCTCCACCGGCCGCACCCCTGCGGTGCGGCACAGCTCCCGAAGCTCCTCGATCCGGGCCTCGGCCGCCTCCCTCGGCAGGTCGGACACGTGGATCAGGATGGCCCGGTCCTCCTCCCACCGCACGGCCCGCGTCGGCGCCTGGAGGGAGGCGATCTCGTCCTCGAGCGCGGCGATGAACTCGCCGAACGGAAGCCGAAATGCAAAAAAGTCCCTGGGAGGGAGCACCCGGTACGTCTCGGCCGACGGATTGGGGGGAAGCAGGTGGGCCACGTGGAACACCCCGGGCCGCCCCTCGGCCGTGACCCCCAGTGCCGCCATGGCGTCCAGCCGCAACAGCGTGAGATCCGCCAAGTCGTCTTCGTTCAGGGGCTCCCCCCTCAGGTGGGTGTGCACGCAGCGAATGCCTCGGAGCTTGCCCCGGCCGAGCCGGTACCGGGAAAGGTCTGGGATCAGGATGCCCACTTCGTCGCCCACCACCACGTGGGCCACCTCTCCCTCGCGGGTGACGAGCACTCCGATCTGCCGCCCGGTCTCCCGGCTCAGCCGGGTCATCTGGCCGGCCAGTTCCGCGGTGATCAGGTCCTGGGGGGGCACCTTCCGGCGGTACAGGCGTTCAAGCGCCCGCACCTGGCTCTTTTTCAGACCGATCAGGTGACCCTGTACCTGCGCGATGGGTGATCCCTCCTCGCTCCTTTCAGGTTCGAGCCCCTCCGGCCCGGGTCGCGGGCCGAAGCCCGCTCCCACACACGGAAAAGATGCCGCCGCCTCCAACACCCGTGCCAGGACCCGGAGGACGCGGCGACGCGAGGGCCACACCGCCTACGGTCGCCGCGGCCCCTCCCGCTTCCCTCCGGCATCACCCCACCCGCGGTCCGGTACCCGGCTCGCCAGCGGCACGGTGCCGCGGCGAAACAGGATACCGGACTTCGCGGCCTTCGGAGCCGCGCACCCCGGATCCCCTGCCCCCTCGCCACGGCGCAACGGGCGCCCTTTCGTCCCGCGCCACGAGCGCAACGGTCGCAACGGGGACCCAGGTCAGCGCCGCCCGGGGGCCGGGGTCGCGAAGGGGCCGGAAGGCCAGGCGGCTGCCGCCTCCCGAGCTCCCCGA
>CAZBGL010000337.1:0-9011 GCA_964491375.1 uncultured Thermodesulfobacteriota bacterium | reverse complement strand
CGCCTGGCTACCGTGGTGGAGCAAGCGGCCGAGGGGATCGCCATCGCGGATGTCCGGGGGTGTGTGGAGTACGTGAACCCCGCGTTCGAACGGATCACCGGGTACTCCGAATCCGAGGCGGTGGGCCGTCACTTGGTCTCTTTCTATCCCGAAGAAGAGGTGGCCCGGCAGGACCTTGCACGGGCCCTGGAATCTCAAGAGGTCTGGAGCGGTCGGCTACGGGCCTTTCGGGCGGATGGTACGGCATACGTCGAGGAGTGCACCCTATCCCCGGTCCGCGACCCTTCCGGCCGAGTGGTCAACTACGTCGCATTGCGTCGGGATGTGACTCGGGAGGTGGAACTGGAGGCCCACTTGGCCCAGACCCAGAAACTCGAGGCACTGGGAACGCTTGCCGGAGGGATTGCACACGACTTCAACAACATTCTCACGCCGATTCTGGGTCACGCGGAGGCAGCCCTGAGGCGAGTGGACCCCGATTCAGGTGTGGCCCGGTCGTTGCGACGAATCGTGAAGGCCGTTGAAAGGGCCCAAGAGCTGGTGTCGCAGATCCTGGTCTTTAGCCGTCGGGAAGATCAGGGGAAAGCCTGGGTGCCGCTGCGCACGCTCCTGAACGAGACCCTTGGGTTGTTGGGAGGGAGCATTCCGGGCAACGTGGAGGTGAAAATTGCCTGGAACGTTGCGGATGACCGGATCTGGGGCAGTGCGGTCCAGATCCAGCAGGTGATCGTGAACCTGTGCGTGAACGCCTTGCACGCCATGGAGCCGGACGGGGGGGTGCTCGAGGTCACCTTGGACCGTCTGCACGTCCCTGGCGCGGACAAACCCGTTCCGCCGGATCTTGAGCCCGGAGAGTACTTGGTGCTCGGGGTGCGAGACACCGGAGCGGGGATCCCCCCGGAGGTGCTGGAGCGGATTTTCGAACCGTTCTTCACGACCAAAGAAGTAGGAAAAGGGAGCGGACTGGGCCTTTCCATGGTCCACGGGATCGTACGAGCCCATGGAGGGGGTATCGCGGTGGAGAGCCGGCCCGGAGAAGGAACCCTGTTCCGGGTTTTCCTCCCGACCGCGGAAGCCGGGGTGGATCGCAGGATGCCGCCTGCGGCCCCCCGCAGCCCGAGCGCGGGGCGGAGCGGAAAACGAATCTTGGTGGTGGACGACGAACTCGCCGTGTGCGAGTTCATGGCCCAGATGCTGGAGGACGCGGGGTACCGGGTGGAAGTGGTCCAGGACGGTGCGTCCGCGTTGCGGGTGCTGGAAGGATCGGCCGAGCCGTTCGACCTGGTGATTACCGATCAAACCATGCCGGGCCTCAGCGGAGTGGAGTTGGCCGCGGAAATCCAGAAGTCGCACCCGAACGTGCCCGTAGTTCTGTGCACCGGATACGCCCGCACCATTACGCCCAAGGTGCTGGCCCGGGTGGGGATCCGCTGGATGCTCGCCAAGCCGGTATCCCCCGACGATCTCTTGGCCATAGTTTCCCAGGCGATGGAGCGGGAGACGGAAGGTGAGGCCGCAAACGAAAGCGCCCCGCCGGCGGGCGGGGCTGGATGAACACTCTGGTGGCGGTGCAGGGACTTGAACCCCGGACTCGGCGGATATGAGCCGCCTGCTCTGACCAGCTGAGCTACACCGCCGTGCAAGAAAATACTATTATACGACGATCGTTCCGGTTGTCAATGCCCAGGTGATGGGAAGGAGTAAGCGAGCACCCGGAACCGGCGTTTCTTGAAGAGGGTGCCCTCGGTCTGGACCAGGGCCGCATACAGCACGCTCCTGCCGTTCGCCCGATACAGGTCGATGTCGGCAATCATCCCGGGGATCTTGGGCCCCTCGGCCACGGGCAGAAGGGTCAGCCCGTCCCATTGGTACACCAGCATCTGGCCGTGGGAGAACCCGCCCACCCGCTGAAAGATCCGGCCCAGGGAGGCGTGGTTTCGGTACAGCACCAGGTACGGCCCTCCGTCCGGGCCGCGCCACAGCACCGTGCGGCCCTGGACCCGGTAAAAGTCCTCATCCTGGTGGTCCCGCACCCGCTCCTCGCCCCGAAGAAAAACCCGGCTTCCCTTCACCGGATCCGCGGACTCGTAGAGGCGTCTCCCCTGGTGGTTGTAGATCTGCAACCGGTCGTCCTGAGTGGTGACAACGAAAAAAGGGGGTTTTGCCGGATCCAGGGGCAGCAGGTCGAGGTTGACGGGAACGGCCGCTTCAGGCGCCCTGAAGGGTCCATCTGCTTCGTATCGCGAACCGTTCCAGACCACCTGTTTGAACCCGGGGGCAAAAAGGTCGCTCCCTGCTCCCGGAAGCACCGCGAGGACCACCGGATCCGGTGCCGAACGGACCGCGCGTACGAAGCCGGCAAAGCGGGGGCCCTTCGAGGCGAGTGCGGAGCCGAACCACTCCAGGGCTTGGCTCACGGGATGGGTTTCGTTCATTCCGGCCACGAAGAGTTCCGGCCGCCCGTTCCCGTCCAGGTCGGCCGCTGAGAGCGCGGCCGGCCGGATTCCCCGGGGAGTCGGAACCTCCCAGAGTTTCCGCAACCCACCGTTCGCGTCGTGGAACGCGACGAGCGCGTCGGCGGTGAGGACCACGATCTCAGGGTCGCCGTCCGCGTCCAGGTCCGCGACCACCAAGCCCAAGGCCTCACCCTCATGGACCGGCCCCGGGCGGTGCGCCCGGAGCACATCCTCCAGGCGCGTCGGCGATCCAACGGCCCCCCTGCCGGGAGGTCGTTCCGGCTGTGGTGTCGGGGCGGGTTCCGACGGTGGTGCACTGGGCAGGGGTCGTTTCACGGAAGCCGGTGGCTCGGGGGTGGCGGCGGCCAAGTGGGTTCTCAGGGCCCCGGCCACCGCCTCCAGGGCCGGCAGAATGGCGTCGGGCCGGTCGGCTGTCCGGTATGCCCGGGTTCCCTCGGCCGGGTTGGACGGCCCCGGTTCCAGGGCCACGTCGAGGCTGTACGTGCCGCCCAGGCGGGTGATCGTGGTGCGCACCACCCAGGTGGCGTCCCCGGGCTCCCCGGCCACGTCCACCGTGTATCCCTGGCCGTCCAACCGGCTGGCCAGCATGGCCTGGAGGCCGGGCGCGAGGGGGGCGAGGTCGGGTGCGTTGTACACCTCGACAGGAAGCACTGCGATCCGGGGGGGGGCGGCCCGAGCCCGGCCCCCCAGGGCCGGCGCGAGCAGGATGAGGAGGCCGGCGAGCCACCGGCGAAACGGCACCATGGGAGGAGGTGTCTCCGGCATGATTCCTTCGCTTGGGAGCAACGTGGTCAGGGGGGAGGGCACTCCCCTTCGTCTGCGAAACTGTAGTAACAGCCGCCCCCCACGATCACGTGGTCCAGGACCCGGATCCCCAGGATCCTTCCCGCCTCGCACAGGCGCCGGGTGAGTTGCCGGTCGTCCGCGCTCGGGGCGGGATCGCCGCTCGGGTGATTGTGCACGAAGATCACGGCCGATGCGGCCTCCCTCACGGCGGGCCGGAAGGCCTCCCTCGGGTGGACCAGACTTTGGGTGAGACTGCCTTCGCTTATCAATTCATCCCGCAACACTCTGTTGCGCGCGTCCAGGAGCAGACAGTAGAACCGTTCCTTCCTGATCCCGCATAGACGTGGCGCAAAGTGACGGTACACCTGGGCGCTGCTCCGGAGGGGTTCCGAGGTTCCCAACGGATGGCCCGACAGCCTCCGGCCGATCTCCAAGGCCGCAGCCACGGACGCCGCCTTGGCCACGCCCATGCCGGGTGGCCGTGCCAGTTCGGACACGCCGGCCTGGGCGAGCCTCTCCCAGGAACCGCCGTAAGCACTCCACAGGGAGCGCGCGAGGTCCAAGGCGCTCGATCCGCGCTCACCGGTCCGCAGCAGAACGGCCAGCAGTTCCGTGGGCGTCAGGGCCTCGGGGCCCCGTGTCAAGAGCTTCTCCCTGGGCCGCTCTTCCGCCGGCCACGTCTTGATGCCCGAACCCATGGATCCCCCCTTTCGGGCATGCGGAGCCGCACGGGCCGGGCGATTTTAGGGATGTCGGGGGGGGGGGGTCAAACCGCGTCGGACAGACCGATGCCCAACGAGGCCAGGGCCACGCGGTGGGCCTTGCGGGCGGCCCGGGCCGTGCGGCCCAGCACGAAGGCCAGGTCCAGGCACGCCCTCTGGAATGCCTCCGGGGACTGGGGCAGGGTGACGACCGGGAGCGGGTCCAGGCGCCAGGGACGGAGCAGCATTTCGGCGGGCCGGAACCGCGCCGGTCCGGTCCCCCCCGGGGTCCCCAGCGGCACGAGCACGAGATCGGCTTGCCCCTGTACCCGGGAGATCCGGGAGAACACCCGCTCGGGAGGTGTGGCGATCTCCACGAGCTGGAGGCGGAGGGCCTCGAGCAGTTCCCGGAGGTACCGGAGGTGCTCGGAGGGAACCCCCTCCACCGGGTAGGCCACCCGCCGGATCCTGCGGCGGGTCAGCGCCTGCCGGAGTGGTTCGAGGCTGTTTTCCAGATCCCTCCGCAGGGCCTTCACAAAGGGGCGCACCGAGCGGCGGAACCTGCGGGCCTGGTGCCATGCATACAGGTTCAGGCCGGCGTGGAACCAGTTGCGCCGCCCGATCCGGGCGCAGACCCGTCGGAGGCTGTAAAAGCGGGCCGTGGCCCGCACGGCCTCCCGCTGGAGTTCGTCGGGCGTGAAGTGCACCGGCTCGAACACCACGTGGTGCCCGTCGTAAAGAGCCCAGTCCTTGGTGAGGAGCCGACCCTGTTTCTCCATGTCCTCAAACAGCCCCGTGCCCGGGGCAGGGGTCAGGATCAGAAACTGGACGGACTCGATGCCCAGAGAACGGGCGAACTCCACCGTTCTGCGTACGGTGGTTCGGTCATCCGTGTCCGCCCCCAGCACGAACATGCCGTGGACGTGGATCCCGTGTTCGTGAAACACCTGCACAGACCGGCGGATGTCTTCCACGGTCTGGCGCTTGTCATAGGCCTCGAGTGTCTTGGGATTGATAGACTCGAGCCCGATGAACACGTACCAGCATCCCGCGCGCGCCATGAGGCGGACCAGGTCGGGATCCCTGGCCACGTCGGTACGGACCTGGGCCGACCACTCGAGGTTCAAACCCCGCTCCAGAACACCCTCGCAAATGGCCCGTGCACGGCCCCGGTGGGCGGCGAAGTTGTCGTCGCAGAAAAAGACGTGTTCGGTCCGTCCCGCGTAGCGCTCCAGGTCGGCCAGCACCCGGGGCACGGATTGGAACCGGTAGCGGGTGCCGAACATGGGGATCACTGAACAAAACCTGCACCGGAAGGGACACCCTCGGCTGGTCGAGATCGGGATGACCCTGCGGGTGCTCCATCCCGCGACCAGGGAGAAGTCCGGCGAGGGGAGAGCGTCCAACTCCTTGATGAGGGGGCGGTCCGGTGTGTGCACGGTCTGTCCGCCATGCCGGAAGGAAATCCCGGCGATTCCGTCCAGGATCCCCTCCCCGGCCCACGCCTCCACCAGTTCGGGTACGGTCTCGTCCCCCTCCCCCCGGACCACCACGTCCACATGGTCCAAGGCTTCGTCCGGCAGGAACGTGACGTGCGGCCCACCCATGAACACGGGCTTTCCCATGGCGCGCACCCGCTCGGCCAGGGCATACGCTCGGGGGGTCGTAGGGGTGAGCGTGGAGATGCCCACCGCTTCGGCCCATTCCAGGTCCGCCTGCGTGATCTCCTGGATCTCCTCCACCACCACCCGGGCCTCGTGGCCCCTTTCGTTCAGGATCGTGGCAAGCAGCACCGGGCCCACCCGGGGGAGCTGGATTCGGCTGAAGACATGGGGGCGTGGGGGTCTGGGTTCCACGAACAGGACGCGCATGTCTCACCTCGTGCCACGACAACGGCCGACGCTCCCAGCCTGCTCCATTTTTCGGGGTTGTCAACCCGCTGTCCTGCACGCCTCCTGGTAGATGCGCTTGAGGGGGATCCCCGAGCTGCGCGAAAGCGCCAGGCAGTCCTCGAACTCCGGGGCACGGTTGACCACCTCGCCGTCGAGGACGGCCACCTTCACCCGGACGGGCCCCCACGGGGTCTGGACGGTCTGCCAGGAGCGCTCGAGACAGCGCCGTTCCCACAGACTGCGGCGCACGCCCAGGGTGGAGCTGTGGACGAACAAGGCCCGTTCCACCGCGTCGGCCCGTTCGGGGGGACACAGCGCGGACACCACATGGGCCGGCCGTCCCTTCTTCATGACCACGGGGGCGATCCAGGCGTCTACCGCGCCGGCCTCCAGGCACGTGTCCACCAGGGTGGCCACGATCTCAGGGGGAAGGTCGTCCACGTTGGCCTGGAGCACCACGACCGCATCCCGGGGCGTGGACGGAAGATCCCCCACCCACACCCGGAGGCAGTTGGGCCGGTCAGGAAGGCGGGTGGTACCGAACCCGGTACCCACGGCCCGGAGGGTCATTCCGGGCGCCGGCCCAAAGGAAGTACACAGTGAGCGCACCAGTGCCGCGCCCGTGGGGGTGACCGTTTCGAGGGCGATCGGCGCGCCCTCCACGGGGACGCCCTTCAGGATCTCCAGGGTGGCGGGTGCCGGGCCCGGAAGCACGCCGTGCGCACACCGTATGGAGACTCGGCCCAGGGGAAGCGGGCCGCACGAAACCCCCTCCGCTTCCAGGAGCTTCAGAGCTTGGGCCACACCCACCAAGTCCACCAGGGTGTCCACTCCGCCGAGTTCGTGGAACCGCACGGTGTCCGCGGAGGTGCCGTGCACGGACGCCTCGGCCCCGGCCAGGAGGTCCAGCGCCCGGAGTGCGTGCCGGAGCACCGCGTCGTCCAGGGGGGCGGAAAGCAGGACCTCACGGAGCTCGGACGCCCGGCGATGGGCCGGTTGGCGCTCGGGGCGAACCCGGACGCGCATTCCAAGCCCGCTCACCCCGTGGTCGGTTCGGGGCTCGAACGTCACGTCCAGGCTCTCCACCCCGGAGATCCGCAGGCTCCGGACGGCAGAGACCACGCCTTCGGCGGGTGCGCCTGCGTGGACCAGGGCGGCGAGCAACATGTCCCCGGCTGCGCCGGTGAACGGATCGATATGGACGTGCAAGGGCACGGAGGCTCCTCGTCCCGGTGGCACCGGAGGCCCGGACGGACGGAAACCCTCTGCGAGTCCAGCCCCCTCGTCGCGGGGCGTGGCTGGCTCCGGGTCCGGCGCGGGTTCGCGGTCGCGAACGATTGCGCCCGTGGGCAGATCAGGGTATCAGTCCGGCGGACGGTCCTCAACGCTCAAGCCGCCAGCCGGGTCCGCCGATCCTATGGGGGAGGTTTCCCCGCCGGGTGCGGGCTTTTGCGGCATCGTCTGGGGGACGAGGAGATCGGCAACGATGGCTGAACGCTACGCCGTGAAGCGAAGGTACCCGCGGATCCGCTCCCGCCATGCCGTGCTCGTGAAAAGGCTGGGCCCCGAACCCTTGGAGGGGTTTTCCCGAACCGGGGTGGTCGGCCTGGGCGGGTGCATGTTCCTGGCGGACGAACCGCTGGGGGAAGGGAGTGTCCTGGAGCTGTTGATCGCGGTGCGGGGGGACGTGGTACGGGCCACGGCTCGCGTCGTATACGAACTCCCCAGGGCGCCCGGCCGTCGCGAGGTGGGGGTGGAGTTCCTGGACCTTCCGGACCGGGACCGGGAGGTCCTGATCAACCTCTTCCCTCCCGAAGAACTCCAGCGGTACGGGATCACGCCTCCCTGAGTCCACCGGTCGACCTCTTTGGGTGTACGGCTTACGGTCTCCCGCCTTGGATTCAGACCACAGGGCGCTGCTCCCCTGTTGCCCGGGAACCGACTTCCAGCGACGTGGGAGCGGGCTTCGGCCCGCGACCCTTGGCCGGTGGTGCGGGGCGCCGCCCGCGTGTGCAATCAGCGGGGTTCGGGAAGCCGTGGCGCCGGGCCTTCCGACCGCCTGCGCGGACCCGAGCCCCCGAGCCAGGGGGGCCGCCCGGACCGTGGTGATGCCGCCCGGGGTCCGTGTCCGCTCGGAGCCACGGCCTCGGTGGGGGTGCTTGGAAGCGGATGTGCCGCTCGGGTGTACACGGGGCGGGTTCGGGAGACGACCACCGTCAGGCCTTCCGGCCCCCGCGCGGCTCCGGGCCCCGGGCGGCGCTAACCCGAGTCCCCGTTGCGCGGTGGCGGGGGGCCGGGGACCGCGCTTGGCATCCTACGAGCCGGTGGATAGAATCCGTGCCCACGCGGTGCGTTCAGACGGGCGGAGGCAGCGTCATGGTACCCGAGGGAATCCGCCGGCGGGCCGAGGCGCTTCGGCGCGAACTCCACTACCACAACTACCGGTACTACGTGCTCGACGACCCGGTGATCTCCGACGGGGAATACGACGCCCTGCTCCGGGAACTCCAAGAGCTAGAACAGAAGTACCCCGAGCTCGTGACCCCGGACTCCCCAACCCAGCGGGTGGGCTCCCCGCCTTTGGAGGCCTTCGAGCCCGCGGAGCACGCCGTGCCCATGCTGAGCCTGGAAAACGCGGCGGACGAGGGGGAGTTGCGGGAGTTCGACGCGCGGATCCACCGGTTCCTGGGGACGGACGAGCCCATCACCTACGTGTGTGAGCCCAAGTTCGACGGCCTGGCCGTCGAACTGGTGTACGAACACGGCCGGCTGGTGCGGGGTTCCACCCGGGGGGACGGCCAGGTGGGTGAGGACGTGACCGCGAACCTCCGCACCATTCGCACGGTGCCGTTGGTGCTCTTGGGGGAACGGGTGCCGTCGCTCGTGGACGTACGGGGCGAGGTGGTCATGCCTGTCGAGGCGTTCCGCCGTCTGAACCGTGAGCAGGAAGAACAGGGCCTTGCTCCCTTTGCCAATCCGCGAAATGCGGCAGCCGGTTCGGTGCGCCAGCTCGACAGCTCCGTCACGGCTCGCCGGCCCCTGGAGTTCCTCGCTTACGGGGTGGGGCGCTTGGAGGGTGTGGATGTGCACACCCACTGGGACCTCCTCGGGCGGCTGGCGACCTGGGGCTTTCGGGTGACCGAGCACCGCCGCCG
>CAZBGL010000336.1:0-6323 GCA_964491375.1 uncultured Thermodesulfobacteriota bacterium | reverse complement strand
TGGGGGTGGAGCCGGCCCGGGCGTGCTCCGCCCTTTCCCGGTTCCAGGGGGTGGAGCGCCGGAGCCAGGTGCTGGGAGAGGCGGAGGGGGTGCTCGTGGTGGACGACTACGCGCATCACCCCACCGAGATCCAGGCGGTCCTCCGGTCCCTGCGCGAAGCCTACGGCCGGCGGATCGTGGCGGTGTTCCAGCCCCACCGGTACACCCGCACCCAGGACCTGTTCGACCGGTTCGCCGTGGCCTTCTACGACGCCAGCGTGCTCGTGGTCACCGACATCTATCCTGCGGGAGAGGCGGAGATCCCGGGCGTCACGGCTGGGGCCCTGGTGGAGAGCCTGCGGGCGCACGGCCACCGGAACGCGCTCCACGTGCCCCGGCTGGAGGACGTGCCCGAGGTGGTGGCGCGCCTGGTGCGGCCGGGCGACCTCGTGGTCACCCTGGGGGCCGGAAGCATCGGGCAGGTGGGACCGAGGATCCTGGCGCAGCTGGGAGGAGGCGGCCATGGCGTGGACCACGCTTGACGAGATCCAGGAGCGGGTGCGGGGGGAGGTCGTCCTGAACGCACCCATGGCGGAACTCACCACGCTGCGCGTGGGCGGCCCGGCCGACGTGCTCGTTCGGCCGGCGGACCTGGAAGACCTCCGCAACCTCCTGGGGTTCCTGGCGGAGCGGGCCGTGCCCTGCTTCGTGCTGGGAGCCGGGTCCAACCTGGTGGTGCGCGACGGGGGCATACGGGGCGCCGTCATCCAGCTCGGGGAGCCCTTCCGGTGGATCGAGCCCGGGGAAGGATCCGGGGGCGCGGCGCGGTTCGCGGCAGGGGCCGGACTGAGCCTCCGGATGCTGGTGCGCTGGGCCGTGGACCAAGGGATCGCAGGCTTCGAGGCCCTCTCCGGGATCCCCGGCACCGTGGGCGGCGCCGTGGCCATGAACGCGGGGGCCTGGGGCACCGAGATCGCCGACCGGCTCGCGGAGGTCCGGCTGCTCGCGCCGGACGGAACCGAGCGGGTGCTGGGCCGGCACGAACTGCGTGCCGGGTACCGCCACATGGAGCTTCCGGAGGGTGCGGTGGTGGTCTCGGCCGTGTTCGAAGGCACGCCCGACGACCCCGAGCAGGTCGAGGCGCGCACCCGGGAGTTCTACAAACGCCGACGGGACACCCAGCCACTGCACGAACCGAGCGCGGGCAGCGTGTTCAAGAACCCCCCGGGCGAGAAGGCGGCCCGTCTGATCGAGGCGTGCGGACTCAAGGGGGTCCGGGTGGGCGACGCCGAGGTCTCGAGGCGCCACGCCAACTTCATCGTCAATGCGGGAATGGCCACGGCCGGCCAGGTGGTGTCGCTCATGGGCATGATCCGCGAGCGGGTCTACGTGAGGCATCGGGTGCAGCTCGAACCCGAGGTGCGGATCGTGGGCGAGTGGGCCAAGGGCAAAATGCGGGTGCGGGAGTAGACCATGCAGCGGGTGGCGGTTCTCCTCGGCGGCCGAAGCGACGAGCGCGAGGTAAGCCTCAAGACCGGCAAGGCCGTGGCCGACGCCCTCCGGCGCCTGGGTCACGGGGTGTTGGAAGTGGACGCCGGGGAGGACTTGGCCGGGCGCCTTTCGGAGATCCGCCCCGAGGCGGCGTTCGTGGCCCTTCACGGCCGGTGGGGGGAGGACGGCACCGTTCAGGGCCTTCTGGAACTCCTGGCGATCCCCTACACCGGATCCGGCGTCCTGGCGAGCGCCCTGGCCATGGACAAGGACGCCTCCAAGCGGATGTTCCGGGCCTGGGGCGTACCCACGGCCCCGTGGACCGTGCTCGAACCCGGCGCCCCCCCCCGGGCCGACGAGGTGGGGTTTCCCGCGGTGGTCAAGCCCGCCCGGGGCGGATCCACCCTGGGGGTTTCCGTGGTGCACCGACCCGGGGACCTGGCCGGGGCCGTGGAGACGGCCCGCAGGAGCGACCCCCGGGTGGTGGTGGAGCGGTACGTGGAGGGCCGGGAACTGACCGTCGGGGTACTGGACGGGGAGGCCCTGCCCGTGGTGGAGATCGTGCCCGAGTCGGGCTTCTACGACTACCGGGCCAAGTACACGGCCGGGAAGACCCGGTACCTCTGCCCGGCCTCCCTGCCCGAGCCGGTGACCGCCCGGGTGACGGAGGCGGGCCTGGCCGCCTACCGGGCCCTGGGATGCAGCGGGGCCGCGCGGGTGGACGTGCGCCTGGACCCCGATGGGAACCCGTGGGTTCTGGAGGTGAACACGATCCCGGGCATGACCCCCACGAGCCTCCTGCCCAAGGCGGCGGCCGCCATCGGGCTCGACTTCGACGCCCTGGTGGCCCGGATCCTGGCGGGAGCCAGCCTGAAGGCCTGAGCGATGGGACGCCGTTACCCCCTCACCCCCCTCGTGTGGACGCTGGCGAGCCTCCTGCTTGCGGCGGCGCTTGCCGGCGGGCGCGGCCTGGCCGACCGGCTGCCCTTCCGGGTGCGCCACGTACGGGTGGAGGGCGCGGTGCGCACCCCGGTGGACCAGGTGCTGCGGGCGGCCGGCGTGCGCCGGGGCGAGGCGCTGTTCGGGGTGGACGTGGACCGGGTGCGTTCGGCCGTGGAGGCCCTGCCCTGGGTGCGCACGGCCCGGGTGGTGCGCCAGGTACCGTCCACGCTGCGGATCCGGATCCGGGAATGGGAGCCGCGGTTCCTGGTGCGGTTGGATCGGCTCCGGTACCTCACGGCCGAAGGACACGTGGTGGCCGCCCCCCTGGAGCACGGGCTGGACTTTCCCGTGGTGACGGGGTTTTCCCCGTCGGACTTCGCCCGGAACACCCCGGCGCGGCGCATCCTGTTCCGGTTCCTCGCGGCGCTGGACAGGGCCGGCGCCCCGGGGGATCTCGCGGAGATCCACTACGACCCGTCGGAGGGCCTGACCGTTTACACGGCCGCCCCCGGAGCCCGGGCCCTCCACATGGGCACCGACCGGTTCGCCGAGAAACTCCGGCGCCTGGCCCGGCTCGACCGCCACCTGGCCCGCCAGGGACGACACGCCCGCAGGGTGGACCTGGACTACACGGACCGGATCGTGGCCCAACTGGAACCCGCCCCAACCGGAGGGACCCGGCGATGAGAGGCAGCCCCCCTATCGTGGTCGGCCTGGACGTGGGCACCACCAAGATCTGCGCCGTCGTGGGCGAGGTCGCGCCCGAGGGGCTCCATGTCCTGGGCTATGGCACCCACCCCTCCCGGGGCCTCAGGAAGGGCGTGGTGGTGAACATCGAAGCCACGGTCCAGTCCATCCGCAAGGCCGTGGAAGAGGCCGAGATCATGGCCGACCGGGAGATCCGCCGGGTGTACGCGGGCATCGCGGGCGGTCACATCAAGGGCTTCAACAGCCACGGCGTGATCCCCCTGCGGGACCGGGAGGTGAGACCGGCCGACATCCGCCGGGTGCTCGACGCGGCCCGCGCGGTGGCCATCCCCATGGACCGGGAGGTGATCCACATTCTGCCCCAGGAGTACATCGTGGACGACCAGGACGGCATCCGCGACCCCCTGGGGATGAGCGGGGTGCGGCTCGAGGCCCGGGTCCACATCGTGACCGGAGCCGTTACGAGCGCCCAGAACATCGTCAAGTGCTGCCACCGGGCCGGTCTGGAGGTGGCCGACATCGTGCTCGAGCCCCTGGCCAGCGCCGAGGCGGTGCTCACCGAGGACGAGCGGGACATCGGGGTGGCCCTGGTGGACATGGGCGGCGGCACCACCGACATCCTGGTGGTGCGGAGCGGAGCCGTGAAGCACTCGTCGGTGCTGGCCCTGGGGGGAGCCCACGTGACCAACGACATCGCCGTGGGGCTGCGCACGCCGGTGGCCGAGGCGGAGAAGATCAAGCGGCGTTACGGGTGCGCCCTGGCCTCGATGGTGGGGAAGGACGAGACCCTGGAGGTCCCCAGCGTGGGCGGCCGCAGGCCCCGGGTCCTGAACCGGAGGATCCTGGCCGAGATCGTGGAGCCCCGCATGGAGGAGCTCCTGAGCCTCGTGCGGGACGACCTGGAACGGGCGGGCGTGGCGGACATCATCGCCTCGGGCGTGGTGCTCACGGGCGGCGGCTCGCTGCTGGAGGGCACGGTGGAGATGGCGGAGCAGGTGTTCGCGCCGCTGCCGGTCCGCCGGGGGGAGCCGGGCGGCCTGGAGGGATTGCCCGATCCGCTGCGCGACCCGGCGTTCGCCACGGGCGTGGGGCTCCTCCTCTACGCCGCCCGTCGCAAGGACGACCCCCTCGAACCCCTGGACGCCGAGGGGGAACGGCTGTTCCGGAGGATCGCCCGGAGGATGAAGGCCTGGTTCAAGGATTTCTTCTAGCCGACGGAGGTGACACATGGTGCGGTTCGAGATCGAGGACACCCAGACCTTCCAGGCCCGGATCAAGGTGGTGGGCGTGGGCGGCGGGGGCGGCAACGCCATCAACACGATGATCGCCTCGGGCATCCAGGGGGTGGACTTCATCGCCGCCAACACCGACGCCCAGGCCCTGCGCGCGAACCAGGCGCCCGTGAAGATCCAGCTCGGGGCCGGGCTCACCCGGGGGCTGGGCGCCGGGGCCAACCCCGAGGTGGGGCGGCAGGCCGCCCTGGAGGACACCGGCGCCATTGCCGACGCCCTGGAGGGCTCGGACATGGTGTTCATCACGGCCGGCATGGGCGGCGGCACGGGGACCGGCGCGAGCCCGGTCATCGCCCGGGTCGCCCGCGAGTGCGGGGCCCTGACCGTGGGCGTGGTGACCAAGCCGTTCTCCTTCGAGGGGAAACGGCGAATGCGCCAGGCCGTGGAGGGTATCGAGGAACTCCGCCAGGAGGTGGACACCCTGATCACCATCCCCAACGAGCGCCTGCTCTCCATCGCCGGCAAGAACGCTTCCTTCCTGGACGCCTTCCGGATGGCCGACGACGTGCTGCGCCAGGCCGTTCAGGGCATCAGCGATCTCATCACCACCGCCGGGGTGATCAACGTGGACTTCGCGGACGTGCGCACCGTGATGAGCGAGAAGGGCCTGGCCCTCATGGGCACGGGCGTTCGAAGCGGCGAAAACCGGGCCGTGCTGGCCGCTCAGGACGCGATCTCCAGCCCTCTCCTGGACAACGTGAGCATCGAGGGGGCGCGAGGGGTGCTCATCAACATCACGGGACCCTCGAGCCTGACCCTCGCGGAAGTGGTCGAGGCGGCCACCCTGATCCAGGAGGCCGCCCACGAGGACGCCAACATCATCTATGGCCAGGTGATCGACGACCGGATGGAGGACCGGGTCTCCGTCACCGTGATCGCCACGGGGTTCGGCGAGGTCCGTCCGGAGGCCTCCCCCCTGGAGGTGGTGCGGATGCCGCAGCCGCAACAGCAGGCGGAAAACCCGCGCTCCAACCTGGACACCCCCACGTACCTGCGCCGCCGCCAGAACCCGGAGAACGCCGTGCGGCTGGCCCGGGTGGTGGGAAGCGACCTGGAGGTCGAAAACGAATACGACATCCCCACGTTCCTCCGCCGCCAGGCCGACTGAGCGGGTCCTGGACCTGCCCGGACCGGCCGACCCGCGGTTCGCCTGCGCCCTGGTCTATCCCAACCGGCGCGCCGTGGGCATGGCCAACCTGGGTTTCCAGACCGTGCTGGCCCGGATCGCAGGCCAGCCGGGATGGACCGCCCACCGGGCGTTCGCAGACCGCGCCCGCACCCTGGAGGGGGACCGGCCGCTCGCCGCCTACGACGTGGTGGCGCTGAGCCTGTCGTTCGAGGGCGACTACGCGGCCGCCCTCCACGTGCTCCAGGCCGCCGGCATCCCCCTTCGCGCCTCCCGGCGCACCGATGAACACCCCCTGGTGCTGGTCGGGGGCGTGGCCCCCACCCTGAACCCCGAGCCGCTGGCGCCCTTTGCGGACGTGTTCTTCCTGGGCGAGGCCGAGGCCGGACTCGGTGCCCTCCTGGAAGCCCTGGCGGCGACCCACCGCCTTTCCCGTGCCGAGCGCCTCATCGAGCTCGCCCGGCTCCGACTGCCCGGCGTGTACGTTCCTTCCGCCTACCGGGTGGAGCCTACCCCTCACGGGTACGAACAACGCATCCCGGCACCGGGCGTGCCCGGGCGGGTGGCCCGCGCCTGGGCGCGCGTCCCCTGGGATCCCGCGCGCACCCGCATCGCCTACCCGGACGACGTGTTCCAGGGCGCGTTCCTCCTGGAAGTGGGCCGGGGCTGCCCCCACGCGTGCCGCTTCTGCGCCACGGGCCACGGAGCCCGCCCGTTCAGACCCCTTCCGCTCGACGTCCTCCTGCCCCATGCGCTGCGGGGCGCAAGGGAAGTCGGACGGGTGG
>CAZBGL010000335.1:0-8967 GCA_964491375.1 uncultured Thermodesulfobacteriota bacterium | reverse complement strand
ACGGCCTCTCCGTCCTGGTCCGCCTCGAGGACCGTCTCCGGTTCCGGGCGTTTGTCTTCCATCCCCACTCTCCCGGGTTGAGCCTCGTTTCGGCGTGCGTCACGAACCCGTGCCGTGGCACCCGCGGCACCACCGCCTCAGCGAACTCCGGTCCAGGCAGGCCAGGCACTGCGGCGCATGGGGGTCGTGACACGAAGTGCACGTGAGCGGCCGGTCCGGCCGCCTGGGATCCCGGGGAGCCCGCACGGGGTGCCGAAGCTTGGGGTGCTTCGTCCCAAATCCCGCGTGGCACCCGGTGCACAGCGCCTCCGGGTCGGCCGGCGGCGGCTCTCCGGGCCGATGGCACCGCTGGCACCGGCCCAACACGGGTCGGGTGTGGCGGCTCTCGCCCCACCGGTGGCACGGGACGCACGTGTCCCACCCGTGGCACCGCCTGCAGGAGCCCGGGGGGTCGGAGTGAAACGGCTCGGTGGACCGGCCGTCGGGGAACGTAAGGATAACCCGCTCACCGGAAACCGCCACCTCCACCCGGGATCCGCCCGCCCTGGCCGGACCGAGGCGCACATGGTACACCCCTTCCCGGCTCCTGCCCACCGGCACCTCCCGGCCGTCCTGCCGCACCCGCGGCGCCTCGGCCGCCTCCAGCACCAGCCACGCCCCCCGGTCGGAAAAAGCGCCCCGCTCGGGAAAGGCCAGAACGCGCAGCATCGTGCCGGCTGCGGCCGATCCGGCCGCAAGCCACAACACCGTCAGGAGCACGGCGGCCCGGTTCACCCCCAACCCTCCGTCACGGAGCCCCTTGCAGGCCCTTCACCCACGCGTCCGCGGCCCGCGCCACGTCCACGGCCGCGCTCACGATCCCGCCCGCATGCCCGGCACCTTCCCCGATGGGGTAAAGGCCCGGGAGGGATTCCGCTTGGAAAGAGGCGTCCCGCCGGATCCGCACCGGGCTCGACGTGCGCGTCTCCACCCCGACCAAGGTCCCGCGGGCCAAGGCGGGCACCTGCCGGATCAGTCCCGGCAGGGCCTCACGCAGGGCCCGGGCCACAGGGCCGGGCAGGCAGCGGTCCAGGGAAACCGGCACCGGCTCCCACGGGCAACTGGACCGGGGCAGCGTGCGGCTTGGCACTCCCCGCACGAAATCCACCACCCGCTGGGCCGGCACCCGGCCCGGGCCGGCCAAGCGGTGGGCCTCCCGCTCCCAGCGGCGCTGCCACTCGATCCCCTGCAGGGGACCCCCGCCCCAGTCCGCAGGCTCCACCGCGGCCACCAGGGCGGCGTTGGCCCACCGGCCCGACCGTCTCGATCCGCTCATGCCGTTCACCACGAGCCCGTCCGGTTCCGTGCCCGCTGGAATCACCGTGCCCCCGGGACACATGCAGAAGGAGTATACGTCCCGCCCGGCCCCGCGGGCCTTCACGACGAACTCGGCCGGGGGGAGGCGCGGGTGCCCGGCCCAGCGGCCGTACTGGCAGCGGTCGAGGGCCTCCTGCTCCACCTCCACGCGAAGCCCCACGGCGAATCCCTTGGCCTCGACCGCAACGCCCTGGGCGGCCAGGGAGGCCAAGAGATCCCGGGCCCCGTGGCCCGTGGCCAGGAACACGGCCGCCCCCCGGGCCACGCCTGCCGTGGTGACCACCCCGGCCACCCGCCCCTCTTCGACGAGCAGCCCCTCCACCCGGGTGCGGAACCGCAACTCCGCTCCGGCCTCCACGAGGCGCCTCCGAAGCCCACGCAGCACGGTGCGAAGCCGGTCCGTACCCAGGTGGGGCCTGGCGTCCACCAGGATGTCGGCCGGCGCACCGGCAGCCACCAGGGCCTCGAACACCCACGCCTTGCGCGGGTCTTTCCCCCGGTACGTGAGCTTGCCGTCCGAGAACGCCCCCGCCCCGCCCTCGCCGAAGGCCACGTTGCACTCCGGGTCGAGATCGGCCCTTCGCCAGTATGCGGCCACCCGGCGCACCCGCTCGCGGATGGGATCGCCCCGCTCCAGCACGAGGGGCCTGAGCCCGTAGGCCGTCAGACGAAGGGCGGCGAACAACCCGGCCGGTCCCGCGCCCACCACCACGGGCCGGCCGGCAGCCGGGTCAAGGGGTTCGAACGGCTCCGGTGCGGGCCTGCCCCACGGGACGACCCCCGGGAGCCCCGGATCCGGGACGGGTTCCTCCAGCTCCACCCCCACCTTCACCACAAAGCAGGGCCTCCTGCGACCCCGGGCGTCCAGGGAGCGCCGGAGGAGCCGCCACCGGCGCACAGCCCCCGGTCGCACGCCCAGGAGCCCGGCCGCCTTCCGAAGAGCGGCTTCCTCCGGCTCCTCCAGGCCGAGGCGGATTCCAGCAACGGCCCACCGGCTGCCCCTGGGTTCAGGCTGCGACATCCACGCCCTTCCGACGGGCCACGTATTCCCGGATCACCTCCCGCGCCCCCGGCTCCAGGTCCTCGAACGCGAGGCTCGCCCGGTACCGTCGGGGCAGCGTGAGCCCTCCGAGTGCCGCCACCACATGGGCCACCACGCGACCGTGCACGGTGACCACCGGGCGGTCTCCCAACTCCAGGAGGATGTCACGGATCCGCACGCCCGCACCCAGGCGGCCCAGTTCCGCGTCATACTCGAAGGCGAGTCCCCCCTCGCTCACGTTGATCACGGGAGCCTCGCACCGGAACGGCCTCAGGAACAGAAGCGACGCGTCCCCTTCCGTGGCCACCCGGGGACTCTTCCGTCGGCGTTCTCCCCGGACACCGCGCGGATAGGCCAGCCGGAACGCCGGAAGCTCGTCCACGTACTGCACCTTTCCCAGGACCCGGGTCTCGAACCGGTAGGTCACGCCCTGGTCCAGGCTCTCGATCTCCACGAGGGTGCCCGGGAGCATCAAACGGTCGCCCTCGGGCGGCGAGAGCGTGTCGACGAACATCGCCTCGCGGCCCAGGGCGAGCAGGACGCTCGTGTACGCCTCGCCCCCGGCGAGGCGGACGACGAGCTGGGAGCCGGCCTTCTGCAACCGCTCGAGGGTCCGGAGCACCTCGGCCGGCGGGGGAGGCTGGATCGGGGTCGGGGGGGGTTCCGAAGCCGCCTTGCGTTTGCGGAACAGCACGGGGTCCTCCGGAAGTGTGCGATGGGGCCGGGCCCGCGCCCCACGCGGAACGCGCAGCCCGATGCGGCCCAATCGGGAACGGTTGACCTTATCAGATCCAGGCCGGCACGTTCAATCGACGCACACGAGGAGCAAGGGGGGGAGCGGCCAGCCCTTGAACGTTCTCATCCACGCGCCGGAGGCCGCACCGCACCGGGCCCCGCCCGCGGCACGGCGTTGACCGCTCCGGGCTCGTCCTGGTACATTCATTTTTTGTGAACTTTTTCGCCTTACATTCACACCCGTGGAGGAGGAGTTGCCGTGAACCCAACCACCCCCTATGACAACGCACCCGTCAACCTGCAAGGGCCCAACCTGCGGGACTACCCGGAGACCTGCCGCACGTTCTGCCTGGAGGTGCCGGAGCACTTCAACTTCGGGTTCGACGTGGTGGACCGCTGGGCCCAGGATCGAACCAAACTCGCCATGGTGTGGGCCGACCGTACCGGCACCGACATCCGCAACGTCACTTTTCACGACCTCAAGCTCCTCTCCAACCGGTTTGCCAACGTGCTGCGGGATCTGGGCCTCCAAAAGGGGGACCGGGTGTTCGTCATGGTGCCCCGCCGGATCGAGTGGTACGCGGTGATGCTGGGCAGCATCAAGCTGGGGGTGATCCCCCTGCCGTCCCCGAACATCCTGGTGCCCAACGACGTGCGCTACCGGGTGAACCAGGCCGAGGCGGCCGCGGCCGTGGTTTGGCACGAGCACACCGACAAGGTGGACGAGGTGCGGGCCGACTGTCCCTCGCTGCGCCGGTTCGTGTGCGTGGGCGCCCGAAAGGAGGGATGGGAAACCTACGAAGATCTCATGGAGGCCGCCTCGCCCAGGCTCGACCGGGCCGATGTGGCCCCCACCCGCTCGGATGACGTGATGCTCATCTACTTCACCTCGGGCACGACCAAGTACCCGAAGATGGTCCCCCACACCCAGGCCTCGTACGGCATCGGCCACATCGTGACCGCCAAGTTCTGGCAGGATCTCAAGCCCACCGACCTCCACTGGACGCTCTCCGACACGGGGTGGGCCAAGGCCGCCTGGGGCAAGCTGTTCGGCCAGTGGCAGATCGGTGCCGCCGTCATGGTGCACGACGCGGCCGGCCGGTTCGACCCCAAGATCCACCTGGAGCTCATCGAGAGGTGCGGGGTGACCACCTTCTGCGCGCCGCCCACGGCCTACCGCATGCTCATCCTCGAGGACCTGAGCCGGTACGACCTGTCGAGCCTGCGCCACTCGTGTTCGGCCGGTGAGCCCCTGAACCCCGAGGTGATCCGCGTCTGGAAGGAGCACACCGGCACCACCATCTACGACGGGTACGGCCAGACCGAAACCGTCAACCTCATCGCCAACTTCCCCGGCACGCCGGTGAAACCGGGCTCCATGGGCCGGCCGGTCCCGGGGTTCCACGTGGACGTGGTGGACGACGACGGCCGGCCCGTTCCGGTGGGCGAGGAAGGGCACATCGCGGTCCGCGTCAAACCCGAGCACCCCGTGGGGCTGTTCCGCGGCTACTGGAAAAACCCCGAGGCCACGGCCGAGGCGTTCGTGGGCGACTGGTACTTCACCGGCGACAAGGCCTACAAGGACGAAGACGGCTACTTCTGGTTCGTGGGCCGGGCCGACGACGTGATCAAGGCGTCGGGATACCGGATCGGTCCCTTCGAGGTGGAGAGCGCCCTCCAGAGCCACCCGGCCGTGGCCGAGAGCGCCGTGGTGGGCTCCCCCGATCCGCTGCGCGGGACCGTTGTCAAGGCCTTCGTGATCCTCGCACCGGGGTACGAGCCCTCGGGAGATCTCGTCAAGGAGCTCCAGGAGCACGTGAAGCGCGAAACCGCCCCCTACAAGTACCCCCGCGAGGTCGAGTTCGTGAACGAACTGCCCAAGACCGTCTCGGGCAAGATCCGCCGGGTGGAACTCCGGAAACTCGAAGAGGAGCGCAAGCTCGGCAAGAAGGCCTAAACCGGTTGCTGCCCCGGGGGTGCCGGAGCCCGCGCTCCGGCGCCCCCCATCCCTTCACCCCCAGCTTCTCCTCCCACTGGTGAGATAGGGGGTGGCTCAGCGCCAAGCACGCCAAAAGGTGAAAAGGTCCGGGCTTCGCTTCGAACATCCCAGCCCCCGGGCCGCCCCAACTTTCCCGGGCCCGGGGCCGCGCAGGAGCCTGAACCTGTGGGAGCGACCTCTAGGTCGCGATCGGTCTCCAGTCCCTCCCACCCACGGCCGGCGTACACGCGCAACCATCCGAATCCCGGGCAGGCCCCCTCACATACCAAGCCCCGTGCCCAGCCCGAGACGAAGCAAAAGTACACCGCCCGCACGTCTTAGCGCCGCCAGGGGCCTGGAGTCGCAGTCAGATATCAACTCCGGTAGGCCGTGGGGCGGCCTGTTTGCAGAAAGTGACGTTGCGGGATTTGTTTCAGGGGTGAGCCCGGGGCCCGTTTCCGCTTGGGGCCACGGCCTCGGCGGTGCTGCTCGGAAGCCATCGTGCCGCTCGCGTGCACGGCCGGTGGGCTCGGGAGGCGACGGCGTCTGGCCTCCTAACCCCTGCGCGGCTCCGGGCCCCGGGCTCGGTGGATGAACCCCTGTGAGCGCCCATGCCCGGGAGGGTCCCCTGCGAGGCGCGGGCGCGGCTCCTACAGTCGCCGCGGCCCTGGGGTTTCCGAGCGGCAAGGGCGTAACCCGAGGGTGCTCGCCGGGCGTTTCCGAGCAGCGGGTTGCCGCGGCGAGGTTGCATGCTGCGTGTTCGCGCCCGCCCGAGCCAGGGGGCCCTCCCGGGCGAAACATGTGACGGAATGCCACGGGTCCCGGGCCGGCGTGGAGCGGTCGGCTCGAATCGGTAGAAATCCGAGAGGGTTGCGCCGCAGGCGTCACCGCAGCCCTGAGGTTTCCGAGCGAGAAGTCACTTGGAAGGGGTCAGGATTCAGAGGGCAGAAAATGATCCTGTCCCCTGACGTCTGTCCTCTGATTCCTGATATCGAGGCCGTGGCCTCGAGCGGAAACGGGCCCGGGACTTGGTCCCCCCTTCACCCCGTCGCGCCCGGGGTGACCGCCCGCCGCACCGGCCAGGCCAGGGCGGCCGCGATCCCCACCTTGACCAGGTCCAGCACCAGGTAGCCCCCCAGCCCCCAGACCACCTTGCTGAACACCGAGACCTTGCCCTGCACGAGCGCCAGGTTCACGTACAGCCCTGCGATCCCGCAGGCGTACACCACGGTCAGGCCGGCCAGGAGCCCCGCCACAGTGCGCACCGTGCCCGGGCCGGTGGGGGCGGACTCCCCTCCGTGTACGACCCGCGCGATGACCCATACTCCCACCACGAACCCGACCAGGAACCCGAACGTGGGCTGGAGCACGTACGCGGGCCCGCCTCCCCGGGCGAACACCGGGAGTCCCAGGAGGCCCACCACCACGTAGGCCACCTGGGAGAGGAGCGCCACCCGGGGCCGCAGCACCACACCTGCCAGCATCACCACCAGGGGCTGGAGGGTGAACGGTACGGGTTCAAGGGGGATCCTGAGGTGGGCCCCTGCCGCGGTGAGAGCTGCGAAGAGCCCCGCCAGCGCGAGATCCCTGCCGGAATAGCGGGTGTCCTCCATGAGAACCATCTTCCCTCGTGCCAATTCGGAACACCAGACGTTGTCGCGTCGCCGTTTCCTACACCCAGGCCAGAGCACTAGTCAACCCAAATCTGCAGAAGGTTGACCAGCACCCCGACACGGCACGTTCCCTGCGCGCCCGTCCGCGGATCGCTTCTTACGGGCGCCTTCTGGAAGTACCCCATGGAGAAAGGTCCTGGCCCCGCGTGCACCGGCCCAGGCTTTCCGTGGGGGAGGAAGGGCCCCGAGACGCCCCGCAGGGCCGAGTTGCGGGCTACGCTGCCTCGGCCCGCCCCGGGGCGAGGACGACGTCCACGTCCACCCCCAAGGCGCCGGGCTCCAGCGCCTCGGAGATCGAGCGGGCGAAGGGTTTCTCTCCCGAGGGATCGGGTTCGGTGAGGTCCACGTCCACGGGATGGGGAAGGGGTTCGCCGGAGGGTCTCCTGAGCACCCGCACCCAGGGCCGCAGGAGGTCGGCGTGGTTCTGCCGGCAGACCACCCCGATTTCCCCGGTGTCCAGGCGTACCACCGAGCCGATGGGGTAGATGCCCACCGCCTGGATGAACCGCTGCACGTACACCGGGTAGAAGTCCGTCTTGGACCACTCGTAGATCTTCTGGAGGGCCTGATGGCTCGGCATGCCCCTGTGGTAGACCCGGTCGGAGGTGATGGCATCGTACACGTCCACGATGGCGGCGATCAGCCCGAACTTGCCGATGGCCATGCCCTTGAGCCCCCTCGGATACCCGTGTCCATCGAACCGCTCGTGGTGGTTTAGGGCCACGGCCGCGCTCTCGCCCGGGATCTCCTTGGTCTCCATCAGGATCTTCGCGCCGTGGAGGGGATGGGTCTTCATGAGCGCAAACTCTTCGTCCGTGAGGCGCGCGGGCTTGTTCAAGATGCCCTCCGGAACCCTCATCTTGCCCACGTCGTGCAGGAGGGCGCCGATCCCCAGCCTGCGCAGCTCGTCCCTCACAATGCCCAGGCTCCGGCCCAGGGCCAGGGCCAGCACGCCCACGTTGACCGAGTGTTGGAAGGTGTAGTCGTCGAAGCTCTTGAGGCGCGAAAGGCTCGTGATGGCATCGGGATTCCGGAAGATGGAATCCACCATTTTGTCCACGGTGCGGGCTGCCCGATCGCCGTCGATGCTGCGGCCCAGGCGCGCGTCCGTCAGGAGGTCCTTCACCAACGCCTTGGCCTCGGCGTAAACGGCCCGCGCCCGTCCAACCTCTTCTTCGAACGCGGCCTGCTCGCGCGACACAGGAGGCGGAGCGGCTCCTTCCGGGGTGGAGTCCCGCAACTCCTCTTCCATCTGCCTGCGGACCTCCCGGTCCGCCTCCTCCAAAGAGATGGCCTTGGGGCTGTCCTTGCCCTTTGCGGTGTTGATGTAGACCTCGCGGATGCCGTGTTCCTTGATGAGGTCGATCTCCCGGGCGTTCCGGATGCGCTTCTTGTTCGTGAGGAAAGGGTGGTCCATCCAGGGGACGTTGAAGTCCTCGACGAACATCCCCACTTCGAGGTCCTCGACCCGGATCTTCTTGATCATGGCGGCACTTCCGGAACCGGGAAAGCGGTGCGTATGTTGTTCATCGGCACGGGCACCTCTTGCTTGAGCCGCCTTGACAGCGTCGGACGCACACGGGTATGAACGTCTCTCCTTCCCGGTTCACGTGTTGCGCCGGTGCCCGGCGCGTGCCGTTCGAGGAGTTGCCATGCCCCGATCGAAGCACATCCGCGCGGACCTGGCCGCGATGGCCGGGGTGGGGTGCCTGGTGGTGGGGTTCGTGGTGGGGATCGTTTCGGGCTACCTGATCGCCCGCAAGCCCGCGCCCACGCCGGGCACGGTCGCCCGTCCCGTGGCCCCGCCCTCCGCCTCCCTTGGAAGCTTCGCAGCCGAAATACGGGAACTGCGGAACATCGTCGAAAGCGACCCGGACAACCGGCCCGCATGGGTCCGACTGGGGAACCTCTACTTCGACACGGACCAGTACATGGACGCCATCGACGCCTACACCAAGGCCCTGGAACTCGATCCCAACGACCCCGACGTGATCACCGACCGGGCCATCATGTACCGCCGGATCGGCGACTTCGAGAAAGCGGCCTCCGAGTTCCGCCGGGCGGCCGAACTCGACCCCCGCCACCTGAACAGCGTGCTCAACCTGGGGGTCGTGCTCCGGTATGACTTGAACGATCTGGAAGGGGCGTTGAGGGCGTGGCAGATGTACCTGGAGCGCAACCCT
>CAZBGL010000334.1:0-5062 GCA_964491375.1 uncultured Thermodesulfobacteriota bacterium | reverse complement strand
TCATCTTTCTGGGTTCCCCCATCGACGACGCCGTGGCCAACGTGGTGATCGCCCAGATGCTGTTCCTGGAGTCGGAGGACCCCAAGGCCGATATCTTCCTCTACATCAACACCCCGGGGGGCCAGGTCACGGCCGGCCTTGCGATCTACGACACCATGCAGTACGTTCGGCCCGACGTGTGCACGCTGTGCCTGGGGCAGGCCGCCAGCATGGGAGCGCTCCTGCTCGCGGCCGGCACACCCGGCAAGCGCTGGGCCCTGCCGCACTCCCGCATCATGATCCATCAGCCCATCGGGGGATTCCAGGGGCAGGCCACGGACGTGGAGATCCACGCCCGGGAGATCCTCAGGGTGCGGGAAACCCTGAACCGCATTCTGGCCAAGCACACCGGCAAGGACTTGGAGACCGTGCGCCAGGACACCGAGCGGGACTTCTTCATGGACGGGGAGCAGGCCCTGGCGTATGGTATTATTGACAAGGTCATCGAGCGTAGACCCGAGGGATAGGGCGGCGTTTCCGCCCGGGAGACGCAAGACGTGAACACCAAGAAGGGCAAGGGTGGAGGGCTGTACTGCTCGTTCTGCGGCAAGGGGCAGGACGAGGTGCGCAAGCTCATCGCGGGCCCTTCCGCCTACATCTGCGACGAGTGCATCACCCTGTGCAACGACATCATCGCCGAGGAGGGGAGCCCGGAGGACGTACTCGGCGACGAACTCCCTTCCCCGGCCGAGATCAAGGCCTTCCTGGACGAATACGTGATCGGACAGGAACAGGCCAAGAAGGTCCTCTCGGTGGCGGTGTACAACCACTACAAACGGATCTACACCCACACCCGCCCCCGTGAGGAGGTGGAGCTGGAAAAGTCCAACATTCTCCTGATCGGGCCCACGGGATGCGGGAAAACCCTGCTGGCCCAGAGCCTGGCCCGCATGCTCAAGGTGCCGTTCGCCATGGCCGACGCCACCAGCCTCACCGAGGCCGGCTACGTGGGCGAGGACGTGGAGAACATCATTCTGAACCTGCTGCAAAACGCCGACTACGACGTGGAAAAGGCTTCGAAGGGAATCGTCTACATCGACGAGATCGACAAGATCGCCAAGAAATCCGAGGGGCCCAGCATCACCCGGGACGTGAGCGGAGAGGGCGTGCAGCAGGCCCTGCTCAAGATCCTGGAGGGCACCGTGGCCTCGGTCCCGCCCAAGGGCGGCCGCAAGCACCCCCAGCAGGACTACATCAAGGTGGACACCCGCAACATCCTGTTCATCTGCGGGGGCGCCTTCGTGGGCCTGGAGGACATCGTGGTACAGCGGATCGGGCGCAAAAGCATCGGCTTCGGCGCCCAGGTCCGGACCCGCAGCGAGAAGCGCAAGGAGGGGCTGCTGGAACGGGTGGAGCCCCAGGACCTCATCAAGTTCGGGCTGATCCCGGAGTTCGTGGGCCGGCTGCCGGTCCACGCAGCGCTGCACGAGCTCGACGAAGACGCGCTGGTGCGCATCCTCACCGAGCCCAAGAACGCCCTGGTCAAGCAGTACCGGAAACTGCTCGAAATGGAAGGCGTGGAACTGACGTTCACGGACGGCGCGCTACGGGCCATCGCCCACGAGGCCATGCGGCGCAAGACCGGAGCCCGGGGGCTTCGCGCCATCCTGGAATCCGTGATGCTCGATGTGATGTACGAGGTGCCGTCGCTCAAGAACGTGCGAGAGGTCATCATCAACGAGGATGTCATCCTGAGCGGCGAGCGGCCGATCTACTGTTTCGAGGAATCCGACGAGGGCCGCCTCGGCACGGCCTGAGGCGGTTTGGAGATCATGAGAGCGAGCTGGTTTTCCAAGGACCGCGTTCTGCCCCTGATCCCCTTGAGGGACGTGGTGGTGTTTCCCCACATGGTGATCCCGCTGTTCGTGGGGCGCGAAAAATCCATCGCCGCCCTCGAAGAGGCCATGGCCGGGGAGCGGGACATCCTGCTGGCCGCCCAGAAGGAGGCCAAGATCAACGACCCCGCTCCGGGGGACATCTACACCATGGGAACGGTGGGGGCGATCATCCAACTGCTGAAGCTGCCCGACGGCACCGTGAAGGTGCTCGTCGAGGGCAAGCGCAGGGCGCGGATCCGGGCGTTCTTGTCCACCGACCGTTACTTCCTGGCCCAAGCCGAGGAACTGGACGAGCCCCCGGTGGACACGCCCGAGGCCCGGGCGCTCATGCGGACCACCCTCGAAGGGTTCGCCCAGTACGTGAAGCTCAACAAGAAGCTCCCCTCCGAGCTGGTGGGCTCGGCCGAGACCATCGAAGAGCCCGGGCGGCTCGCCGACACGATCGCGGCCCACCTGTCCGTCAAGACCACCGCCAAGCAGGAACTGCTGGAGATCGTGGACCCGGTAAAGCGGCTTGAGCGCCTGTACGAGCTGATGCAGGCCGAGGCCGAGGTGTTGGAGCTCGAGCAGCGGATCAAACGCCGGGTCAAGAAACAGATGGAACGGACCCAGAAGGAGTACTACCTCAACGAGCAGATGAAGGCGATCCAAAAGGAGCTGGGCGAGGGTGAGGACGCCCAGGCCGAGATCCGCGAGCTGGCCAAGCGGATCGAAGAGAAGGACATGCCCGAGGAGGCCAAGGAGAAGGCCCGCAAGGAGCTCCAGCGCCTCAAGATGATGTCGCCGTTGTCGGCCGAGGCCACGGTGGTGCGGACCTACATCGACTGGATCCTGGAGCTTCCGTGGAACGAGGTCACCGAGGACAAGGTGGACATCCCCCGGGCCCAGAGGATCCTGGACGAAGATCACTACGGGCTCAAGGAGGTCAAGGAGCGGATCCTGGAGTACCTGGCGGTGCTCAAGCTGGTAGGCACCACCAAGGCCCCCATCCTGTGTTTCGTAGGCCCGCCCGGGGTGGGGAAGACGAGCCTGGCCCGTTCGATCGCCCGGGCCGTGGGCCGCAACTTCGTGCGCCTAAGCCTCGGCGGGGTGCGCGACGAGGCCCAGATCCGGGGCCACCGCCGGACCTACATCGGGTCCATGCCCGGCAAGATCCTCCAGTGCCTCAAGAAGGCCAAGAGTTCCAATCCGGTGTTCCTGCTGGACGAGGTGGACAAGCTCAGCATGGACTTTCGCGGGGACCCGGCTGCGGCGCTCCTGGAGGTGCTGGACCCGGAACAGAACGACGCGTTCAACGACCACTACCTGGACTTGGACTACGATCTCAGCCGGGTGCTGTTCATCACCACGGCCAACTACCTGCCGAACATCCCGGAACCCCTCCAGGATCGGATGGAGATCATCCGGATCGCCGGATACACCGAACTGGAGAAGCTCGAGATCGCCAAGCGCCACCTGGTACCCAAGCAGATCGAAATGAACGGGCTCACCCCGGAGCAGATCCGCTTCACGGACGGGGCTCTTCTCGAGATCATCCGTCGGTACACGCGGGAGGCCGGCGTGCGCAACCTGGAGCGCATGATCGCAAAGATCTGCCGGCGGGTCGCCAAGGCTGTGGTGACCGAGGGGACGGATCGATCCAAACGCCACCGCATCACCCCTTCGGCCGTGCGCCGCCACCTAGGCGCGCCCAAGTACAAGTACGGGGTCAAGGAGGAAAAGAGCGAGGTGGGCTACGCCACGGGCCTGGCGTGGACCGAGACCGGCGGAGAACTGCTCGGCATCGAGGTGGCCCTCCTGCCCGGCAAGGGGAACCTGACCATCACGGGCAAACTGGGCGAGGTGATGATGGAGTCGGCCCGGGCGGCGGTCTCCTACGTGCGCAGTCGCGCCCTGCGCCTGGGCCTGGAACGGGACTTCTACCAGAAGATCGACATCCACATCCACGTGCCCGAAGGGGCGATCCCCAAGGACGGCCCGTCGGCCGGCATCACCATGGCCACGGCCCTGACGTCGGCGCTGACCGGCATTCCGGTCCGTCGGGACGTGGCCATGACCGGCGAGATCACCCTTCGGGGCAAGGTGCTGCCCATCGGCGGGGTGAAGGAAAAGCTGCTGGCGGCCCACCGGGGCCACATCCGCACCGTGCTCCTTCCCCGGGAGAACGACAAGGACGTGGCCGACCTGGACCTGCCCCGGAACGTGCTCCGGGACCTCGAGATCGTGTACGTGGAGCACATGGATCAGGTGCTCGAGCGGTCCCTGGAGACCGACGACCCGCGTTCCATCCTGTCGGGCAACCGGGATCGCGTGCGCACCGTGGAGGAGATCCTGGGCGTCCCCTCCCAGGCCCCCATGCCCCCCGTGGAGCAGGAGGGGGCGCGGGCCATCCAATAGGGACTTGACACCCGGAGCAGGCCCCTGATATAAGGCCCGCCTGTCCCCGGACCCGCGTGCAAGGAGGTTGGCCGTGACCAAGGCGGAACTGATCGAAGCCATGGCCGATCGGGCGAATACGTCCAAGGCGGCCGCCAAGCGGTTCCTCGAGGCGTTTACCGAGACCGTGGCCGAGGCCCTCAAAAGGGGCGAGAAGGTCACCCTGGTGGGGTTCGGCACCTTCAGCGTGACCGATCGCAAGCCTCGCAAGGGCCGCAACCCTCGGTCCGGGGAGGAGATCCAGATCCCGGGGGGGAAGGCCCCCAAGTTCAAGGCGGGCAAGGCCCTCCGGGACAAGGTCGCCTGAACGGGCCTGAACGCGCAGGCGGATAGCTCAGTGGTGAGAGCGCCGGCCTTACAAGCCGGAGGTCGCAGGTTCGACTCCTGTTCCGCCTACCATCAGGATACGGTGACAGTTCCAGTTCTGCGGGGGCGTAGTTCAGTCGGTTAGAACGCCGGCCTGTCACGCCGGAGGTCGCGAGTTCGAGTCTCGTCGCTCCCGCCAGATTCCGGAAAGGGGCTGCCATGTGCAGCCCCTTTCCATTTGGGTGCACGCCGCTTTCCCTCCCTTGCCTTCGTTCCGGGCGGGATTATCTTGAAGAGCGCCTCTTCCGGGACCCCTTCCGACGGAGGGCGGCCATGGCCATCCGGATCGGCATCTCGGGCTTCGGGCGCATCGGCCGCAACCTTTTCCGCATCGGCTACCGGGATCCGGACTTCGAGTTCGTGGCGGTGAGCGACATCGCCGA
>CAZBGL010000333.1:0-5110 GCA_964491375.1 uncultured Thermodesulfobacteriota bacterium | reverse complement strand
TCCCCGTGACCCGCATCGGGCGGATCGTGCCCGGCACGGGCCTACGGCTCCGGGAGCGGGGGAAACCCCGTCCCCTTCCGCAGCGCACCGGCTTCGACCACTTTGCACACCTGCGATGAGATCCGGCGGGTTTCCCCTGCCCGGGCTTGGCGGGGAAAGGGCCGGGCGCGCCTACCGATCCGGCTCCAGGGGCCAGAGCCCCCGCTGCTCCAGTACCCGGCGCAGCGCCTTGAGCCCCTGGTTCATGGCGGGCACCCCGCCGTACACGGCCGTCTGGAAGATCACCTCGGCCAGCTCCCGGGGCTTGCACCCCACGTTGAGGGCCGCGTGGAGGTGGAGCTCCAGCTCCTCGGTCTTCTCCAGCACGGTCAGGGCCGCCACGGTGATCATCTGCCGCACCGGGTGGGGGATCACCTGGCGGGCGTACATCTGGCCGGTGATGAACAGCGACAGGTCGCGGGCCAGGCCCTTGTCGAACGACCGCCACAGCTCGTACGGCCGCTCCCCGGGCACCCCGTCGAAGTAGAGCTTCGCGGTCTCCGCGGTCTTCTTCACGAGTTCGTCGGACACGATGCCTCCTTTCCACGTTCGTCGGCCGCCCCCTCCACGGGCAACCACACGGTGAACCGGGTGCCCTCGCCTTCGCGGCTCTCCACCCGGAGATCCCCGCCGGCCCGCTCCACGAGCCGCCGGACGATGTACAGCCCCAGGCCCGAGCCCGCCGTGCCCCCGGCGTTGGAGGCCCGGTAGAACTTCTCGAACAGCCGCTCCAGGTCCTTTGCGGGGATGCCCCGGCCGTTGTCCCGGACCTCCAGCCGCACCCGGCCGGCTTCCGGCGCCAGCCGCAGGTCCACCCGTCCGCCCCGGGGGGTGAACTTGAGGGCATTGGTCAGCAGGTTGTCCAGGATGTGCCGCAACCCCTCCGCGTCGCCCACCCTCACACACGGCTGGACCTCGCACGAGACCCGCAACGCCACCCCGGCCCGCTCGGCCTGCAACCGGAACGCGCGGGCACAGCCCTGGAACACGGCGGCGGCCGGCCCCGGCCGGGCCGTCCACTCCACACCCCCGGCGAGCCGTTCGGCCAGGAGGAACTGCTCCACCAGCCGCCGCAGCCGCCGGCTGGCCTCCAGGATCTGCCGGACACACTCCCCCTGCTCGCCGGCCAACTTCCCGTACATCCCCGACTCCAGGGCGCTCGCGAACCCCTGGATCACCGCCAGCGGGGCCTTGATGTCGTGGCCGACCATGTGGAGGAACTCCTTGCGCAGGGCCTCCAGGCGCTTGCGGTCCGTGATGTCCCGCACCGAGGCCTGAAACGTGCCCACCGAGCTGGTCTCCCGGGAGATCCGCACCTCGGCCCAGCGCTCCTCGCCGCTGGCGTGGACGTACCGCACCTCGTACTGGGTGGGCGCGTCTCGCCCCTCCAGGCGCGCCCGGAAGTAGCGCTGGAGCCGCTCCACCTCGTCGGGGGGCACCACCTGGGAGAAATGCAGGTTCTCCAGTTGCTCCCGCGTATAGCCCGAGAGCTCCTCGGCCTGGCGGTTCAGCACCCGCAGCCGGCCCTCCCGGTCGATGCCGAACAGGGCGTCGGTGGCCCGCTCGTAGAGCTCCGCGTAGCAACGCTCCAGGGCAACCAGGGCGGTCACGTCCCGGACCATGCCGAGCACCCCCAGGGGCCGACCCGAGGGCCCGTCGAGCCGGTGCACGGCGTACTGGAACACGAACCGCTCCTCGCCCACGGGCGTGACCCGCTCTTCCAGGAACGGCTCCCCGGTCTCCACCACCCGGCGGATCACCTCGAGTTGCCGCTCGGCCTGTTCGGCCGGGAACAGCTCCCGTACGCTCCGGCCCACCACCTCGTGGGCCGGCCGGCCCAGGTACCGGGCCGCCGCCCGGTTCACCAGGAGGAACCGCCCATCCGGATCCAGGGCGAACACCGGTTCCGGAACCAGGTCGAAGAGCCGGAGCCCCAAGAGGGCCTGGATCTCTTTCACGATGTCCCCCCCCGGGCCGGGGCGCGCTGCTCCCCGTGCGCATCGGGGAGCAGCTTGCCCGGGTTCAACAGCCCCCGGGGGTCCAGGGCCGCCTTCACGGCGCGCATCACGTCCAGGGCCGGGCCGTGTTCCCTCGGCAGGAACCGGCGCTTCCCGATGCCCACGCCGTGCTCGCCCGTGGCCGTGCCGCCCAGCGCGAGCGCCCCCTCCACGATCTCGGCGTTGGCCTCCTCCACCCGGCACCAGCGGTCCCGGTCCCCGGGGCGCTCCACGATCAGGCAGTGCAGGTTGCCGTCGCCCGCATGGCCGAAGATGTATCCCCTCAGGCCCCGCCGCCCCAGGGCCTCCCGGGCCCGGTCCACGAGCTCGGGGTACCGGCTCCGGGGCACGGCCGCGTCCACGATCAGGATGCTCTCCCCGGGGTGGCTTTCGCGGATCGTGTGGTAGGCCCGGTGGCGGGCGTCCCACAGGCGCGCCCGCTCGTCCGGTCCGATCCCGGCCTCGAACCCCAGCGCCCCCTCGCCCCGGCAGATCTCCTCCACGAGCCCGGCGTCGGCCTCCAGGCCCGCCCGGCTCGTGCCGTGGAACTCCAGGAACAGGAGCGGCCGGTCCGGAAGCCCCAGCCCGGCGGCCCGCTCCACCGCCTGCACCGTGGCGTCGTCCAGGAATTCGCACGCCGCCACGCCCAGGCCCGCGCCCATGATCGAGGTCACCGCACGGGTGGCCGAGGCCGCGTCCGGGAACGGCGCCACCGCCGTGAGCACCTCGGGCGGCAGGGGCGCGAGCGCGAGCGTGATGCGCGTGAACACGCCCAGGATCCCCTCGCTCCCCACGAACAGCCGCACCAGGTCCAGGCCGGCCGAGGACTTCGGCGCCAGGGTGCCGGCCTCGACGACCCGGCCGTCGGCCAGCACCACCTCGAGCCGCTGCACGAACCGGCTGGTGGGCCCGTAGCGCACCGTGCGGACGCCCGAGGCGTTGTTGCCCACCATGCCGCCGATGCTGGCGGCGGCACCCGGATCCGGCGGGAAAAAGAGCCCGGTGCGGCGGCGGTTGAGCTCCCGGTTGAGGTCCGTGTACCGCACCCCGGGCTCCACCGTGACGAGGAAGTCCTCGGGCCGCACCTCCAGGATCCGGTCCATCCGGGTGAAGTCCAGCACCAGGCCTCCCCGCACCGGCACGGGGTTGCCCTCCACGCTGGTGCCCGCTCCCCAGGGCGTCACGGGAATCCCGTGCTCGGCCGCCCATTCCACCGCCCGGCGCACCTCGTCGGTGCTCACCGGCCAGGCCACGGCGTCGGGCCGGCGGGGCTCGTGGAACGACTCGTCCCGGCTGTGGAGGTCCAGCACCGACGCCCCCCGGGAAACCCGGTCGGCCGGAAAGATCTTCCGGAGTTCGGAGTAGGCCGTGTCGGTCAGCGCGCGCGTCACCGGTGCACCGTCCTTCGCTTGGGGGAAAGGGCCAGGCACAGGAAAAAGATCCCGGTGGCCGTGAGCACGATCGTGGCGCCCGAGGGCACGTCCAGCCCGTAGGAGAGCACCAGGCCCAAGAAGCACGAAAGGTTCCCGAACAGGATCGCCAGGAGGAACAGGACGCGGTAGTCGTACGTGAGCTGGTAGGCGGCCGAGGCCGGTGTCACGATCAGGGCGAACACCAGGAGCACCCCCACCGCATCCAGGGACAACACGATCGTCAGGCTCACCAGGGTGAGCATGAGGAACGAAAGCCTCCCCGCCGGCAGGCCCAGGGCCTCGGCCACCTCCGGATCGAAGGACAGGAGCTGGAACTCCTTGAAGAACACGAGCACCGCGCCGGCCACCAGCACCGTGAGCGCGGCGATGATCGCCAGATCCGTCCTCGTCACCGACAGGATGTTGCCGAACAGGTACCCGTACAGCCGGGCGTCATAGGTCTTCATGAGCCCCACGAACAGGATCCCCAGGGCCATGGTGAGGGCGTAGAAGATCCCGATGGAGGCGTCCATCCGGATGCGGCCCGCCTGGCTGGTCAGGTGGATCGCTCCCGTGGTGCCCAGGCAGAACGCCACGGCCGTGATCAAGGGGTTCCAGCCCAGGAGGAACCCCAGGGCCACCCCTCCGAAGGCCGCGTGGGCGATGCCCGCGCCGATGAACGCCAGCCCCCGGAGCACCACGAACACGCCCACGAGCGAACACGAGGTGCCCACGAGCAGGCTCCCCACCAGGGCCCGCTGCACGAACGCGTACTGGAACATCTCACCCATGGTGGTGGTCCCCGGCGAACACGAAGGGCCGGCCGTGGGCCTCGTGCACGTGCACGCGGGCCCCGTACATCCGCTCCAGGGCCTCCTGCACCAGGGCCTCCTGGGGGGGGCCGAAGGTGTGCACCCGCCGGTTGAGCCCCAGCACCAGGTCCAGGTGCGGGTACACCAGGTTCACGTCGTGGGTGACCAGAAGCGTCGTAAGCCCCCGCTCCCGGTGGGTCCGTTCGACCAGGTCCATCACGGCCTGCTGGCTGCGGACGTCGAGCCCGGTGAACGGCTCGTCCAGGAGCAGGATCTTGGGGTCCCGCACCAGGGCGCGGGCGATGGCCACCCGCTGGAGTTGCCCGCCGGAAAGCCGACCGGCCGGGTGCCGCGCGTATCCCTCCATGCCCACGGCCTCCAGGGCCTCCAGGGCCTTCCGGCGGCCCTGCCGGCCGGGGCCCCGCAGGAGGCCCAGGCCCGGATACAGCCCCATGAGCACCACGTCCAGCACCTTGACGGGGAAGTGGGGGTCGATCCGGGAGGCCTGGGGCACGTACCCGATGTCCTTGCGGATCTTCCGGAGGCTGTGGCAGCACTGGTCGCCCACGTGGATCCGGCCCTGCACGGGGTTCACCAGCCCGAGGATGGCCTTGAGGAGCGTGGTCTTCCCCGAGCCGTTGGGCCCGATCACGCCCACGAGCACGCCGGCGGGGATGTCCAGCGTGACGTCCTCCAGGGCGGGTGTGCCGTCGTAGGCCACGGTGACGTTTTCGAACCGGATCGCCGGGGGCGGGGCAGCGGGCAGGGGCTTCACCGGGACTCCGCGGTCAGGGCCTCGATCAGGAGAGCGGCGTTGCGTTCCAGGTTCTCGAGGTACGTCTCGGCCGGC
>CAZBGL010000332.1:0-3300 GCA_964491375.1 uncultured Thermodesulfobacteriota bacterium | reverse complement strand
CGCCCAGGATGACCGAGGCGAGCCCGGCCACGATCGTGCCCACCCCCATGCCCACGTCGGCCGAGCCCTGGCTCTGGGCCACGAGCGCGCCGGACAGGGCCACCAGCCCGTTGGAAAGGGCGAGCCCCAGCATGATGGTGCGGGTGGTGTTCACCCCCTGGGCGGTGATCATGGCCGGGTTGTCGCCCGTGGCCCGCAGGGCCAGTCCCAGCTCGGTGTGCAGGAACCACCACAGCAGCCCGGCGCACACCAGCACCACGCCGGCGAACACCATCGGATACAGGACGTGATTGGGGATTCCGTGGCCCTCGAGGGGAGCGAACACTGTGGGTTCGGTGAGGAGGGTGATGTTGGGCCGGCCCATGATCCGCAGGTTCACCGAGTACAGGGCGATCATGGTGAGGATCGAGGCCAGGAGATGCAGGATTTTGAGCCGCGTGGACAGGAAGGCCGTGACCCACCCGGCCACCATGCCGGCGGCCACGGCCAGGACCACGGACACGTAGGGATCGCCCCCCCGGCTGATCCAGGTGGCCGAGACCGCCGCCCCCAGGGGGAGCGACCCGTCCACGGTGAGGTCTGGAAAGTCCAGCACCCGGAAGGTGAGATACACCCCGATGGCCATCAGGGCGAACACGAGCCCCTGCTCCACGGCGCCCATGAACGTGTAGAAGCTCACGGCGGATGTCCCTCGGCTTGGCGATGTGTTCAAGCGGAACGGCGATCAGCTAACGACTGTCGGCGAACGAACGGCCTCCTGCCCCGGGCCTCTACCCCCACGGGTGAAAAGGGTGGGCCCGGGCGGGTCGCGGCGCCGTCGACACCGGGCGGGCCCCGGGGCCTTCGGTTCTCTCGCCACGGTCCAACGGGGCTGGGGCTCGTCGCGGCCGGAGAGCCGCTCCCACAACAGACCACCGAGCGTTCCGGGCTACCGATACACCTTTGCCGCGCGCTTCACGAACGCCTCGGGCAGGGTCACCCCCATGGCCTTGGCGGCCTTCACGTTCACGTGGAGCTCGAAGTTCTTGAGGGTCTCCACCGGCATCTCGGCCGGGTTGGCGCCCTTGAGGATGCGGGCCACCATGTCGCCGGTCTGCCGACCCAGTTCGTAGTAGTCGATCGCGATGGCCGCAATGGCGCCCCGGGCCACCGAGTCGGTGTCGCCCGTGATCAGGGGCATGTCGTTGTCCTGGCACACTTTGACCACGGCCTCCAGGGCGGACACCACGGTGTTGTCCGTGGGCACGTACACCGCATCGGCCCGGCCGACGAGGCTCTTGGCCGCGGCCATGACACCGGCGGAGTTGGCCACCGTCGCCTCCACGATCTCATACCCCAGCTCCTTGGCCGCCTGGCGGGCCAGCTTGACCAGGGTGACCGAGTTGGGCTCACCCGCGTTGTAGATGATCCCGATCCGGCGCACGTTCGGGGCGATCTCCTTGAACAGGGCGAGCTGGTCCTTGACCGGGGAGAGGTCCGTGGTGCCGGTCACGTTCCGGCCGGGCCGTTCCAGGCTCTCCACCAACTTGGCGCCCACGGGGTCGGTGATGGCCGAGATCACGATGGGGATATCCCGGGTAGCCTTGGCCGCGGCCACGGCCGTAGGGGTGGCGATGGCCACGATCAGGTCCACCTTGTCGCCCACGAACTTCTTGGCGATCAGGTTGGCCGTGGCGATGTTCCCCTGGGCGATCTGGACGTCGTAGACCACGTCGCGGCCTTCCTTGTAGCCCAGTTCGGACAACCGGTCGATGATGCCCTGGCGGTTGGCGTCCAGGGCGGGGTGTTCCACGATCTGGGTGATCCCGATCCGGATCGGACCCGCGAGGGCCGCCGGGGCGGCGAGGCACAGGGCGAGCATCCACAGGGCGAGACGTCGCATGGTCAAACCCTCCTCTTGGCAAGGGGCACGATGGCTGGGGCCGCTATATACGCCGCTTTTTTGAGAATGTCAAAACATGTTTGAAACGATCAGTATGCAAGCCCGGTGCGCCGCCGGACCTCCTCCATGGTCTGGCGAGCCACCTCCCGGGCCTTGCGGGCCCCTTCGGCCAGGATGTCCCGGATGTCGTCGGGACGGTCCATGAGTTCCCGGTACCGGGCCCGGTGGGGCTCGAAGAACGTCCAGATGCGCTCGATGAGTTCTTTCTTCACGTCCGCGTATCGGAGGCCCCCGGCCAGGTAGCGCTCCCGCAAGGCCTCGGTCTCCTCCCGGTCGAGGAACAGCCGGTAGATGGCAAACAGGTTGCACCGGTCCGGATCCTTGGGCGCCTCCACCGGAGTGGGGTCGGTGACGATGGACATCACGCGCTTCTTCAGGGTGGCCCGGTCCGTGAAAATGTCAATGGTGTTTCCGTACGACTTGGACATCTTGCGGCCGTCGATCCCCGGGATCACGGCCACCTCCTCGTCGATCTCCGCGTCGGGCACCACGAAGGTTTCTCCGTAGATCCGGTTGAACTTCTGGGCCAGGTCCCGTGTGACCTCCAGGTGCTGCTTCTGGTCCTTGCCCACGGGCACCACGTGGGACTGGTAGAGCAGGATGTCCGCCGCCATGAGCACGGGGTAGGCGAACAACCCGTGGTTGGGCTGGATGCCCTTGGCCACCTTGTCCTTGTACGAGTGGCACCGCTCCAGGAGGCCCATGGGCGTGAGCGTGGAGAGGATCCAGGTGAGGTCCTGGACCTCGGGCACGTCGGACTGGACCCAGAAGGTGGCCTTGGCCGGGTCCAGGCCCAGGGCCAGGAACGCGGCCGCTGCCTCCAAGGTTCCCCGGGCGAGCCCCTCGGGGTCGGTCACCGAGGTCATGGCGTGGTAGTTGGCGATGAAGCAGAAGAGATCCGCTTCGTCCTGGTATCGGATCATCTTTTGCATCATCCCGAAGTAGTTGCCGATGTGGAGCGATCCCGAGGGCTGGATGCCGGACAACACTCGCTTCATGGTTCACCCTCTCCTTCCTCTGGAATGACTGACCGCTAACGGCGAACCGCCCACAGCCGGTTTGCGGTTCTGTTTCCGGTCTCTTCCAACGTGACGGCCGCTTGGGCCCCGTATCCAGTCTGCAACGCCGCCCGGGACGCGGAGCCGCGCTCGCACCTCGCGATGGGCCCTTGCGGGCTCGGCGCCCGCCAGGGGGCTGTCCAACCGGCCCGGGGGCCGGGACCGCGAAGGGGCCGGAAGGCCAAACGCCTTCGCCTCCCGAGCCTATCCACGCGCACGTGAGCGGCACACCGGCCTCCGAGCCGCACGCCGAGGCCGGGGCCCCGAAGCGGAAACGGCCCCCCGGGCGGCATCACCGAG
>CAZBGL010000331.1:0-14903 GCA_964491375.1 uncultured Thermodesulfobacteriota bacterium | reverse complement strand
CCGAACTTGGTGATCAGGATCGTGGGCAGCACGCAGATGAAGCTCACGTACAGGGCGCCCCAGAACGTAAGCCGCGAGAGCACCCTGTCGATGTACTCGGCCGTTCGCTGTCCGGGCCGGATGCCGGGAATGTACCCGCCGTACTTTTTCAAGTTGTCGGCCACGTCCACCGGGTTGAACGTGACCGCGGTGTAGAAGTACGCGAAGAAGAAGATCAAGATCACGTACAGCACGTCGTGGAGCAGGTTGCCAGGGGAGAGCCACCGGGTGACCTGCTGCACCCACGGATGATCGATAAACTGCCCCACCGTGGTGGGGAACATCAGCAGGGACGATGCGAAGATGGGGGGGATCACACCGGCCGTGTTCACCTTGAGGGGCAGGTGGCTCGCCTGGCCGCCGTAGACCTTTCGGCCGATCACCCGCTTGGCGTACTGGATGGGGATCCGACGATGGGCCCGCTCCACCCACACGATGAAAAAGACCACGGCCACCATCACGGCCACGAGCAGGAGCACCACAAACAGGTTGAGCTGTCCCGCCCTCATGAGCCGGAAGGTGTTCACCACGGCTCCCGGCATGCCGGCCACGATGCCGGCGAAGATGATCAGGCTGATTCCGTTGCCGATGCCGCGTTCGGTGATCTGCTCACCCAGCCACATGATGAAGGCCGTTCCGGCCGTGAGCGTGATCACCGTCATCAGGCGAAACGACCATCCGGGCCACAGCACCACCCCGGCGCCGTTGGGCGCGGTCATGTTCTCCAGACCCAGGGCGATGCCGAATCCCTGGATCAGGGTGAGCACCACGGTTCCGTACCGAGTGTACTGGATGATCTTGCGCCGTCCCTGCTCGCCCTCCTTGGAGAGCTTCTCCAGCGTCGGGCTCACCACGGTGAGAAGCTGCAGGATGATGGAGGCGCTGATGTAGGGCATGATGCCCAGGGCGAACACGCTCATCCGCCGCAGGGCGCCGCCTGCGAACATGTCGATCAGCCCGAACAGGCTCCCCTGTCCCCGGTTGAAGAACTCGGCCAACGCCGTGGCGTCGATGCCCGGGATCGGCACGTGGGCGCCGATCCGGTACACTCCCAGGAGCACGAACGTGATCAGGATCCGGCGCTTCAGCTCGGGAATCTTTCCGATCCCCTGCCAGTCCGCAGCCAACCTAGGCCTCCTTCACCTGGCCGCCCGCCGCCTCGATCTTCTGACGGGCGCCCCGGCTCACCTTGTGGGCCACCACCACGAGCCGTTTCTCGAGCTCACCCTTGCCCAGGATCTTCACCCCGTCCTTGATCTTCTTGATCAGGCCGGTCTCGAGAAGGAGCGCGGGGGTCACCTCGGTGCCGTCCTCGAACCGGTTGAGGTCCCGCACGTTCACGTATGCGTATTCCTTCCGGAAGGGGTTTCGGAACCCCACCTTGGGCAGACGCCTCTGGAGCGGCATCTGGCCGCCTTCGAATCCCCGTCGGACGGTATTGCGGGCCTTCTGGCCCTTCTGGCCCCGGCCGGCGGTTTTCCCCAGCCCGGAGCCGGGCCCCGGCCCACCCGCTTGCGCTCCTTGACCGCCCCTTTGGGTCGGCGGATCTGGTGCAGTCGCATGGTGTCTCCCCTTTTCCTGCTGCTCCGGCCCGCTCAGGCCAGGATCTCCTCCAGGGTCTTCCCCCGCCGTGCCGCGATCTCTTCGGGGTGCCGAAGGGACAAGAGCCCCTGCATGGTGGCCCGGACCACGTTGTGGGGGTTGTTCGTGCCGATCACCTTGGTCAGCACGTCGCGCACCCCGGCCGACTCCATGACCGCCCGGACGGCTCCGCCGGCGATCACGCCCGTACCCGGCGCGGCGGGTTTGATCACCACCTTGGCGGCGCCGAACTCACCGATCACCTCGTGCGGCACCGTGCCGTTGGTGATCGGGATCCGGACCAGGTTCCGCTTGGCCTTGTCCACGGCTTTGCGGATCGCCTCGGGCACCTCCTTGGCCTTGCCGTGTCCGATGCCCACGATGCCGTTGTGATCGCCCACCACCACCAGCGCGCTGAACGAAAAACGCCGGCCGCCCTTCACCACCTTGGCCACCCGGTTCAGGAACACCAGCCGGTCGAACAGTTCCAGATCCCTGGGATCGATCCCCTTGCCCGTTTTCCTCCTCAAAGGACACTCCCTCCTCTTCCGGAGCCCCGTCAGAACTCGAGGCCAGCTTCCCGGGCCGCTTCGGCCAACGCCTTCACCTTGCCGTGGTAGGGATACCCGTTCCGGTCGAACACCACCTTGGTGATGTCCCGCGCCAGGGCCTTGCGGCCGATGGCCAGCCCCACGGCGCGGGCCGCCTCCACCGTGGCGGTCTTTTCGAGTTCGCCCCGCAGATCCCGGCCCACCGTGGAGGCCGCCACCAGCGTACGACCCGTGGTGTCGTCGATGATCTGGGCGTAGACGTGGCGCAGACTCTTGTACACCGTCAGCCGGGGCCGCTCCGGCGTGCCCCGGATCTTCTTGCGCACCCGCTTCTTCCGGGCCAGGCGCGCCCTGCGCTTCGCCTCGAGTCGGTTCATGCTCCGTTCCTCCCCAGCACGACCCGGAGCCTACCGGGCCCCGGTCTTGCCTTCCTTGCGGATGATGTGTTCGCCGGCGTACCGGATCCCCGTGCCCTTGTAGGGTTCGGGCGGCTTGACCGCCCGGATCTCGGCGGCCACCTGCCCCACCCGCTGCTTGTCGATGCCGCTCACGGAGATCACCCTCTGGTCCTTGACCTCAACGGTCACGTCCGGCGGGACCGTGTACTCCACCGGGTGGGAAAAACCCAGATTCATCACCAGAGTCTTGCCCTGGAGGTTGGCCCGGTATCCCACCCCGTGGATCTCCAGGTCCTTCCGGAAACCCTCGGTCACGCCCGTGACCATGTTCTGGACCACGGTCCGGGTGACCCCGTGGAGCGACTTGTGCTTGCGCGAGTCGTCCGGACGGAGCACCCGGATCTCGCCGTCGGTGATCTCAAGCCGCATGCCGTCCGGGATGCGGCTCGACAGCGTCCCTTTGGGGCCCTTCACCTCGAGCACGGGCGGATCGAACCGCACCTGGACGTTCGAGGGCAGTTGAACGGGTTTCTTACCGATTCTCGACATCCGGCACTCTCCTCGGGCTCACCACACGGCACACACCACTTCGCCGCCCACGCGCCGCCTGCGGGCCTCCCGATCGGTCATCACCCCGCTCGAGGTGGAAACGATCACGGTCCCGTACCCGCTGCGGGCCTTGGGGATCTCGTCGGCGGCCGCGTAGATCCGGCGTCCGGGCTTGCTGATGCGCCTGAGGCCCTCGATCACCGGGGCACCGTCTTCGTCGTACTTCAGCCGCACCACGAGCATCCCCTGGCGGCCGTCCTCCTCCCAGTCCACCCGCTCGATGTAGCCCTCCTGCACCAGGATCTCCAGGATGGCCCGCTTCAGCTTGGATGCCGGGATCGCGACCACCTCGTGACCCGCCATGAGGGCGTTGCGGATCCGGGTGAGCATGTCCGCGATGGGATCGGTCATCGACATGGCGTACGCCTCCTTGACCCGAACCTACCAGCTCGCCTTGGTCACGCCCGGAAGCATGCCCTGATGGGCGAGCTTGCGCAGGCAGATCCGGCACAGCTGGAACTTTCGGTAGTATCCCCGGGGCCTTCCGCAGATGCGGCACCGGTTGCGGTACCGGACCTTGAACTTGGGCGGCCGTTTTTGCTTTTCCATCTTGGCCTTGGTCGCCACGGTCTCTTCTCCTCCCGTCCTAGTTGCGGAACGGCATCCCGAGCAGCCGGAGCAGCTCCTTGGCCTCCTCGTCCGTCTCGGCCGTGGTGGCGATGCACACGTTCATCCCCTTGACCTTCTCCACCTTTTCCAGGTCCACCTCGGGGAAGATGATGTGCTCCTGGATCCCCAGGGTGTAGTTGCCCCGGCCGTCGAACCCCTTGCCCGACACACCCTTGAAGTCGCGCACCCGCGGCAGGGCCACGTTGACCATCCGGTCGAAGAACTCGTACATCCGGTCGCCCCGCAGGGTGACCCGGCAGCCCACCGGCATCCCTTTGCGCAGGTGGAAGTTGGAGATGGACTTGCGGGCCCGGGTGACCACGGGGCGCTGGCCCGTGATCATGGCCAGGTCCTCCACCAGCTGGTCCAGCAGCTTGGGGTTGTCCTTGGCCTCGCCCGCCCCGATGTTCACCACGATCTTCTCGATCCGGGGCACCTGCATCACGTTCCGGTACCCGAACCTCTTCATCATCTGCGGGACGATCTCCCGCCGGTACAGATCCTTCAGTCTGGCCATGGCCGCCATCACCCTCGTCACCAGGTCTCGGTCACTTGTCCAACACCTCGCCGCACCGCTTGCAGGCGCGGACCTTCCGGCCGTCCTCCAGGAACTTGAACCCCACCCGGACCGGCCGATCGCATTTCTCGCACACGAGCGCGAGGTTCGAAACATGGATCGGGGCCTCCATCTCCAGGATGCCGCCCTGGCTGGTGGCGTCGGGCCGCCTGTGGCGCTTGACCAGGTTCACCTTCTCCACCACGGCCCGGTCCCGGTCCCTCAACACCCGCAGGACCTTGCCCCGCTTGCCCCGCTCGTTGCCCGCGATCACCTCGACCATGTCGTTGCGCTTGATCTTCTTGATCGTACCCATGGCGGGACCCTCTCCTCCCACGCTACAGGACCTCGGGGGCCAGCGAGATGATCTTCATGAAGTTCTTCGCCCGCAGTTCCCGGGCCACCGGCCCGAACACGCGGGTGCCGATGGGCTCGCCGTCCCGGTTGATCAGCACCGCAGCGTTGTCGTCGAACCGGATGTAGCTGCCGTCCGGCCGACGCACCTCCTTGCGGGTGCGCACCACCACGGCCCGCATCACAGACCCCTTGGTGACCTTGCTGTTCGGCAGGGCCTCTTTCACCGACACGGTGATCACATCGCCCACCGTGGCGTACTTGCGCTTCGACCCTCCGGCCACCCGGATGCAGTACACCTTCTTGGCGCCGGAGTTGTCGGCCACGTTGAGTACAGACTCCTGCTGAATCATCCCACGCCCTCCTCACTGGGCACGGACTACGCCGCCCGCTCGAGGATCTGCTTCACCCTCCAGCGTTTTCGCTTGCTCAGGGGGCGCGTCTCCTCGATCAGCACCTTGTCGCCCACCCGGCACTCCTCGGCTTCGTCGTGGGCCAGGTACTTTTTGGACCGGATCACGTACTTGTGGTACCTGGGGTGCTTGCGCAGGCCCTCGACCCGCACCGTGACCGTCTTCTGCATCCGGTCGCTCACCACCACCCCGACGAGCCGCTTCCGGTGTCCGCGCGTCTTTTCGGCCATTGCGTTCCCTCGCCGTCAGCCCCTGCCGAGCTCGCGCTCACGCAGGATGGTCAGAATCCGGGCGATCTCCCGTTTCACTTGGGGAATCCGGGCCGTGTTCTCCAGTTGCCGCGTGGCGTGCTGGAACCGCAGGTTGAACAGTTCCTGCCGGAGCTCCTGCTCGCGGGCCCGGAGTTCCTCGTCCGAAAGCTCCCGAAGCGCCTTAGCGTTCATACACGTCCTCCCTCGAGATGATCCGGGTCTTGACGGGCAGCTTGTGGGCGGCCCGCCGGAGCGCTTCTCGGGCCAGCTCCTCGCTCACCCCCCGGATCTCGTAGAGGATCCGGCCGGGTTTGACCACGGCCACCCAGGCCTCCGGAGATCCCTTCCCCTTTCCCATCCGGGTTTCCAGAGGTTTCTTGGTCACCGGCTTGTCCGGAAAGATCCGGATCCACACCCGCCCGCCCCGCTTGACATGGTGGCTGATGGCGATTCGGGCCGCCTCGATCTGCCTGGAGGTGACCCAGCCGTTGCTCACCGCCTGGAGGGCGTAGTCGCCGAAGTTGATCCGCGATCCCCGGTACGCCACGCCTTTGCGGCGGCCCCGGTGTTGTTTCCGCCACTTGGTGGACTTGGGCATCAACATGGTCAGCTACCCCTCGACAGTCTCGGCCCCTCGGCGTCCGTCAGGAGCTCGCCCTTGAAGATGATCACCTTGACGCCGATCACGCCGTAGGTGGTGAAGCTCTCCGCGAAGCCGTAGTCGATGTCCGCACGGATCGTGTGGAGGGGCACCCGGCCCTCCCGGTACCACTCGGTGCGGGCGATTTCGGCCCCCCCCAGGCGACCGGCACAGGCCACCCGGATCCCTCCGGCCCCCAGCTTCATGGCCGAACTCACCGCGCGCTTCATGGCCCGGCGGAAGCTCACGCGGCGCCGGATCTGGTCCGCGATGTTTTCGGCCACGAGCTGGGCGTCCAGTTCGGGCCGCTTGATCTCGCGCACGTTGATGAAGACCTCCTTGCCGGTCTTCTGGGCCAGGAGCTTGCGCAACCGCTCGATCTCGGCACCCTTCTTGCCGATCACGATGCCGGGGCGCGCGGTGTGGATCTCCACCAGGATCTTGTTCGCCACCCGCTCGATCTCGATCCGGGACACGGCCGCGTCGGCCAGTTCCTTCTTGAGGAACCGACGGATCTCCAGGTCCTCGTGGAGCGTGGCCGCGTAGTCCTTCTCCCGGTACCACCGGCTCAGCCACGGCTTGTTGATTCCGACGCGGAACCCGTAGGGATGGACTTTCTGACCCACCGAAACCCTCCTCTCACCGCTCTTCGAGCACGACCGACACGTGGCTCGTACGCTTCAGGATCTGACATGCGCGCCCCCGCGCCCGCGGCCGCCACCGCTTGAGCGTCGGCCCCTCGTCCACCCGGATCTCGCGGATCCAGAGCTGGTCGATGTCCAGGCCGTGGTTGTTCTCCGCGTTGGCCACCGCGGACTCGATCAGCTTGCGGATGGGCTGGCTGGCCCGCCTGCGGGTGAACCGCAGGATCTGGATGGCCTCCTCCACCCGGCGCCCCCGGACGAGGTCGGCCACCAGCCGGACCTTGCGCGGCGCCATCCGCAGGTACCGCAGCGTCGCCTTGGCTTCCATCGGGGTCCTCCCGCTCCTCAGCGTTTCCTGCCTTTGGCCTCGCCCTTGATGTGCGACCGGAACGTGCGGGTGGGGGCGAACTCGCCCAGCTTGTGGCCCACCATGTTCTCGGTCACGTACACCGGGATGAACGTGCGGCCGTTGTGCACCGCGAACGTCAGCCCGATGAAGTCCGGCGTGATCGTGGAGCGGCGCGACCAGGTCTTGATCACCCGCTTGTCGCCGGTCTCCTTGGCCTTCCGGATCTTCTTGAGCAGATGCTCGTCAACGAACGGGCCCTTTTTCAGCGAACGAGCCATCGCCTACGCTCCTGCTACTTGCGACGCCGGATGATGAAGGGATCGCTGGTCTTGTTCTTTCGGGTCTTCTTGCCCTTGGTGGGTACGCCCCACGGGGTCACCGGATGGCGCCCACCCGAGGTGCGGCCCTCGCCGCCGCCGTGGGGGTGGTCCACCGGGTTCATGGCCACCCCACGCACCGTGGGCCGGATCCCGAGCCAGCGGGCGCGGCCGGCCTTGCCCAGCTTGATGTTCTCGTGGTCCTCGTTGCCCACCTGGCCCACCGTGGCATAACACTCCTGCCGCACCTTCCGGATCTCGCCCGAGGGTAGACGGAGCACGGCATAGGCCCCCTCCTTGGCCAGGAGCTGGGCCGAGGTGCCGGCGCTGCGCACGAGCTGGCCGCCCTTGCCGGGTTTGAGCTCTACGTTGTGGACCAGTGTGCCGAGGGGGATGTCCGAAAGGGGCAGGGCGTTGCCCGGGCGGATCTCCGACCCCGGGCCGGCCTGCACCGTGTCCCCCACCTTGAGGTCCTTGGGCGCCAGGATGTAGCGCTTCTCGCCGTCGGCGTAGGTGAGCAGCGCGATCCGGGCGCTGCGGTTCGGGTCGTACTCGATGGAGCTGACCCGCGCCGGGATGCCCCGCTTGTCCCGCCGAAAGTCGATCACCCGATAACGCCGCTTGTGTCCTCCGCCGATGTGGCGGCACGTGATCCGGCCCAGGTTGTTGCGCCCGCCGCTCTTCTTGAGCGGGCGGAGCAGGCTTTTCTCCGGCTCGGTCCGCGTGATCTCCTCGAACGTGGACACCGTCATGAACCGCCGGCCCGGGGAGGTCGGCCGGAACCGCTTGATCGCCATCGTTTTCCCCTCTCGGCTTTTCGCGGGGCGCTACACGCCCTCGAAGAACTCGATGTGGTCGCCCTCGCGCAGCTTCACGTAGGCCTTCTTCCAGTTCTTCCGCTTGCCCGTGAAGCGGCCGAGGCGCGCCCGCTTGCCCCGCACGATCACGGTCCGCACGCTTTCGACCTTGACGTCGAAGATCTTCTCCACGGCCTTCTTGATCTCGGGCTTGGTGGCCCGGGGATGCACCTCGAACACCACCACGTTTCCCTCTTCGCGCAACACCGTGGCCTTCTCGGTGATCACCGGCCGCAGGAGGATGTCGTAATGGCTTGTGCCCATGGCTACAGCCTCTCCTGGAGCTTGTCCAAGGCGTCCCGCACCAGGACCAGTTTCTCGTAGCACAGCACGTCGTACACGTTCAGGCCCTCCACCCGGAGCACCTTGACCTTGGGGATGTTCCGGGCCGACTTCTCAAGAATCTCGTCCTTCTCCGGGATCACGATCAAAGCGTTGGAGATGCCGAGCTCCTTGAGAATCTTCACCAGCGCCTTGGTCTTGATCTCGGGGAGCTTGAGGGAGTCGAGCACCACCAACTCCCCGTCGCGCGCCTTGGACGCGAGCGCGGCCCTCAGCGCCGCCCTGCGCTTTTTCTTGGGCATGGTGTAGGCGTACGACCGGGGCTTGGGACCGTGGATCACGCCCCCACCCCGCCACAGGGGGTTCCTTCGGTCCCCCACCCGGGCCCGGCCCGTGCCCTTCTGGATCCAGAGCTTCCGGCCGCTGCCCCGGACCTCGGCGCGGGTCTTGGTGCTGTGGGTGCCCCGCCGGCGGTTCGCCATCTGCATGCGCACCGCCTCCCACAGGAGCGTCTCGTTCACCGGCACGGCGAAAATGTCGTCCGGCAGGTCCACCTGGCCCACCTGCTCGTTGGCCGTGTTGAAGAGCGGCGTCTCCATCGCTGTCTCCCTCGGGGTGTGCACGGGCCGCTACTTGCCCGATACCTTCACCGCTTCGCGCAGGATCACGGTTCCGTTCTTGGCCCCGGGCACCGCCCCCTTGATCAGGATCAGGTTGCGTTCGGGGTCCACCTCCACCACCTGGAGGTTCTGGACCGTGACCCGCCGGTTGCCCATGCGGCCAGGGAACTTCTTGCCCTTGAACACCCGGCCCGGGGCCTCCTTGGCACCGATGGCGCCGGGCGCCCGGTGGAACATGGACCCGTGGCTCGCGCGCCCCCCGCCGAACCCGTGGCGTTTCATCACGCCCTGGAACCCCCGGCCCTTGCTGTAGCCGGTGACGTCCACGAAGTCGCCCGGCTTGAACACGTCGCTCACCTTGAGGACCTGTCCCACCTCGAACTCGTCCACGTTGTCCACCCGGAACTCCTTGAGCACCCGGGTGGGAGCCACCCCGGCCTTCTTGAAGTGGCCCATCATGGGGCGGTTCACCTTGTGGGGCTTGACCTCGCCGAAGCCCAGCTGGATCGCGTCGTACCCGTCGGTCTCCCGGGTCTTCTTCTGCACGACGGTGCACGGTCCCGCCTGCACCACGGTCACCGGGACCAGTTCCTCGCCCCCCATGAAAACCTGGGTCATCCCCAGCTTCCGTCCGATCAGTCCCTTGCCCATCGGAGCTCCCTTGTCCTCTGTCTCGGGCCGACAACCCGGCTCAGAGCTTGATCTCCACGTCCACCCCGGCGGAAAGGTCCAGCCGCATCAGGGCGTCGATGGTCTGCTGCGTGGGGTCCAGGATGTCCAAGAGGCGCTTGTGCACCCGAATCTCGAAATGCTCCCGCGACTTCTTGTCGATGTGCGGCGAGCGCAGCACGCAGAACCGCTTGATCTCGGTGGGCAGCGGGATCGGCCCCGACACCCGGGCCCCCGTCTGCCGCGCCGCCTCCAGGATCTCCTGGACGGACTGGTCCAGCAGCTTGTGGTCGTAGGCCTTGAGCCGAATCCGGATCTTGTCGCTCGTCATGGTCCGCTCCGGGATCCCCCGCTACTCGATGATCTTGGTGACGACGCCGGCGCCCACCGTGCGGCCCCCCTCCCGTATCGCAAACCGCAGCCCCTCCTCCATCGCTATCGGCGTGATCAAATCCACCCGCATCCGCACGTTGTCCCCAGGCATCACCATCTCCACCCCCTCGGGCAACGTCACCGTCCCCGTCACGTCCGTCGTCCGAAAGTAAAACTGCGGCCGATACCCCGAAAAAAACGGCGTGTGCCGACCCCCCTCCTCCTTCGTCAAAATGTACACCTCGCACTCAAACTTCCGGTGCGGCGTGATCGTCCCAGGCTGCGCCAACACCTGCCCCCGCTCTATCTCCTCCCGCTTCACTCCCCGCAACAACACCCCTATGTTGTCCCCTGCCTCCCCCTGGTCCAACACCTTCCGAAACATCTCGATCCCCGTCACCACCGTCTTCTGCGTCGGCCGCAACCCCACAATCTCCACCTCGTCCTGCAACTTCACCACCCCACGCTCTACCCGCCCCGTCGCCACCGTCCCTCGCCCCGATATCGAAAACACATCCTCCACCGGCATCAAAAACGGCTTGTCCTTCTCTCGCACCGGCTCCGGCACGTACTCGTCCACCGCGTCCATCAACTCAAATATCGGCCCGCAGTTCTCACACTCCCGACTCCCACACCCACACTCCAGCGCCTTCAACGCACTGCCTCGTATCACCGGAACGTCGTCCCCAGGAAACTCATACTGACTCAATAACTCCCGTACCTCCAGCTCCACCAAATCCAATAACTCCGGATCGTCCACCATGTCCACCTTGTTCATGAACACCACCAAATACGGCACGTTCACCTGCCGCGCCAACAACACGTGCTCCCGCGTCTGCGGCATCGGCCCGTCCGCCGCCGATACCACCAATATCGCCCCGTCCATCTGCGCCGCACCCGTGATCATGTTCTTCACGTAGTCCGCGTGCCCAGGACAGTCCACGTGCGCGTAGTGCCGCTTCTGCGTCTCGTACTCCACATGCGCCGTCGCTATCGTGATCCCCCGCTCCCGCTCCTCCGGCGCCTTGTCAATCTCGTCAAACGCCGTGTACTTCGCCAACCCCTGGTTCGCCAACACCCGCGTGATCGCCGCCGTCAGCGTCGTCTTCCCATGGTCCACGTGCCCGATCGTCCCCACGTTCACGTGCGGCTTCGTCCGCTCGAATCTCTCCTTGGCCATGGCGCTTCACTCCTCGTGCTGAAGACGAAAAAAACAAAACCACCCGGCCCTCCGCAGGCCGGGGGGAGGGGCCTAAAGAAATGGAGCCCACGACCGGACTTGAACCGGTGACCTCTTCCTTACCAAGGAAGTGCTCCACCGCCTGAGCTACGTGGGCCCGTATCCTGCGGAAAGTCTCGCTGGGCGCGTTCAAAGTTGGAGCGGGAGACGGGTCTCGAACCCGCGACCCTCAGCTTGGAAGGCTGATGCTCTAGCCAACTGAGCTACTCCCGCCGCGACCGAACCGAACTGAAGTGGTGGTGGGGGGAGGATTCGAACCTCCGAAGGCAACGCCAGCAGATTTACAGTCTGCCCCCTTTGGCCGCTCGGGAACCCCACCACGGGAATTCCTGTTTTTTCCTTTCGTGGAGCTGGCGGTGGGACTCGAACCCGCAACCTGCTGATTACAAGTCAGCCGCTCTACCGGTTGAGCTACGCCAGCCCGAAGCCCCCGCCCGAGGGCACACCGGCCCACAGCAGGATCGCGGATGATAAACCGCCTCCATCCGGGTGTCAAGACCGTTTTCCCTGAAAATTGGAAGGGGTCGCCCGACCGTTCCAAAGAGCCCTGGCCAGCGCGAGGGCCTCGTTGCGAGTGCTCACCCGACCGGCCGCCTCGGCCTCGGCCACGGCCCGCAAGATCTCGCCCACGGCCGGCCCGGGCGGCATGCCCAGATCCCGCACCAGGTCGCCCCCCCGAATGAGGGGAGGGATCTCCTGCCGGTCCCGGAGCTCCCAGTACAGCCCCATCAGTTCCGCTGCGGTCCGGCGCACCTTTTCCAGCGCGGGGGGGGCCGGCCCCGTGGCCATCTCGTCGGCGAGCGACAGGATGAGCGCCTCGGGCACCTCGGATCGCAGATCCCGCAGGTACCGCAGCCGAGCCCGCTCGGTGGGCGGGTTCTGCTCGGCCAACTGGAACAGCCGGAGGTGCGCCGCGACTACCCGCTGGGCCGCCCCCCGGGCCCTGCGGCCCACCCGGAGGGATTCCAAGAGCTTGCGCACCCGGTGCCCTCCCCGGCCTTCGTGGCCGAAGAACCTCCGGCGCCCGCCGGGGTCGGTGAACGCCGTGTCCGGCTTGGCCACGTCGTGGAGGAACGCGGACAGCACGAGGAGCGCCTTGCGGCTCAGGTCCTGCTCCAGTTCCTCGGCCAGATGGGCGCGCAGCCGGCCGGGATCGGGGAGCCCAGCCGTGCCGCGGGCCAGATCCTCGGCCGCCTCGGCGGTGCGCAAGCTGTGTTCGAACAGGTCGTGGGCATGGTAGTCACCCTGGTCGAAACCGCGCCACCGCGCGGTGAACGGGAACAGCGCCTCCAGGACGCCGTGGCCGGCCATGGTCCGGAGCGCACGCCCCCCCCCACCGAGCCCCAGGGTGAGGAACAGCTCCGTGCGTACCCGTTCCGGCGCCGCTCCCCCCAGCCCCCGCGCCGCGGCCGCGAGCATCGCCGGAAGCTCCGGCGAGAAGCCGAATCCCAGCCCCACGGCAAACCGGTAGGCCCGGAGCACCCGCACCGGGTCGTCGCGCAGGGCCCGGGGCGAACACGCCCGCAGCACACCCGCGGCCAGGTCCTCCAGTCCCTTCAGCGGGTCCACGAGCCCGTGCGGGCCCAGCAGGTCCCACGCCACGGCGTTTACGGTGAAGTCCCGGCCCGCAAGGTCCTCTTCGATCGTGGGAGCCCGGAGGGGGACGAGGTCCACCGAGCCCCGATCCGGTAGGACCACCCGCCACGCTCCCCTCTGGGGATCCAGCAGGAACGGGGCCCCCCCCAGGGCATCGGCCACGGACCGGGCGGCGGGGCCTGCGGCGTCGGCCGGCAGCGCCAGGTCCAGGTCGGCGGGCGCGTTGGAGCGCGCCAGCAGGAGGTCCCGCACCGCTCCCCCCACGAGCCACGCCCTGGGTACGCCTGCCGAGCGCAGGGCGCCGGAAAGCGCCTGGCCCGTGGGGGTAGACTGCCACATCCGCAGGGGCGCGTGCGGATCCGCTTTCCTGGCCGGGGTTTCCGTGGTGTATACTGCGTTTTTCTTCACGCCCAGACGCTCCCGCAGGGTGGGGGTTCTTCCGGAACGAGGAGCTTCGGATGTCCAAGGTGATGCTTGTCAACGTGGTCAACGAGGAGGAAAGCCGTATCGCCATCGTGGCGGACGGGCTCCTCGAGGAAGTGGCCATCGAAACGGCCCACGTGGAACAACTGGAAGGAAACATCTACAAGGGGCGCATCGTCAAGGTCGTGCCGGGACTCGACGCGGTGTTCGTGGACTTCGGCGCGGAGCGGAACGGATTCCTCCCGTTGGACGACGTCCATCCCCGCTACTTCCAGGGCGACAAGCGAGACATCTCGGCCCTGCGCACCGGACAGGAGGTGCTCGTCCAGGTCCGCAAGGGGGAGCTGGGCCAGAAAGGGGCGGCCCTGACCACGTACGTGAGCCTGCCGGGCCGCTACCTGGTGCTCATGCCGTACGTGTCGAAGCGGGGGGTCTCCCGGAAGATCGAGGACGAGTCGGCCCGCACGCAACTCCGGGACATTCTGGACTCCGGCCAGATCCCCGAGGAAATGGGCTACATCGTGCGCACCGCGGCCGAGGGGAGGACCAAGCAGGAGATCACCCGGGACGCCGGTTATCTGCTGAGGCTGTGGAAGAGGATCCAGCGGGAGTACGAAGAGGCTCCCTGCCCCAGCCTGCTCTACCAGGAAAGCGACATCGTCATCCGCACCATCCGGGACTATTTCACCCCGGCGATCGAAGAGGTTTGGGTGGACGACAAGGAGGTCTACAACCAGGTCCGCACGTTCTTCCAGGCCGTCATGCCCTGGTACACCCGCCGGGTCAAGCTCCACCAGCGGCGCACGCCGATCTTCGCCCGGTACAACGTGGAGGACCAGCTGGCCACCATCTACGAAAAGACCGTGCCCCTGCCCTCGGGGGGGTCGATCGTGATCGAGCAGACCGAGGCCCTGGTGAGCATCGACGTAAACTCGGGCGGAGCCTTCCAGGGCCGGGACATCGAGGAGACGGCCCTCCGGATCAACCAGGAGGCCGCCCTGGAGGCCGCCCGGCAACTGAGGCTCCGGGATCTGGGCGGGCTCATCGTGATCGACTTCATCGACATGCGCAGCTCGGCCAACCGCTCGGCCGTGCGCAAGACCCTCCAGAAGGCCCTCCGGGAGGACAAGGCCCGTACCGACGTGGGGAGCATATCCAAGTTCGGGCTCCTGGAGCTTTCGCGCCAGCGGCTCAAACCCGCGGCCGCCTCGGCCGTGACCCGCGCGTGCCCCACCTGCGGGGGCTCGGGCCGGGTGCGGGCACCCGAGAGCTTCGCCCTGTCCGTGCTCCGCATGGTTCAGGCCGAACTGCCCCGGAAGGAACTGAGCACGGCCCGGGTGGGGGTCCCCGCCGACGTGGCCACGCTCCTGCTCAACCGGAAGCGCCGCCAGATCCTGGACCTGGAATCCACCTTCGGCAAGTCCATCCAGATCTTCCCGGAGCCCCTGCTCCAACCCAACCAGTACTACATCGAGTACTGGGACGAGGGGTCCCGCCGGGTGGTCACCAACGTGCCCGAGGACTTTCCCCGCG
>CAZBGL010000330.1:0-3853 GCA_964491375.1 uncultured Thermodesulfobacteriota bacterium | reverse complement strand
GGCCTCTGCCTCGGATCGCCTCAGTTCTTGGACCTTCCGGTCTACCTGTCGCTGCAGATCCTCGCTCCATCGCAGCATTCTTTCCCGAGACGCGCTAAGCGAGGCCGCCATGCCGTTGATGGCGGCCGCCAGATCGCCGATCTCGTCGCGGGAACGCACGGCCGAGCGGCGATCGTATGCCCCCCGGGCGATCGCATCCGCCACGGCCGACAGCTCCTGGATGGGACGGCTGAACCGCCGGGCGATCCACACGGCTACCAAGGCCGACAGGGCGGAGAAGGGAAGTACCGCCAGTGCCAACGCCCGGTACAGGAGGGCAAGGTCCCCCCTGAGCATGCCCGAGGGCACGATTCGGACGATGCGCCACACCCGGCCCGGCCCGGCTTGGACCCGGGCCACGGCGGCCAACCCGCCGTCGGGTGTGTCGAACGGGACTCCTGGGTCCCCTCTCCCGCCCGTGAGGGCCTTCACGGGGTCCGTGCCCGTGGCCTCGGGCCACGTACGAAACCGGACCCCTCGGCCCACGGGAGCCATTTCCACGTAGTCGCCCCGTCCGTTGACCAGGAGCGTGCGTGCACCCGGGCCGCCGCTCTTGAAGGCCTTGAGCGCCGCCAACAGATCCTCCCCGAACACGTTCACCACGACCATCCCCAGCAAGGCCCCACCCCGGACCGCCACGGTCGAGGCGATCCGGGCCACCAGCCGGTGGGGGATCTCCACCCGGCCGTGTTCCATGTTGAGGTCCAGCTCGGACACGTACACTTGCCCGGGGGGCGTGCGCAGTCCTTCAGAGACGTAGTAACGGTGGCTTTTGTCTTGGAGCTTCTCCCGGGGCACTATGGCGGTCACCCCGTCGCGGTTGTCCACCCGCACGCGCTCGCGGCCGTCGGGGCCGATCCACCGGATCTGGTAGTACGTGGGCTCGGTTCGGGCCACCCGGTAGAACTCGTCCGTCACCACCCCCCGGTCCCGCGGATCGGCGTGACGGGCGACGAAGCGCGCGAGGGTCAACGTGTGGCGAGCCACTCCCTCCAGGTAGTTCTCCAAGGCCCGAGCGGCGGTAGCCACCTCGATCCCCAGCTCGTGGGCCATCTTGTCGCGGAGAATGCGCTCGGCTCGCCACGTGAGAAACCACCCCATGACCATCATGGGGAGGAGCGCCACCCCCACGAACGCGACGAGCATCTTGCAGCGGATGGAAAAACGCACCGCGTCCGCTCCTGGAAGCGGCCGGTCTGCGGGAGCCTACCCCCCTCCGTAGCGGCCCTGGTAGCCGCGTTCCTGCAAGGTCCTCTGATGTTGGACCTCCCATTGTTCGCCCAGAGCCTTGTCGGAGATCGTAACCGTATCGTCGATTCCGTCAAGGACCACCAGCGTGTCCGGCCCTGCGCTGTAGATCATGGTCCAGCGGTTTCCGTCCGGCTGCCCGAACAGACGGTTCAACAGGTCGATCACCTGGTTTTCGCGGAAGTTCTTGAAGCGCATTACCACCCGAAACAGGCGTCCCTTGTAGAACAGGAACGCGGCTTCCACGGGGATCCCGTGGAAATCGGAGTCCACCCGGTAGTCTTCAAACACCGTCCCGTTGACCAGTTCCATCCGTTCGGCCCGCACCGCGTTCGGAAACACTTTGAGAAACGCGTCCGTGCCGCCGAGCCATGGGACGCCCATGACCTCGGTCAGCGAAGAGCCGGCCGACGCCATCGTAGCCCCGAGCAGGATTGCCGCCCACCACGAGGTCTGCCGTTTCGCCATCTTTTGACACTCCTTCGGGTCCCCGACGCCCGGCCCGGAACGAAAACGCGGTACAGAGGGGCCGGGCCTCCCTGTACCGCGTTTTGGCGGGATCCTCTCGCGTTTCCTACTGGAGCTCGGGCGGAAACGGCTGTTTGCCCTTGCCTGCCTCGATCGCTCCCTTCAAGAGCTGGTTCATCTTTTCGATGTGTTGCCGCATGTTGATCCGAGCTTCCGTATTGACCTGGTTCCAGACCACCGGGTTGGTCATCTCGCGGTGGCATCCCATGCACAACCGTCCCCGGTCGATGCGGTCGATCTCTTCTTTGGTGAACGGGCGGGAGAGCGGCCAATGGGATCCGACCTTGGCCACCTGGGTTCCGTCGGGGGTCACGACCACCGACCAGTCGTGCTCCAGATCCTCGATCTTCGGGATCTGGACCGTGTACCGCTTGGGGATCACGCTGCCATCGCGTTGGTCCAGCAGGTCCTCCACGATGTCTTCTCCGTACCGCATCTGGAATACGCCCCCTCCGATCCCCAAGCCGATCGCCTTCGGATTGTTGTGGCACGATTCGCAGTTGCGCGCCACGCGTTGCGAGCTGTGGGGCTGGACCGGGGCCATGTCGATAGAATTGATGGGCTGGGCTTGGCCCCGCTCGCGCCGCTCGTCTTCCGCCTTGGCGATCACGTTGCTGGCGAGCACCGTCCCGTCCGGGCCGATGACCGTGTAGGACACCTGGCACCCCGGCATGAGGGGGGACACACGTCCTTCGCCGTTGAATCCCAAGATCGGATCCTCCCACCGTAGATAGGAACGGCCCTCGTACGGTTTGCCCGGTCGCTTGATCCCGGCCGTGTCGAGCCGGGATTCCGCAGTTTGCCCGTCCGGCGTACGTTTCTGGCCGGAAGCCACCCAGTCGACGTGCCGGTTCGGTTTCCCCTTGTCGTTCTTAGGCCGGTAGTCAACCTTTACGTGGCATCCGTAACACTGAGGAGCCCAGCTGGAGTGGCACGCGTAGCACTCGAGCTGCTGGTTGTGGGTGCGGACTCGGTCCATGGCCACCGCTGCCTGCGCATTTTTCCACGTGTTCGTCTGGTTCAACGTCTTGAGCAGCGGCACCGTGAAATCGTTGCCGGTCGCCGAATGCAAGATGACGGTGTCCCCGTCTTTGACCACGTTGCCCATGGGATTGCCCCGAGCCGTCAACAGGTAGCCGTCCATGGGGGGGTACAGGGTGCCGAAGGCCACCGTTTGTTCCAGGGGCTCGGTTGCCAACCCCCGAGGCGTGTCCGGCATCTCCCGGCCGTGCTCCTCACCGAACCCTAACGGCAGCTCCCAGGGAAACTTGTCAGTGGTTCCGTGGCAATCCTGGCACTCGATCTCCACTTGCCCCAAGGTGGTGCCGTGGATGAGACCGTCACCGTGGATGTCGATCGTGGTATGGCAGTCCTGGCACAGGAGTCCCCCCTTGGGATTCCCTTTCCGCGACTGGTTGTACTGATGGTGCAAGTCGTCGGAGATGAACAAGTACCGCTTCGTGTGCAACTTGGGTTGCATATTGCCCTTTGCGTCGAACGGGGTTCCGTAGGGGAACTCCATCAGGCCCTGGTAGGTGACACCGATCCGTTTGCCCCGGTTGTGACACGAGTTGCAGATCTCCACCGGGATGCCTTTGCCCGCCTCCCGCGACCCGTAGATTCGGTGCAGCATCATGTGACCGGGTTGATCCTTGGGGATCGTTTTGTCCTCGCCCTCGTAGTACCCGTCGTTGCTGTACAGGATGTGGCACGCGGAGCACCCCATCCCGCGGTAGTCCCCGCGCTTTTGCCGGCCCCGCACCCCGATGTGGCACCGCTGGCAGTCCGAGCGCTGATAGGTGATGGCTGCCAGCTTCGGATCGGCAACAATTTCCTCGACGGAGGGATCGGGGAGCGCCTCGAGCTTGTCGGGGAATTGGGAAGGGTACATCTGGGCGAGCGAGGTCATGTACTCCCGGTAGGCCGGAGTCCCTACCAGCAATTGTGGCCCGCTGACCGCGTAGTTTCCCCAAGGGACCCTGTGGTCCTGCACCTCCGGAAAACCCCACGTGTGCAGGTTGCCCTGGATCTTGCCCGC
>CAZBGL010000329.1:0-16439 GCA_964491375.1 uncultured Thermodesulfobacteriota bacterium | reverse complement strand
GGCGCTGGGCCGGTGCCCCCACCCGAGCGCGTGCTGTATGGCCAGGTCCGCGGTCGGGTGGTGGACCCGGACACGGGCCTCCCCCTGTCGGGGGTCCCGGTGAGCCTTTTGTACGAGAGCACCACCACGGATGGGAACGGCCGGTTCGTGTTCGACAAGGTGCCCCTTGTCCACACCACGGAGGTGAGCTTGCGGGTCAAGAGCCGGAGTGGGTTGGTCATCGGGTGTATGACGCTGGACGTACCGGTCCGGTTTTACCCGGTGGCGGTCTCTGTGGACCAGCGGTTCGACCTGGTGATTGTGGACCCCAGCGAGCCGGTGGAGGTGGTTCTGGAGCCCCAGCCGCTCCCCCCGGCCGAGGTGGACCGGTTTTGCAGCAACTGCCACCAGAACAACCCGTGCCTGGAAACCGCCACCTTTGAGGAAGTGGTTCGGAGCGGAAAGGACCTTCGGGGCATTATCGTATATGAGGACGAGATTGAAGAAAAGAAAAGAGAATTCTTCCTGAGAGGGCTTCGAAAAAGCACATATATGAAGATACGATACCAGGACACACATCCAGATGGAATGGACATGTCGGCCATATGTAATCTAGACCTACCTGAATACCGAGGGCGTTATAAGCAGCCGGACAACCTGAGGCTGGTGGACGACAGGATTGTGACATGTGATACGTGTCATGAAAGACACATGCCGACACCGTATAGACAATATGTAGTCATGAACTACGAGACGGACAGCGCCTTGTGCCTCGAATGCCATCTGTGACGGTGGTCACACTTTGTGACGAACCACCTCGAAAGGATCCTCCCCGGTGTGGATGCGGAACATCATCGGTTGGTTGGCGATCGGTGTAACCATCGGGTTGGGGGGGGGAGGGGTGGGATGCGGAGGCATGGCACCCCGGGTCGCCGAGGTAGAGGGACCGGCTCCGATCCGGCCGCCGAAGAGGCCGTCGTTCCAGTTGCCGCCGCCTCCCCAGCGGGGGCCCGATGACCTTTGGGAGGAAGCGGTGATCCGCGCCCGCCGGTTGGAGCCGGTGGTGGAGCAAGACATCCGGTCGGTCTCTCCGCCGCCGATCCCGGAAGCCCTGCTTCGGCCCTCTCCCCCCAAGGGGCGGCCCTCGTCTCGTGCTCCTTCGGCCGGAGAGCCCTCCGCACCTCCCCCGCCCGAGGCGCGCCTCCCCTCCAGGCCGCCCGTGCCGGAGGTGCGGGTGGTGCAACGGTACACCACCGAGAACGGCTTGCCGTCGAACCGGATTACGGCGATCTACGTAGACGACTCGGACGCCTGGATCGGAACGGCCGATGCCGGGGTGGCACGGCTCAACTTTGCCGAGGGCAACTGGATCATCACGAACCTGGAGGATGGGCTGGCCTCGAATCGCGTCAGCGACATCGTCAAGTACAAGGGATTGGTCCTGGTGGGCACCCAAGAGGGCATCAGCATCTGGGACGGGGCGTCGTGGCGGATCGAGACGCGGGTGGGCAAGGTGAAGCTCATCAACACGGTGTTTGCGGTCCATGACGGGCTTCTTTGGGTCGCCGCCCGCACCATGCACGGGGGCCTGCTCACGTTCGACGGGGAACGGTGGCGGGACAAGAGCACGATCAAGCCCGGCACCGTACTCAACAACGTGTCGGATTTTGCGTTTTCGGACGGCGTCCTCTGGCTGGGCACCACGAACCGCGGCGTGTACCGGTTCGACGGCAAGCGGTGGAAGACGTTCACAGTGGCCGACGGCATCGCGAGCAACTTCGTGTACACCTTGGCGGTAAAGGGGGAGCGGTGCTACCTGGGCGGATGCTGCGGGGTGAGCGTGTACGAGAACGGATCCTGGAAGATCTACGATATCGCTGAGGGGCTTCCCCACTCCACGGTGAACGCCATCGCGGTGGACGGAGAGCTGGTGTGGTTCGGTTCCAAGAAGGGATTGGGTCTGTTCGACGGGTTTGAGTTTACGAACTTCTACACCGAGGACGGGCTCACCGATGACCGGGTCACGAGCCTGTTCGTCCGCGGCAACGAGGTGTGGGTGGGCACGGCCAATGGTCTGAACCGGCTGGAAAAGGTTTTCTGATGGGAGCGCGGGTGTTGCGTCGTTCCGGTTGGCACGTCGCTCGTGTGGTTGCGGCGTGGTTCGCCCTCGTGTTGCTCTTGCCGCCAGGACCGGCAGTGGCCGATCACTCCCTGGGCCGGCCTTGTCTGTCCTGTCATGCCCTGCGTTCAACCAAAGTGGTGCCCGGTTCACGGAACATCCTGAGCGACAACGTCCAGGATCCCTTGTACACGTCGGATTTCTACTGTGGCCCCTCGTGGGAGGGAGGGGAACCCCTGGACTGCTCGTATTGCCATAGCGCCACGGGAGACATCGCGAACGAAATCGCGTCGGCGGCTGGCGGGACGAACGGTTCGGCCCACCCGGTCGACGTGGGAGGGGATTCCGCGGCTTACGCAACGGCCCGGCGTATCTTGTGCAACGACTGCCACGCAGGGGACACGGACAATGCCACGAATCCGGGCCCGGACCTCCTTCCCGAGACCCTGTGCACCAAGACGGCCACGGACGGATACCCCAACCACCACAGCCTTCAGACCGGAACGTTTGACCCGGGGTCGAACCGGCTGGCCGACAACCCCCCCCGCCTTACGGGGCCGTACGGGCCGGCGGGCGATCCTTTGGCCAGCAACGGGGGAGTGGACTGGACCGGTGGGGCCGACGGGAAGCTGGACGCATCGGAGCTGCTGTGTTTCATCTGCCACGACGGCGACGCGGCCACCAAACCCCCGTTTTCCACGGGCATGGACGAAGACACAGGAGACGGCACCGGTGCGGCCAACATCGCTGCCGAATACAATCTCTCGGGAGGGGGGCACAACGTGGAGGCACGGGGCGGTGTGACCGGCAAGCTGCCCTGTTACGACTGCCACGATCCCCACGCGGCCGGGGGGACCGGCGCAAATGCGGCCCTCATCGTCAACGGCGATGATAGTCCGGCAAATCCCTACCAGACCAGCGACTTTTCCGCGGTGGGGTACGACGGGACCAACGACCGGGTGGTGTGCTATGGGTGCCACGCAGGCGGCTATACGGTGGAGGGGGTGGAACCGCCGGACCCGGCGGTTACGACCCCTGTGTTCCCTTACCACGCGAACGTGCACGCCAACGTGGGCAGCGCGTCGCAGAACTGTCTTCAGAACAACGGGGGTTGCCATCAAAGTCCCCACAACACGAACTTCTTCCTCTGTCTCGACTGCCACAGTTCGTCGCGAAACCCCAGTTCCGATCCCAGTCTGGCCGACGTGGATCATGTGGACAGCGAGTTCGGACACATCGGGGCGGTACTTGGGAACGATCTCCTGAGCTTCCACACGATAAACTACGATCCTTCCCAGGACATGACGATCCCGGACAACAACGGGTGCCTGAAGTGTCACGACACACGGGGTGGTCCAGCCGACGCGATTCTCAAAGACGACGACGGGAACTACTATACGGGCTCGAGGGTCAACAGCTTCACTACACGTGAAAGCTTGAAATACTACGACCAGTTTTGCCTTTCCTGCCACGACGGAAGCGGGAACGACTACGAGTTCACGATCAGCTTCTCTTTTGATCTAAATGACCCCACCTACGGACGGGTCACATTTCCGGCCGGGACCCGCCTCCCGCCCCAGGTGAACAACCCCCTGGGGAGCACTTGGAACCGCGGTTATTTCTACGAGGCCGGCCATGGGCGGGGCAACGGGGCGATCACTGGGAGCTTCCCTTGGTCCGGCAACCCCGAACCCCGGATTCCCTGCCTGGAGTGCCACCTGTACCATGGATCCACGGCGTACAAGCTGCTCCCGGGCGACCGCGAGACAGCCGACGGCCTGGGGCACGTGGTCAAAGGGGGTACTTACCCGCGCACGACGGTGGGCATCAAGTTTACGATCGGCGGGGTGGCCGACTCCACGGAAATCGACTACACGGACTACACCGATCCCAACAAGAATCCCCGCCTGGGCAACGTCACGCCCGTCCGGAGCTACTTCCGTTCCTGGTACATGTCCGACTACCTGAACGCCACTCCGTGGTCCACGTACCACAAGACCGGCACGATCCAGACGCCCGACGGGGTCACCACCCATTTCGGCACCTCGGGCGAGATGCACGCGAACACCGATGTCACGACCGAACTGGACTGCGGCAAGGATGCCCAGACCACCACGACGAAGATCGGTTTTTGTAACGCATGTCACTTCTATAACCAGACCGCGGACGGCACAACAAACACCTACGGTTGGGTGTACACCCATGAGGGCAGTGTTGGCCTCACGGACTGTGCCGGCAACGACCTCAAGTCCCAGATGAACTTTTTCAAGGACTGCGTGGAGTGCCACGATCCCCACGGCTCGGGCCAGGGCGATCCCAACGACGGGCAGCACAACATCTACATGATCCGAAAGAAGATCAAACACGCACCCACCGACTCGGAGGCCGATGTTCGCAACACCAACTGGTGGAGCGCCGTGGTGTTCCAGAACACGACGGGCACGGACAGCTTCGACGAACCGGACACGGACAATACGGACGACCTCTGTACGGTGTGTCATCAGAGCCCGGCCGAAAACACCGCCGACAATGTGGACCACAACTACCGGAGCCAGACGCTGTCCTCGGATCACCAGGCGGGGAACAACTGCACCCAGTGCCACCCCCATGGAGGGAGAAGAGGAACGGGCACCACAAACCAAGGGCTCATCGGTTTTCCCCAGGCGGCGTGCAATGGATGTCACGGTTTCCCTCCGGCTCCCGCGGCCCGGGCTCTGGAGGGAGGGGACCCCAACCTCGTGGCCGAGAACTATACGGGTGGCGGCGGGGCCCACATTGAGCACGTGCGGTTCCTGCAGAGCAAGTTCCCGGGCTCGGACGATGCCAAGGAACTGTGCGGGCCGTGCCACGGTGACGACGCGGGTGCGGGTGCGGATCATGCCCAGTCCGCCGAGCTTTCGGGAGCATGGTCCATCGGAAGCCGTGCCTTTGTGGACCTGAAAGCCCGCGCCCAGTCTTCGTGGGACGGCATGGCCGGCGATCCGGCCGCCGGGGCTTACGGGGGCAATCCCCTGCCCACCACGCCGCCGGGCGACGCCGTGGACCCAACGGACAGCACCTGCACCGGGGTGGACTGCCACGGGAATCCCGCGTCCGCCGAGGGCCTGCACTGGAACCTGGCCTCTGCCGGGGACGGCGCCGGCGACTCGGACGGCGAGGGCCGTAGCCGAGCTTGCGCCGGCTGCCACGACGGGCTCGAGACCCAGGCCGAGGTCCGGATCTACGACCGGAACGACACGGCCGTATACACTTCAAAACCCGCACCCGATGCGGCAGCCATGTACTACGGCACGCGCTCGGGATATTCCCGGGGCGGCCATGGTGACGCGGCGATCCAGAGCGAGGACCCGTTCATCGACTCGGCCCCGGGAGCGACCACCCCGATCGACTGCACAGCCTGCCACGACAACACCCTTCCCCACTTCCCGGCCGATGCCGCCACCTTGCACCGCCTGAGGACCCAGACGCTCCAGGCCGCCGACGACGTGAGCGGCCTGTGCACCCGGTGCCACACGGCCTACAACGACACGGCGTCTAACGGGAATCCCCTGCACCATCCCTCGGACGTGGCGTTCACCCGGGCCTACAACGAGCCCACAGGGGTGAACTACGACGTGCCTGCAGGTGGCGAAGGGGACGTGGACGAGTTCGTCATGTATTGGGCCGACACCACGTACACGGCGGTGGGGAACCCCAGCCAGGTGGACCTGCCCCGTCTGGACGACATCTTCCCCGGCCAGGCCGTGAACCTGGCCTGCACAACCTGCCACCAGCCCCACGGAACCGACCTGGCTGTGGACGTAACGTCGGGTGGGGGCGGCACGTACACCGAGATCCCCGACAACAACATGCTTCGCTTGCGGGATACGGACAACACCCTGTGCAACGCGTGCCATTGAGGGGCGGTGACGGGTGGTCGGTGACGAGTGACGGGTGACGGGCCGGAGGCCCAAAGTTACACGGAGTGCGGATGAGACGGGTTTGGATTTACGTGGTCGGCGCGGTGCTGGCTGGCGGGGTCGTCGGGGCGGCGGAGCACCCAGGGAGCGGGGCGGAGTGCAAGGCCTGCCACACGGCCGGCCAGGGACCGGCCGAGGCACCCAAGGTGGTGCCGGAGCCCCCCGGGTTCTGGGCCCGGCTGTTTGGCGCCAAACCCTATCCCGAGGGGCACCGAATGGTCTCCTGCGCGGGGGTGCTGAGAGAAGACGGCTCGGTCACCGGATGTCACCGCCCCGAAGGGACGGGCGAAGCGTTCCTTGTGGCCGGGGGTGAGGGGGAGCCCACTGACGTGCTGTGCGGGGCGTGCCATGCCGGGCAGCGCCGCCCCGGACAGCATCACCCCTCGTACAAGAAGGACAGCGACGGAGACGGGGTCCCCGACCGCATCGTCCGTCCGTCCGCGGGGCAAGAGGTGTACACGGCATACGGACCGTCCGGGCAAGGGGCCGATGCCCTTGTCTTCCGGGTGCTCCCCGACGGCCGGAAAGAGCGGGTGATCCGGTTGCCGCTGGAAACGGTGATCGAGACCGTGGACGGCGAATCGGTGGAAGAGCCGTCGGTGGTGACCTGCACCACCTGCCATAACCCCCACTACGGGTACCTGGTGGACGCCGCGTCCGAAGAGGAGCTGGATCGGGACCTGGTGGCCCGGGAGCAAGGGGACGCCCTCCTCCGGCTTCGGGATCACGACAACGCTCTCTGCGAAGCCTGCCATTGAGGCGTGCGGCCAGGTGGAGCATGGCGAGCGACCGGGTTCTCCTGGATGCCGCTGCACCGGACCGCACTGGATCCCAGAACGTCCGCATCGTCATAGTCCTGACCTTCCTCTTGGCCGCGCGGGTGTGCTCGGCTGCCACGGATCGCTGGGAGCCGTTTCCCCCGGGCGTGGGTGGGCCGTGGGGCGGCACGGTGTACCGGATCGTGCTCGCGGATGCCGCCGATCCGGACTCGGCCTGGGCGGCTACGGCGGGCGGGGTGTACCGATGGGACGGAAACCGGTGGGTTCTCGCCGGGCTCGGAGGGGAGGAGGTCTGGGATCTCGCGGCATGTGGCGGGCACCCGCCACGCGAGATCTGGGCGGCCCTGGGAGACCGGGGGCTTTGGGTGCTCCGGAACCCCGGTGCAACCTGGGAAAACGCTTCCCCGGGTGACGGTGCGGTGGTCAAGCGGGTGGCCGTTTCTCCGGACTGCGGCCGGGCGTGGGCCGCCGAGGAGCGAACCGACGGGGACCGGATCTGGCGCTGGACTGAGAGCGGCTGGCAGCCAGGGGGTGCACTGCCCACCGTATCGCGGCTGGCGGCCGGTCCGGCCGGGTCCGTGTGGATCGGCACGTCCGGGGGGCTGTACCGGTGGCCCGCCGGGGAGGGGGCTCCGGTCCGGTCCGGCCCGACTGACATAGACGCGGTCGAGGACCTCGCCGCGTATGGCGACCGGATCGCGGTGGCCGCAGGGGCCCAGGGGCTCTGGGTGAGCACCGATGCCGGGAACACGTGGAACCGGGTGGATGTCCGGTTGGGGGAGTTCGAAACCGTGGATGCGGTGGGCCTGGCCTCGGACGGGCGGATCCTCTGCTGGGTCGGCGGGGACCCCGGCCGGCTGCTGGAGTGGCCTCCTTCGGAAGACGAAGCCGGGGATCTGGAACCGCCCGAGCCGGGCTGGGTCCCGTTGAGCTTCGCCCTCACGGACAAGGGGGACTGGGCCGGTGCGGCCAAGGCGGGGGCGTACCGGAGGGGGGCTGGCGAAGGGTTCCTGCTCGAAAGCCGGGGGCTTGTCGCGTGCTGGCCCTCGGCCCTGGCTTTCGATCCCACCGGGTCGGGGGAGGTGGCCGTGGCCGGGGGGGAGAGCGGTCCGGGCGTGGCCGGGGCGTGGGTGTGGGAGCCGGAGGCGTCCGACTGGCGGCGGGTCTCCGGAACGGGGGTGTCCCACGTCCCCTGGATAGGCTATCGGGGAGGCGAGCTGTGGCTCGCCCTGTCCGGGAAGGGGCCAGCCCGGCTCCCCGGGGTCACGGCCGGGCTCGAGGTGCGGGCTGCCGGCATCCCGCTGAGCGAGGTGAAATACCCCGGTGCGGTGCTCCCGGTTCCGGGCGAACCCGACCGCCTTGTGGCCTCGTTCCTGAGCACCGCCTACGTGACCGACGACGCCGGGACGACGTGGGATCGCCCGGAAGAGCCCCTCCCGGACACCGCGGATCGGCCGTGGCTCCTGGCATGGGACCCCACGGCCGGACGGTTGCTGGCCGCGGGCCAGGAGAGCCGGGACGAAGAAGGATGGCGGGGAGTGGTGTACCAAAGCGAAAAAAGGGAAGGAGGGCGGAGGTGGACGCGGTGGGCGGTGTCCCCGGATCGACCCTGTACCGCGCTGGGGATTGGTACCCGCGACCCGAGCGGGCCGGTGTTCCTGGGCCTCACCGAGGGACTCTGGATTTGTAGCAGTGAAGGGAACTGCGAGGCGTCCGACGGGGTCCCCGCGGGATGGGTCTCGGCTCTGGCCGTGGACGACCGGCCGGGTGGTGCGGTTGTCGCGGCCGTGGTGGAAGGCCATGGGGTGTACCTGTCAACCGACGGCGGGCGGGCCTGGGAGGCCCTCCCCCAAGAGGGCCTGACACCGGCTCACAGCGATGCGCCCCGGGTCAGCGCTTTGGCGTTCGAGCCCGGCACGGGTCGGCTCGTGGCCGGGGTGCCGGGCCGGGGGCTCGTGTACATGGATGTGGTCGAGCCCCTGGCGGTCACGGGATCGGTGTGGGTAGTGAGGGCGGACCAGACCGCCGCCGTGCTCGGCTGCAACGCGCCGGCCGAGGCCCAGGTCGGGTGGAGCATGGATGCCGGGACCTGGACGTGGGCAGACCTCTCTGCCGAGGGCAGCGTGGAGGTGCCCTTGCCCGAGAACGGTGGCGCCCTTGTCGTGTTCGTGAGGTTTCGGGGACAAGGAACTGGCGAGTCCCCCACATACCAGGTTCTGGTGGAGCGGTCCGCCGCCCCCCCTGGGTCCGAAGAGTTCGGTAGCGAAGAAGAGACGGAGACCCCGGGGGGGGCGGCCGGTTCGTCAGGGGGCGGAGGAGGGGGAGGATGTTTCCTGGGAGTACTGGAGGGACGGCCTTGAAGTGGAACGCATGGTCCGTCCGATGGGTCGCCACAGCCTGGGTTCTCGGGTGTGTGGTGGCGGGCGCCGCCCTGGCTCGCGCGGAGGGCCCCTTCGGTGGATCGGTCACGGCGATCGCGTACAAGGAGGGCCGGCCCACGTGGGTGGGCACCGAGCGGGGGTTGTTCCGGTTCTCGGGCGGCCGATGGGAACGGGTGCCGAGCTGGGGGGTGCGGCACGTGACCGCGCTCGTTGCGGTGGAGGGGGCCGTTCTGGTGGGCTGGCGCCGAAACGGCCTGTGGCGCACCCCAGACCGCGGCCGCACGTGGAGCCGGGTCGAAGAGGGGTTGTACACCCCGATGGGTACGCGGGTCCGCGACGTGAGGGTATTGGTCTCGCATCCAGAACGTCCGGAGACCCTCTACCTGGGGTCGGCGGGCCAGGGGGTGTTCCTCAGCACGGACGGAGGGCGTTCGTGGAGACGGCTCGGGAAGGGGCTCGAGCGCGCACCGCCTCCGGCGTTCCACGTGACCGCCGTGCTGCCTCCGGAGGGAGGGAGGCCGCTGTTGATGGGTACGGACGGGGCCGGGCTCTTCCGGTGGGAAGGCGGAACGTGGCGGCCGGTGGAGGGCCTGCCCCGGGGGCTCCGGGTGCGGGCGCTCGCCGCCGTTCCGGGTGAGCCCGAGCGGGTGCTCCTGGGGTCTTGGGGATGGGGCCTGTGGTCCACCCGGGACGGGGGAGGGACGTGGACGCGGGTCCGGAAGGGTCTGTTCGGCATGGTGGAATCCGTGGCCGCGGGACCACTGGGACGATGGGCAGCCCAGTTCGCAGGAGAAGGGTTGGCGGTTTCGGGGGAACGTCGCGCCCGCGTCGTGGGTGCTTGGAAGGACGCCGAGGTGCGGACGCTGCTCCCCGTGGGTACAAGGGGCTGGATCGCAGGCCTCGCCCACGACGGTTTGTGGCGCGTAGGGCCCGATGGCCGGCCCGGGGACCCCTTGAACTCGGGCCTGAGCGCGACAGTGGTACTCTCTTTGTGGCGAGATCCCGATGGCGTCGTGTGGTGCGGCGACACGAACGGCGTGTTCGTGTCGGAGGACGACGGGGAGACATGGGTTTCCCGGGACGCGGGCCTCCCGGGGGCGGCGGTCACGGCGCTTTTGCGGGCGGGCCCCGCGTTGTATGCCGGCACGAGGGGGCGGGGCGTATTCCGCTGGGACCCCGTAACGTCTCGCTGGCAAGACATCTCCCAGGGCATGGGGACGGCCAACACGGTGTTCTCCCTGGCCTGGGACGGGGAGCGCCTGTACGCGGGCACCGAGGGCGGGGTGCTCCGCCGTGCTGGCAGGGAGTGGAAGCGGGTCGGCACCGACCTGCCCCAGGCAAGCCGGTGGTTGGTGGTGGCCCATCCCGGCCGGCCCGGTCACGTATGGGCAGCCGGCGACAGCGCCCTGTTCGTTTCCACGGACGGGGGCGAGTCCTGGGAGCACCTGCTCGACGTTCAAGCCGTGGCCCTGGGAGTCCGTCCCGAAACGGTCGAGCCCTGGATCCTGGAGGCGGATACGGCCTGGTTGCCGGCCAGGGGGGTGCTCGCCCCCTTGGAGAGGGGGGAACAGTTCACTGTGGGAGCATGGGAGGGGGGAACGTTTTGGATGGGCACGAGCCAGGGGTTGTGGGCCTGGAGGAAAGCAGCGCCTCGAAGGGTCTGGACCGGCGCCCGGGTGCTGTGCGTGTGGCCCGAGGCCGACAGGGTTTTCTTGGGAACCGACGGCCGGGGCGTGGTGCGTCTGCCTCGGGAGCCGTAACCCGTGCGGAGCCGAACGGTATGGGTGACGGGCCGTCTGGCCGGAACGCAAGGCGAGGATGAAGCCATGGAGCGGGCGAAGGGTTTGCGGGTGTACGCGACCGCGGTGCCGGGGTGGGTTGTGGGGGTGTTCGCTGCGTTGATTTGGGCGGGCCCGGCCCACGCCACCCACTATCCCCCGGGGTGGAAGTGCTACGAGTGCCACGCGGTGAGCGCCTCGAAGATCGTCCCGGGCACCCATCTGATCAAGCAGAGCCAAAAGACCGTCGACCTGGGCATCACTTCCACGGACCCCACCATCCGGTGCCTGTTCTGCCACGAAGCGTTCCTGTCCGCCGAAAACCCCGACGGCCTCCCGCGGGACCGCATGAAGGGGGTGGACCAGCATTTTGGGTCCGGCGCGCTCTCCAAGCACCCGGTGGATGTGACGCGGAGCACGTTCGTGCAGGACCCCGCCGCCTTCGACTGCCTCGACTGCCATACCGTAACCGGGTTGGACACAGGCGCCGATCCGGCCAACCCCAACATCCACGGTGTGGACGCCTCCCAGGCCCTTCTGCCCGTCAACCAGACCCTGATCGGGGCGCCCGCCGACACCTCGGACGCCGAGATTTCCACGAAGACCTGCCAGAACGCGAACTGCCACGACGCGGACGGCGGAACCGCGAACGGGTATACGGCCCCGCCGGGTCACTCCGCCTCCAATGCCAAGATCAGCCTGAACGATGTGGCGGTGGTTTCCGGAAGCGCCGACGCCGACGCCTCCGGGCAGATCTACTGCACCAAGTGCCATGCCTCGCACGGCAGCCTGGACGGAGAGGTGCTGCTTTCGCTCGTGAACAGCTCGGGGCACAACGGCCAGGCGCCCACGAACCGGACCGTGGCTTTGGACGAATGCGACGTCTGTCACACAAAGGACGAAAACGGGGGCCTCACCGACAACTTCTATGCCTACGGGCACGGCCGCATCCTGGGCGGCGGATGCACCGCTTGCCACGAGCTGCGCCATGATACCGACGGCGACCACGTGTTCGACCCGGCTCCCCGGCTGAAACTGACGCAGGACACGACCGCTGGCACTTCCACCTTTGGGACCAGCTTTTATTCCAACTGCCGCGCCTGCCACAAAACCCACGCGGCCCACACCCCCACGCCGGCATCGGGAGGGGATCCGGGAACGGGCCGAAGCGCCGGGTGCCTGGACTGCCACGATCCTCACGGGACCACGGCTGCGGACTCCACCTTCCAGAACGACACGATGATCCGCCGCACGATCGCCGGCGAGGAGGTCCAACTCCCCGGGGATCTGGCCGCAATCGGCCCTCCTCCTCCCGACGGGTCGGGGGACACCTACGACGGCGACTGGTTCAATCCGGGCGGTGGGAGCCCCGCCGTGGAGACCGGTGTTTGCGACAACGTGGCGTGTCACTCCGTGCTCACGGCGAATCTCCAAACCGATCACAGAGGAGGCACCCTCGGGGACACGAGCTGCGCCACGGGAACCGGTTGCCACGCGACCCATCTGGAGGCGGGCCGACAGGGTAAGCTTCTGGGGGCGGCTTCGTGCAGCACCTGCCACGGGTCCGAGGCTACGGGGCAGTACTGGCCCTCGGGTGCGAACGTGGCGGGTGACGACACCACCCCGAACAACTCCGGAGCCCATCGGGCCCACATCGCGTGGCTGGCCGATTACGTGTACGGGTACCGGGACGATCCCTCCACGCCGGACGTGGACGAAGGGATCGACGCGTTGTTGTCCGACGACGCCCAGGGAACGGCCCACGACAAGCAACGTTACCTGTGCGAGTTTTGCCACGCAGCGTTTCAGAACGACGACGACCACATGGCGACGTATCCGGCGGAGGTGTTCGACGCTACGGTCGGGGGGGGGGCACGTCGGTTCGCCCGCCAATATTGGAACTCGGGAACCTTGTCCAACCCGGTGTACGCCGACGATCCCGATGCCTCGTATTCGCCTCTCAACCGGCGCTGTTCGAACGTCGACTGTCACGACACCGGGGGCCCGGGAGCGGACTGGTATGTGGATCCGAGCACGCTTTCGTGCGGGTCGTGTCACGGCGGCATCACGAGCCATCTGAAAAGGGATCCGGGGGGGGGAGACATGGGGTGCCCCACGTGTCATCCGGGCGGGTCGAGTTACCCCAGGCGCCACAGCACGAACGGAAGCCCGAACGTGGTAGAGATCCCGTTGCCCCCTGTGGAGTGGGACAATCCGGGGACCTCGACCACCGAGTCCTGGAACATGCAGACCCGGATGGGGCTTCATTACCGGGTCCACCTGGGCGGGGAGTGGACCACGGGCAGCACCGAGGCGGAGATCTGCTGGAACTGCCACGGGACGGACGACGCGGTGAACGAGTGGGGGTACAACACGGACACGAACGGGACGAGCTGGCCGGTGGTGCAGATACCGGACGTGAGCGGGGGCACGGGGGGTTCGTACAACTACGGGTGGCTGTACTCGGACACGGGTTGGACCGCGCTGACACCGTACTGGGTGAACACGAACGATCCGGCGCAGGGGATGTACCGCAAGGACGGCTACCAGCACGATCCCAACACGAACCCGAGCTACCGACTGAGCCGGCGGATCACATCGGTGCACTCGGTGGACTTCACGGTGGGTGCGGATCCGGGATCGAGCGTGGCGATGAACGTGGACGCGAACGGGAACGTGATTCGGGACGCGACGCAGGTGTTGGAGCCGCGGTCGGCCATCCGGTGTTCGTATTGCCACGACGTGCACGACCTGAACAAGGCGTCGAACGACGCGCAGAGCGGGCCTCCGCACTTGCGGGGCAGTTGGATGGGGAACCCGTATCCTCCGGACATGCCGCCGCTTTCGGGGTACAGCTATCCGACGACGGGGGGGCCTGGGCCGTTGAGCGTGGGGAATCGGTTTTCGACGAGCGGGCCTCGGGGGGATGGGCAGTTCAGCGAGCCGGTGCCGCGGCTGTGGGGGGATGCAACCTCGCGGGCGAAGGGAGGGTATTTCATTGACGCGAACTCGGGGCGGCCGACGGATGACCCGGCGTACGACACGCTGGGGGAGGTGGCGGGCTTGTGCACCCTGTGCCACGGCACGGACGTGGACAACATGGACTACTACACGGGGTCGAGCCTGTGGCGTTCGGACCAGGTGAACGGGCACTCGAACTCGACGCTCGGGGGGACGGGAGCGAACGCGGTGGACCTGTTTGACGCGCGGCGCACCACGGGGAACTGGCTCTACATGGCGCATCAGGACGGGGTGAACGTATGGCGTTACGGGAGGCAGAGCGGAGCGCGGAGCTCTGCTCCGTTCCGGGCGGACTTCAGCTCGTTTCGTCCTGCCCGCAACAGCGGCCAGTACGCTCCGCCTCGGAACACGGGGTGGTACGGGGGCACGGCCGGGAGCACCACGAAGGGAGCGCAGTACAGCACGTGGTACAGCGCGGGGGGCGTGGGCACGGACGGGGTGAACGCCACGGCGCACAAGTTTCCGTGTTCGAAGTGCCACAGTCCGCATGCGACGGGGCTGCCGGCGCTGCTGATCACGAACTGTCTGGACAAGGACGTGAGCAACTGGAGCGCGGCGGGTGGGGCGGCGAATCCGAGCGTGCAGCAGGCGAACAACTGCCACCGGAAGGAGAGCACGGGGACGGGGTGGCACCGGCTGGCGCCGCAGCAGTGAGGGGGGGAGCGGATGAGGGAAGGAGTGATGTTACGCAGAGCGTTCTGGGCATGGGTGGCATGGGGTGTTGTGGGGCTGGCGTTGTTCGGCTCTGGGGCGGGGTGGTGTGGGGAGGTGTTGCGAGAGGACTTTGAAGGGGAGAGGGTGCCGTGGGGCGAGGTGAGGGGGCGCGAGGGGGCGGGGTGGGGTATTCCGGCGGAGGGTTTTCGGATCTCGACGGGATCGGGAGATCTGTTGGTCCGGGAGGTGTCGTTTCGGGGGGCGGCGCGTGGTCGGATCGCGTTCGACCTGAAGCGGTTGGGTACGGATGTGCCGGAGGCGCGCACCGTATTTTCGTTGCACGACGTGGGGGGCAGGACGCTGATGCTGCTTCAAGTGGAGTGGGCTTCGGCATACGACCCGGGGCGCCCGATGCTGTACCTGGCCGGGGGGGCGTACTTTCAGGAAGGGATTGGGTGGTGGAGTCCCTGGATCTTGCTGGACCGGGGCGTGGCGCCTGGGGAGTGGATCCATGTGGAGCTCGTGTGGGACGACGATCTTGGGGTGTACGAGCTGTACGTGGACGGTCGGCGTCAGGACACCGAACCGAAGTTTTACGACGCGATACTGGGGAAGGTACGACGGGATCCGCGGGTGGTGACGAACGAAGTGGAGGGGCGGGCGGGGCTGCCGCCGCGGTACGTGAGGCACCGGTTTGGGGAGTTCTTGAAGCGGGTGAAGAGGGTGCACTTTGGAGCGAACTGGGAACCCGGGGACCGGGAAGCGACCTCACCGTTGGCGAACGCGGTACTGGACAACTTTGTGATCGAAGAGGGGATGCCGGTGGGGTTGGTGAGCCGGGTTCACGACGAAGCGTACGATGTTCGTGGGCTGCGGGGGCGGTACGTTCCTGGGGAGGGGGTGGTGTTGACGTGGGAGCCTCCGGAGAAGGGGGGGGTGAACCAGGGCTACCACGTGTATCGGCGGGAGGCCGGGGGGAACCGGTTCGAGCGGCTGACCGAGGAGCGGGTGTACGCCCTGACGTACACAGACGCCACGGCAGAGGAGGGGGGGCGGTACGGGTATTCGGTGACCGCGGTGTATGGGCCTGGGCGTGGGGTGGAGAGCCGATATCCTCCGGAGATCGAAGTGGAGGCCACGGGGGGGGTATGGATCGAGGGCGTGGGGGCGGAGAGACGGGTGTACGGGTCGGGGCAGGAGATCGTCGTAACCTTACGAGGAACGGCGGACAAGACAGCCGCATTCACCCTTGAGGGGGTGGTCGCGGAAGTCGCCATGTCCGAGGTAGACGACGGGGTGTACGTGGGCACGGTGGCCGTGCCGGAGGGGGTGAACGGGACGTTCGCGTTGATCGGGAGGTTGCGGGATCCGGGTACAGGGAGGGTGGCGAGGTTGGCGGGTCCTGCGATCACGATCGACACGAGGCCGCCGGATCCCGTGCCGTCGGGGCGGATTCTGGCGACGGTTTCGTGGGGCGGGGAGATCGAGGTGACTTGGCAGGCGAGCCCGTCGGCTGACGTGGACCACTACGAAGTGTACCGGGGAGAGGGGGTGGACCCTGAAGAGGGGGGGGCGCCGTATGGGAGCACGCGGGGGTTTTCGTTCACGGACACCGCGGTGGTGCCGGGGTTGGAGTACCGGTACGTGGTGGTGGCCGTGGATCGGGCGGGGAACCGGAGCGGGGCGAGCGAGATTGTTTCCGCGGTGGCGGAAGGGGGGGAGGGGCCGGAGATCAGGGCTGTGTGGGTGGAGCCGTTCGGGAAGCCGCT
>CAZBGL010000328.1:0-6604 GCA_964491375.1 uncultured Thermodesulfobacteriota bacterium | reverse complement strand
GAGTTCCCACACCATCGGGACCACGGGCCGGGCCCCGGAGCGCTCGGGTCCCACCACGACCCGGCCCCTGCGGATGCCCCCGACGAGGAAGCACACGCCACTGGACACGCCCCTTTGCCGGGCGAACGTCTCCACGGCATCCGGAAGCCGGTCCCCATCCTCCAGCCTCATCACGAACACCCGCCCGATGCGCGCTTCCGAAACCTTCACCGTTCATCCCTCCCGCCCCGGCAGGCCGCTACTCCCCCGCCTTCCCCTCCAGCTCCCTCAGGAGGAGCCCCGCGTCGAACGCCCAGTCCCCTTTTTTCTCGGAGGACAGGGCCTGCCTCAGCAGCCTCTTCGCCTCCTCCGGCCTGCCGGTGCGCGCCAGGGCGGCGCCCAGGTGGTACTGGATCTCCGGGTGATCGGGCATGATCTCCAGGGCCTTCCGAAGTGTGGCCACGGCCCGCTCATAGGCGCCCGTCCGGTACTGGGCCCATCCCAGGGTGTCCAGGACGAAGGCGTTGTCCGGGGCCTCCTCGGCCGCGGTCCGGGCCAGTTCCAGGGCCCTGGGAAGGGTCTCTTCGTCGTGGAGGAGGATCATGGCCAGGTTGTTCGCGGCCACCGGATTGCGCCGCGAAACCTGCAGCACGCGTTCGTACTGCTCTTGCGCCTTTTCCCTCTGTCCCCGTTGTTCGTAGACCGCGGCCAGGAGGAGCCGGCTGGAGACCCGGTCCGGGCTGGCCTCCAGGGCCTTGACCAGCGCCTTTTCCGCACCGTCCAGGTCTCCCTGGCTCAGCAGGATCCTCGCCTCCAGCTCCCGGGTCGCCGGGGCGTCGGGATCCGCTTTCAGGCTCCGGGCCAGGTATCCACGCGCCTCCTCGGGCCTTCCCCGGCTCATGGCCTGTACCGCCAGGGCGTTCAGCACCGGCGGCACGTCCCCGTTCGCCTGAAGATACGCCTCGCCCACCTTGCGGACCTCATCGGGCCGGCCCATGCGGTCGAGCAACGCCATGGTCCTCAGCACCGGCTCCAGGGCGCCGGGGGCCTTCTCGCGGGCCCGGTTGTAGGCCTCGAGCGCCTCTTCCTCCCTGCCCATGGCCTCCAGCGCCCTGGCCCTGCGGACCCACAGGCCCGGATCGTCCGGGGCCTCCTCCAAGAGGTCGCGGTAGATCGCCTCGGCCTGTTCCGCCCGGCCCAGCGCGAGCAGAGCATCGCCCTCGAGGAGTCTGGCGCGGGGGTGCCCCGGCGCCACCTGTAGGGCCCGCTCCAACGGGCCCAGGGCGTCCTCGGGCCGGCCGGTCTGCAGGTACACCTTGGCCAGGTCCAGGTTGGCGAAAAAGTGGTCCGGCGACCGGCTCAGCACCGTCTCGAACGCCTGGCGTGCCTCTTCCCAACGCCCTTGGAGCGCGTAGGCCTTGCCCAGGAACAGGTTCACGTTGGCCGCGTCGGGAAACTCGGCCGCCAGGGCCTGCAGTGCGGACAGGGCCTCAGCCCCACGCCCCCGGGCGAGGTCGAGCCGGGCCCGGAGCAGGCGCCCGTCGGGGTTCGACGGGTCCTTTTCCAGAAGGGCCCGGATCAAGGGCTCGGCCTGGTCGAACTGGCCGGTGAGCAGGTGGATGTTGGCCAGGCGGGTCAGGATCACCGGGTTCTCCGGCGCCAGGGAGCGCATCTCCTCCAGGGTCTGGCGGGCCCTTTCGAGCTGACCGGTGAAGACGTAGAACCGTTCGAGCGCTCCCAGGGCCCGGATGCGGGCCCCCTTGTCCTCGCCCGCCTCCTCCACCAGGTTCTTGAGGAGTTTCTCCGCCCCCTCCCGGTCTCCCCGTCTCAGCCGGTACACCGCCACCGCCCGCAGCACCCCCGGTTCACCGGCGGCCAGGTTCTTGACCTCCTCCACCAGCGCATCCGCCTCCTCGAACCGCTTCTGCGAGGCCAGGAGGTTCGCCAGGGCCATCCGGAGGGCCTTGGCCGGGGGCACGTGCTCCAGGCCTTCTCGTAGGACCTTTTCCGCCTTCTCGGGTTCCTTGCGGGCCAACCACAACCGGGCCAGATCGAGCCACAACGGCTCGGCGTCCGGTACCTTCTCGAGACCCTTCCTCAAGGCCTCCGCCGCCCCCTCCAGGTCCTTGAGGCCGGCACGGGCCCGGGCCAGCACCTGCCACGGTTCGATCCGGTCCGGGAGCAACTCAGCGGCCTTGGCCGCGTGCTCCTCCGCGTCGGCGAAACGGCCCGCCGCCAGGTAAAAGGCGGCCAGCCGGAGCCGGGACTCCCCGTGCTCCGGATCCAAGCTCACCGCCTCCTGGAGTTCCCGGAAGGCCTCGGCGCCCTTGCCTTCCCTCATGAAGACCCGGGCCAGCATCCGGCGCAGTTCCGCGTTCCTCGGCTCCAGACGGACGGCGTTGCGCAGTTCCAGTTCCGCCTCGGCCAACTTTTGTTCGGCGAGGTACCTCTCCGCGCGCTCCCGGTGCTTTGCCGCCCGCTCCGCCTTGCCGGCCCGGGCCGGTGCGGAGAACAGGAGCAGGAGCACGGCGATCCACACGACCCCCACACCGACCGCTCCATCCCGACGCCATCGACGCATCTCGATCCTCCGGTCTTTTACCTTGACATAACAGGGCAATTCGGATACACGTTGCTGCACGTTTTCGATCAACAATGCACCCAAAGGAGGTCCCCATGCCCTGGAAACCCGAAACCCTGGCCCTCCACGCCGGCCAGGTGCCCGACCCGGTCACCCGGAGCCGGGCCGTGCCCATCTACCAGACCACGAGTTACGTGTTCCAGGACACCGAGGACGCGGCATCCCTGTTCGCACTCAAGCCCGAGGTATGGGCCCCCCGGCTCAACCTGGACCAGGAGGGGCTTCGGCCACAGGACTTCCCTCCCGAGGCCACCGGGAATATCTACACCCGGATCATGAATCCCACAACCGACGTGCTCGAGAAGCGCATGATGCACCTGGAGGGCGGGGTGGGGGCCCTGGCCACCAGTTCGGGCTCCGCCGCGGTCACCTACGCCATCCTCAACATCTGCCGGGCAGGGGATCACGTGGTCTCGTCCTCGAGCCTGTACGGCGGAACGTACAACCTGTTCCTGCACACCCTTTCCCAGTACGGCATCCGCACGACGTTCGTGGACGGATCCGATCCGGAAAACTTTGCCCGCTCCATCACGGATCGGACGAAATGCGTGTTCGTGGAGACCATCGGGAACCCGCGGCTCGACACCCCCGACCTGGAGGCCGTGGCCCGGGTGGCCCACGAGGCCGGAGTCCCGCTGATCGTGGACAACACCGTGCCCACCCCGTACCTCTGCCGGGTGTTCGACTACGGGGCCGACATTTCCGTCCACTCCCTCACCAAGTTCTGCGGCGGTCACGGCACGAGCATCGGCGGGGTCATCGTGGACAGCGGGCGCTTCGACTGGAAGGCCTCGGGTCGCTTCCCCATGTTCACCGAGCCGGATCCCTCCTACCACGGGGTGGTGTGGTCCGACGCCGTGGGCCCGGCCGCCTACGTGATCCGCGCCCGCACGATTCTCCTTCGGGACACCGGGGCCTGCCTGTCGCCGTTCAACAGCTTCTTGTTCCTCCAAGGGTTGGAAACCCTCCACCTCCGGATGGAGCGCCATTGCCAGAACGCCATGCAGGTAGCCCGTTTCCTGCGGGATCATCCCAGGGTGGCGTGGGTGCTTTACCCGGGCCTCCCGGATCATCCCACCCATCGCCTGGCCCAAAAGTACCTGCGGGGGGGGTTCGGTGCGCTCGTGGGCTTCGGCATACGGGGTGGCCTGGAGGCCGGCAAGCGCTTCATCGACAACCTGAAGCTGTTCAGCCACCTGGCCAACATCGGGGACGCCAAGAGCCTCGCGATCCACCCGGCATCCACCACCCACTCCCAGCTCACCCCCGAGGAGCAGGAGGCGGCCGGGGTGACCCCGGACTTCGTCCGGCTGTCCGTGGGGATCGAGCACATCGACGATATCCTGGAGGACCTGGACCAGGCCCTTGAGAAGGCCTGAGGGCCTGACGGAGCGCACCCCGGAGCGGCGGGAACGGAGGCCCGCCGCTCCCGGCCCCGTCGGGGCGTCCGCCTATCCCAGGAGCTCCAGCGCGTCCTGGGCGGCCCGCTGCTCGGCCTCCTTCTTGTTGCGGCCCCGGCCCCGGCCCAGCGTCCGGTTCCCCAGCCGTATCTCCACCTCGAACGTCTTGTCGTGGTCCGGGCCCCACTCCCGGACCAGGCGGTACACCGGCGTCCTCCCGTAGCGCGCCTGGCAGTACTCCTGGAGGCGGGTCTTGTAGTCCCGCCGCAGGACCCCCGTACCCTCCTGTTCCAGGATCGGGCGGAACAGGGCCTCCACGAACTGGAACGCGAGGTCGAAACCCCCGTCCAGATAGATGGCCGCCACCAGGGCCTCGAACGCCCCCGAGAGGATCGAGGCCTTTTCCCGTCCGCCGGTCTGTTCCTCGCCCCGGCCCAGGCGGATGAGGGGACCCAGACCCAGGGTCCGCGCCACCCGCTCCAGGCTCGGCTCGCTCACCAGGAACGCCCGGATCTTCGACATCTTGCCCTCGGAAAGGGGCGGGCTCAGGTCGTACAGGAGCCGGGACACCACCAGGTCGAGCACCGCGTCCCCAAGGTACTCGAGCCGCTCGTTGTCCCGGGCCTCCGGGCCGTGCTCGTTCGCGTAGGACTTGTGGGTCAGAGCCTGATCCAGAAGGGACGGGTCCTCGAACAGGTAACCCATCACCTCCTCCAGGTCCCGCAGCGCCTCCCGCCGCTCCATGTCCATCGCGTCGCCTCCTCCGGGCCGGCGGGTGCAACTCCGGACACCGGCCCGCTCAGCGTGCCCTCCGGGTCACCCACCCCGTGCCGGACCCATCACCGTGCCCTCCACCCATCCGTTCCGCACGGCCTCCAGCCGCACCCGGACCTCGTGCCCGGGGGGCTCACCGACCCACCGTACGCGCACCGGGACGTAGTTGCGGGTCCGGAACCGCAGCCAGCCCTCCCCGTCGCCCCCCTCCGCCAGGGCGGGCAGGATCCGCCCCCTTTGGCTCTTCCAGAACGCCTCGCGTTTCCGGGCGGAGAGTTCCCGCAGGATACGGGCCCTGCGCCCCACCTCGGCCTCGGGCACCCGCCCTGCCATGGTGTACGCCCGGGTGCCCTTCCTCGGGCTGAAGGGGAACACGTGCAGGTAGGCCACGGGCAGGGCCTCCAGCAGGTCGACCGTGTCGCGGAAATCCTCCTCGGACTCGCCCGGGAACCCCACGATCACATCGAGGCCCAGGCAGATCCCCGGAACGCTCCGCGCGAGCCTCTCCACCAACCGGCGGAACGCCCCGACCCGGTAGGGCCGACCCATGGCTGCGAGCACCCGATCCGAACCGGACTGGAGCGGAATGTGAAGATGGGGGCACAGCACGTCCGATCGCGACAGACGGCAGATCAGTGCCTCGCCGATCTCCTGGGGCTCCAGGCTCGACAGGCGGATCCTCGGAACGCCGGAGCGTTCGGCCACGGCGAGCAGGTCCTCCAGGCTCTTCGGGGGGACGAGGTCCCTTCCCCAGAGCCCCAGGTGGACACCGGTGAGCACCACTTCCCGGTGGCCCGCCTCCCGGAGGCGGACGAGCCCTGCTTCCACGTCCTCCAGGGGGAGGCTCCTGGAAGGCCCCCGCGCGTACGGCACGATGCAGTAGGCGCAGAACGCCTCGCATCCGTCTTGCACCTTGAGGAACGCCCGGGCGCGACCCGTGAACCGGGACACGGGCTCCGGCTCCAGGGGCCGCACTCGGTCCACCCGTGCCACGCGAACCCCGGACCACCCGCGCTCCACCAGATCGGGAACCGAGGACCGGTCGGCCGTCCCGACCACGGCATCCACCCCCAGGGCCCGGAGGGCCTCCGGGTCGACCTGGGCGTAACACCCGGTGACCACCACGCGCACCCCGGGCCGGCTCCGCCGGGCCCTCCGCACCCACGCCCGGGTGTCGCGGTCGGACCGGTGGGTGACCGTGCACGAGTTCACGATCACCACATCCGGGGCCCCTTCGACGGGCACCACGAGGTGCCCCCTTCGCTCCAGGGCCTCCTGGAGGGCGCGGCTCTCGTACTGGTTCACCTTACACCCCAGCGTGACGATGGCTACCCGCATGGCCCCTCGATCCACGCCCCCCCCAGCACCTCTTCGCCCCGGTAGAACACGGCCATCTGGCCCCGGGCCACCCCGAACACGGGGGCCTCGAACCGGACCCGAACCCGGTCGCCCTCCACCCGGGCCCGACAGGGCACGTCCCGGCCGGTGGACCGGATCTTCACGGTGCAGGAGAACTCCGGCCCCGGCGGGCCGTTCCCCAGCCACACCGCCCCCGAAGCCGTCAGCCCGGACGCCAAGGCCTCCTCGCGGGTCCCCACCACCAGGCGGTTCCGCTCCACGTCCTTCTCCAGCACGTACACCGGTCTGCCCGCGGCCACCCCGAGCCCGCGGCGCTGGCCCACGGTGTACGCGCGGGCGCCCCGATGGGTGCCGAGCACCCGGCCGCTCCGGTCCACCACCGGCCCGGGCCCAGCCGGGCCCAGCCGGGCGGCCAGGAACGCCTCCAGGTTCCCATCCGGCAGGAAGCACA
>CAZBGL010000327.1:0-2764 GCA_964491375.1 uncultured Thermodesulfobacteriota bacterium | reverse complement strand
CGCCCGGGCCCATCCCCGAGGCGAAGCAAAGGCACGAAACCCGACAACCCTCCCACGGGGGCAGCACCCGACCCCCACGCTACCGGGCCAGGCCCCCACGCCGGCACCGCCCCGCTCCAGCGGCAGCCTCCCGTCCCCCCCTGCCCAACCCCTCCGAGCGGCACCCACCGGCCTCGGCCTCCGGGCACCCCGAGCGCTCGGGCCGTTCCTTTGCGAAGCCCAGGGGATGGGCCCGGGCGAGCGCAGGGCGATTCCCCTCTTTCGCTCCCGGGGGAAGGGTTGGGATCAAAGGCCGGTTCACCGAGAGCCCACACCGTGGGAGCGGCCCGTTCGACCCGTGGGGGCCCTCCCGAATCTCGGGGATACCGCCCGGGGCCCGTTTCCGCTTCGGGGCCACGGCCCCGGCGGGGGTGCTCGGAGGCCGATGTGCCGCTCGCGTGCGCGTGGATGGGCTCGGGAGGCGAAGGCGCTTGGCCTTCCGGCCGCTTCGCGGTCCCGGCCCCCCGGGCGGTTCGGACAGACCGCGACGGCTCAGCCGGCGGTGGGAGCGGCCCGTTCGAGCCGCGCGAGACCGGTAGGGGCGCCACGTCCAGAGGTCACCCCGCCGGGTGGGCCGTCCCCTACCCCCGGACCCGCTCGATGGCCCGCCGGAAACCGGGCAGGCTGCGCTCGATCGTCTCGGGGGCGCAGCAGTAGGCCAGGCGGAAGTACCCGGGCCCGCCGAACCCGCTCCCGGGCACCGCCAGGATGTTCTCCTTTTGCAGTTCCCGGACGAAGGCCACGTCGTCCGGGATGGGGCTCTTGGGGAACAGGTAGAACGCGCCCTCGGGCTTGTAGCATTCGTACCCGGCGTCCACCAGGCCCTGGTACAGCCGGTCGCGGTTCCGGCGGTAGGCGTCGATGTCCACGCTCTGGCCCTGCAACCGCGCCACGGCCCGCTGCATCAGGGCGGGGGCGTTCACGTAACCCAGGATGCGGTTCGTGAAGGTGAGCGCACCCATGACCAGGTCGATGTGCTCCATACCCGGGCTCGCCGCGATGTACCCGATGCGTTCGCCCGGGATGCTCAGGTCCTTGGAGTACGAGGTGCACACGAAGGCGTTCCGGAACAGCGACAGGATGGGCGGGACCTCCACGCCGTCGTACACGATCTTCCGGTAGGGCTCGTCCGAGATCAGGTAGATCGTGCGCCCCGCCTCGGCGGACCGGCGCTCCAGCAGGTCCCGCAGGGCCTCCAGGTTGGGGCGGGAATACACCTTTCCCGTGGGATTGTTGGGCGAGTTGATGAGCACCGCGCGGGTCTTCGGCCCGATCGCGGCGTCGATCGCCCCGATGTCCAGGTCGAACCCCTCGGCGGTGGGCACGGTGCGGATCACACCGCCGTGGTTTTCCAGGTAGAAGTTGTACTCCACGAAGTAGGGACGGGGCACCACCACCTCGTCCCCCGGGTTGAGGAGCGCCCGGAACAGGGTGTTCAGGGCGCCGCCCGCGCCCACGGTCATCACGATGTGTTCCGGCCCCAGGTCCACGCCCTGCTCGCGGCCCACGTAGTCGGCCACGGCCCTGCGCACGTCGGGGAACCCGGCGTTGGGCATGTAACCGTGGGCCCCGGGCGCCTCTTCGTCCACGAGCTCCCGGAGCGTCCGCCGGAACGACTCGGGCGGGGGCAGGTTGGGGTTGCCCAGACTGAAATCGAACACGTTCTCGGGCCCGTGCTCGGCCTTGAGCCGCGCCCCCTCCTCGAACATCTTCCGAATCCAGGACGAGCGCTCCAGGGCGGACTTGACCCGTTCGGCGATCGGCATGGCACCCTCCTTCGCAGGCGTTTGCACCGGGTGCGGGACTGTAGCAGAACCTCCGGACGGCGCACAACCCGCCCTCGGCGCCCGGATCCACATGAACAACGTTTTATTCCATGCACGCCGACGGCACGTGTACCGGCTGCGCTTCCCCTGGAGGTTGACACCGCCGTGCCGCCTCCGTATGCTCCAAAACGCGTTTGGGAGGGCGGACCGTGCGGTTCCTTCCGTTACCGCGGGAAAGGAGGAAGCGATGCGTCGGATCCTGTGCGTGACCCTTGCCCTGCTCCTCGGCGCTGTGGCGGTCCCGGCCCGGGCCGCCAAGCAGATCAAGCTGGGCCACGTGGCCCCGCCCTTCCACGGCCAGCACCAGGGCCTGCTCAAGCTGGCCGAGGTGGTCAAGCAGGAAACCGGCGGGGCCTGGGAGGTCAAGGTGTTCCCCCTGGGCCAGTTGGGCGGCGAGCGGTCCATGGCCGAGCAGGTCCAGATGGGCACGCTCCACATGGCCGCCATCACCACGGCCGTGCTCTCCAACTTCGTGCCCCAGGCCGCGGCCCTGGACCTGCCGTTCCTGTGGCCCGACCGCAGAACCGCCTACGCCGTGCTGGACGACCCCGGGTTCCAGAAGGAGTTCTTCAGGTTCTTCGAGCCCAAGGGCTTCGTGGCCATCGGGTTCGCGGAGAACGAGTTCCGGCACCTGACGAACTCGAAACGGCCCGTGCGCAGGCCCGAGGACCTCAAGGGCCTCAAGCTCCGGCTGATGGAGGCCCCGGTGTTCCTGGACACGTTCAAGCAACTGGGCGTGACCCCCGTGCCCATGCCGTTCCCCGAGGTGTACAACGCGCTCCAGCAGGGCGTGATCGACGGCCAGGACAACCCCCTGCTCACCTCGATCCTGATGAAGTTCACCGAGGTGAACAAGTACGTGACCCGGCTCAACCACACCCTCACCGAGACCGTGATCG
>CAZBGL010000326.1:0-8490 GCA_964491375.1 uncultured Thermodesulfobacteriota bacterium | reverse complement strand
GTTCCGGCTGGGGGGGGGGCCTCGGTTCCCCCCCGTCAAGGGGCCCCGCCCCCGGCCCCCGGGCCGGGCCGGGTTGCCGGCTCCCCAGATCCTCCGTCCCCTCAGGAAGTACGCCCCCACCGATCGGGCGTTCTCGCGAAGGTTCTCCCGTTCCACAATGTCGATCACGGCCGACACCGCCTCGGCGGCCACGGGGTCGCACTGGTGGCTGCTGAAATGGCTGAAACCATCGACCGCTGCCTGCGCGACCCGGTCGCTCACCGTGACGCACGAGACCGGAAACCCCCCGCCCACCCCTTTTGACGTCACCAGGACATCCGGCACCACTCCATCTGCCTCCATCGCAAACCAGGTACCCGTGCGGCCGAGCCCGGTCTGGGCCTCGTCCGCGATGAGCAGGGCGCCGATCTGGTCGGCCATGCGTTTCAGTTCTCGGAAGTAGCCCGGGGGCGGGAAGATCATGCCCCCGGCCGACAAGATCGGCTCCACGATGAACGCAGCCACCTCGTTCTCGCAGTGGTACCGGAGCAGCTCGAACGAAGCCTTGAGGCACTGGAACCCGCATTCCGGATGCGAGAGCCCGAACAGGCAGTTGAGGCAGTCGGGGGCGAGGATCTTGAATGTGCCCGGGACGGTGAACGAGGTGATCCGGGCGTTGAGACTGGCGCTGGTGGTCGCGAGGGTCAACCCCGAATACCCTTTGTGGAAACCCACGATGCCGCGCTTCCCCGTTGCCGCCTTGACGATCCGGAACGCGCACTCGTTGGCCTCCGCGCCGGTGGAGAGGAAGATGCTCTTCTTGAGGTCTCCCGGGGCGATCCTGGCCATCTTCCTAGCCGCCTCGAACACCGGTTCTGACAGGAACCCGGTGCCGGTGTGGAGGAGGCGATCCATCTGGGCCGCGAGCCGTCGAACCAACTCCGGATGGTTGTGCCCCACCAGCGAGCAGATCTGGCCGGACTCCAGGTCGATCAGTTCCCGCCCGTCCACGTCCCAAACCCGGGTGCCCTGCCCCTTTGCGAGCACCCGGTCGCTGTAGGCCGTGGCCATCAGGACGTATTCGCCCGCCTCTCTCCAGATTTTCAGGCTCTTCCCGGCAGATTCCATGGTCCTAAGACCTCCCCGCGCCGGAGAGGGCACCCGCCCAGCCGGCGCCTTTACGGGCGGCTGCCCGCGCCCGCGAGGCCCAGTACGCTGCCCACGGGCCGGGGTCGTCCCAGGCAAACAGCGCAAACTCGTTTCGCGGGTCGAGGGATCGGACCGAGCTGCACAGGACAGCTATGGCCCCCCGGCGGCCTTCCCGCAGTTCCTGCCACAGGGCCCGCCGGTTCCGCCGGCCGTCCACCCAGCGGCGCGGGGCGAACGCACCCTGTCGCCCGGCCGGAACCTCCGCGTCCGCCGGGTGGCCGGTGAGGTCGCAGTACGCAAGCCACGGAAGGTCGACCCCCCGGGTCCTGGCCACCGCCAGGTTGAGATCGGTGCGACCCACTGTGAACTCGATGAGATAGTCCCGGCCGTCACGCGAGGAGCGCTTGAACTCGGTGGAGCCGAACCCCGTGTACCCAGCCGCGCGGAACAACTCCAGAGAGCGCCGGAGAAGCGGTTCGTCCGTGAAGGGTTCCATTTCGGTGGCCACCCCGGTGTCCAAAGGGAGCTGCCGGACCTTTCTCCCGGTGAACGCGGCCGCGAGCCCTCCGTCCTTTCGGATGTAGACGAAGCAGAAACGGATATTGCGCGTGGGTCCCTCGACCCACTCCTGCACCACCCCGGCCACCGGGCCCTCGGCATACTGTTGCAGCAGATCGCCGAGGCGGCCCCGGTGGGTGACGAGCTCGGCCTTGAACCCGGGATGTCTGCGCTGGGGTTTCACCACGCAGGGCAGGGCGACCGCGTCCCCTATGCGCTGGGCATCGTCCCCGTTCCGGCACACCCACGCCCTGGGATGCGGCACTCCTTGTCCGGCCAGCCATTTCGGGAGCCGGGTCTTGTCCATGAGAAGCGCCACCGTTTCCGGCGCGGGCAGGTTGAACCGGTAGCCCAACCGCACCAACTCCTCTCGCCACCGCGAAACCACGGGCACGGTGCGGTCCCGTACCAGGAACAGCACCGAGGGGCTCCCGTTGCACCGCGCCCACCCGACCAGGAAGTCCACCAACCTCTCGTCCTCGAGTGACGGCACGGGATGATATGCCGCAAGGTACCGCGTGTGCGCCCGAGGCCCCGCCGGTTCGGCTGTGTCCGCTACCTCCACCCTCACCCCCCGCCGCCCCAGGGAGCGAACGATGGCAAGCCCGTGGGTGCCCAGCCCGAGCACCAAGGCCGGCAGCATCTCCGGTCTGCCGATCCGGGGCGCCCCGTACCTGCCGCTCACTTCACCGTGGTCCAATGCGTGTTTCGGATCTGGCTGTAAAGGTCCGACACGGCCTCGGGTATGGGTTTGACCTTGACATGGATCACCATGGCCGCCGCCAGCGTGCAAACGGCCAGGGAGGCGGCCACCCCAAGGCGGATCGCCCACCGGCGGCGGATCGTCGCCGGGGTCACGATCTCCGGGATCACACTGAGCACCGGAGCGCCCGCTGCCTGCTCAAGATCCGTCTTGGTTTTGACCGAGGTGTCCAAGAAATCCACAAGGAGTACCAGCCCAACCCCCAGGGCCAACCCTGCGGCAAGGCCCATGAAAACGTACCGGAGGCGATTGGGATAGAAAGGCTTTTCCGGCAGGTTCGCCGGGTCCAATATCTTGAACTGTTCCCCTTTCTGCTTGCGCTCGAGGTTCTCGGCGAGGTCGGCCTGGAGCTTCTTGTCGATCAAGCTCTCGAGCACCCGCTTTAGGTTGTCGTAGTCCTCGGTCAACTGTTGGAGTTGAAGCTGTCGGGCAGGCGTCGCGGCGATCCTTTTCTGATAGATCTCTATGGCCTTTTGTATCTTCTCGTTCTGCTCCCTGAGTTTTTCCAGGTCATTGGTCACGCGTGCCAGCTCCGCCTTAAGCTTGTCGTATACGGGCGGATAGCGAGGTGACAGATCGGGGGGCTCCAGAGCCATGGAGTCCGTTGAGGGCACACCGGCCGTTGCCGCCGCCTCGTTCCTGGACATCTCCTCCTGCTTGAGCCGTTCGGCCCTCTGCCTTTCTGCCTCGGCCTCCAACTGGGCGAGCCGGCTCTTGAGCCTCACCACATCGGGATGTTTCTCGGTATACACGGTCAGGAGCTCGTCCAGCTTGTGACGGAGTTTTTCGATCTCGCGGTCGATGGGCAACACGATCTCCTGCGAAGTGCCGGTGCCTGGGGCAGGGGTCGCCGAGGCGGGAGCCTCGGCGCGCGCCCGTGCTTCTTCCCGCGCCCGTTCCCATTCCTGGCGACGGCGCTCCACGTCCTCTTGGACCCGGCGTTCGATCTCGGCGATCTGCTGCTGGAGCTGTAGCTTTCGGCCTTCGGCTGCGTTGATGTTCTGGGTGTTGATCTGAAGCTGGTTTTGAAGCTGGTTCAAGCGAGACTGGTTGCTTGCGAGCTGTTCCGGAAGCTCGCTCATGTATTTTTTCTTGAATTCGTAAATGACCTTTTCCTTTTCACGTATCCTTTCTCTGTACCTCTCAATTTCGTCTTCTAGAAATTGACTCGTACCTATGGCTTGCTGCTCTCTGACTTTCAGATTTTCCTCTATAAACAAGCTTGCCAGCTTGTTCGTCACCAGCATAGCTAGCCTTGGATTGGCATCAATATACGACAACTCGAATGCGTCTTTCTTGTGGACTTTCAGGCGTATCCTAGATCTCATCAAGGCTATGATTTCTTCTGGAGCCTTTGTCTTGCGTTCTTTCTCAAAAAGGTTGAACTCGTTTATGATCTGCTCAAGCCTGGTCCTACTGAAAATCTGCTGACTTATGGTATGGAGTCGATCTTCTATGCTGGTAGTAACAGTGGACGGAACGAACTTAGTTGGAACTTTCTGGGGTTGAACGAGAATCAATGTACTAGACTTGTATCGGTCGGGAAGCTGCATGGCGTAGTAGCCAGATGCCAGCGGAAAAACGACTGCCGGCACGACCACCAGCCACTTCCGCCGCCAAAACAGCCGGAGATACCGCATCACGTCAAACGACGTCCCGAGCTGGCCCTGCGTCGTCATGGTGCTCTCCACCTCATATCGAGACACGGAAAAGACCCGTTTGTTTCGCCCGTAGAGCTTTTTGCAAAAACGAGGCCATTGTGAATTTCCCGGGCATACGGCTCTGTTCCAGCGGATGCCGCCAACAAAATGGAAATATTTTTCCCACACCTCCCGGGAATGGCAATCCGCATCCGACACGGAGAACTTTTTTTCACACAGCCATGGTGTCACCTTCTTCCGGCCTGCCGGGGCGGCCGGAACACGTATCCGTGCTTGCGGAAGTAGTAGACCAGCCCGGCCAGATGAAGCCGGGTGAGGCGGTTGGGCAGAATGCGGCGCGACTTCTCTTGGGCGTCGTGCACCGCAACAGCCCGCGGCACGTAGCGGACCGTGTAGCCCGCCTTCCACACCCGCAGGCAGAAGTCCACGTCCTCCGGCGCGTAGAAGATTTTTTCATCGAGCAACCCCACCGTTTCGAGGAGCTCGTGGCGGAACATCCAGAACGCAGAGATGGCGTAGTCCACCGGCCCCTCGGGCGGTTGGGACTCCCTGGATTCCATCGCTCGGAGGAAAAGCGCCCGCCGAAGCTTCCGTCCAAGGGTCGGAAAGACGTCCACGGATTTCTGGTATCGGCCGTCAGGATACTCCAGGCGAGGCACCGCGATCCCGGTTTTGGGGTCGCGGAGGACGTCCCGCAGCGTGCTCAAACACCCCGGTCTTGGATACGCATCGGAGTCGAGTACGCAAATCAGTTCGCCCGTTGCCCGCCGCAGGGCCAAGTTCCTAGGCACCGTGGTGCCCCGGTTCGATTCGAGAAAGATCGGAACGATCTGAGGGTGCACGGCGGCCAGTTCCCGCACCCGCTCGGCCGTGCCGTCCGTGGAGCCGTTGTCCACCACGAAGAACTCGCAGGAACACCCGGCCCGGCTGACGTCTTCAAGCGTTTTCCGGACGCACAAGTCGATGTGGCGCAGGGAGTTCCACGTGAGGACGACCACGGAAAGGTCCGGCATGGTTCTACAGCGCCACGTACTTCCGGGCGAGACGCCCCACCCAGGCGTTCACCCCCACCGGAAGCCGACGGAGCAGGGCTTCGGCCAGTTCCCTCTTGCGCCCCGGCGGTCCGGGGTCGGTCTCGGCCTCCACGGCCCCCCGGACGAGGCGCACCCAGTAGAGGGGGCGTTCCTCCGAGCCCCACTGCTTCTTGAAACGGTACGTGCCCTCGCCCCGGGTGGAGCGGCCGAAGTCGAACCACCGGGCCCCGGTGTCCGCCGCGTGGGCCAGGAACGTCCAGTACAGGAGCATGTTGGGGTTCCAGCGGTTGAGCTCGCGCACCGATGAGGCCCACGGGATGCTCACCACCGGGCCGTTGCGCAGGATCACGCCCGCCGCCGCAGGCGTGCCGTCGGGCATGTACGCCACCCCGACCCGGGCGGACTCGCCGTAGGCTTCCACCACGGCGCGGAACCACGCTTCGGGGTGGGGCGGGGAGCCCAGGTCGCGCATGTTGCGCGCGTAGATGGGCCAGAACTCGGCCACGAGCTCGGGGCCGCCGAGGCGGGCTCTGAGCCCGTCGCGCGTGGGCTTGCGCACCTGGCTGCGCAGCTTGGACTTGAGGCTTTTCAGGAGGGCCTCTGAGCCGTCCGGGAGTTCCAGGACCATGCGAACCTTGACGGACGGTTCGACGGCTGCGCCCAAGGCCGGACCCGGGTCCACGGCCGTCCGGATCTCCACGGTGTGCACGCCGCGGCGGCGCGCCTCGTCCGCGGCAGCCCGAAGGAGGGCACGGGCGGCGTCCGCGTCGTCGGCGAGCCCGCCCCCCACGTCGCAGTAAGGCAGGGAAACCAGGGCCCCCCGGGAAAGCGGGGGACGCACGTGTACCAGCGGCAACACGCCCCGAACCCGGCCTCCATCCACGGCCACAAGGTAGGGACAATCGAATCCGTATGCCCGTTCTACCGCGTCCTTCCAGGCGAACCGATGGTAGGCGAGCCCGTGGGGATGGTCGTGGACGTATCCGTCCCACAGGTCGCGATCGGAGTCTGTGGCCGGTCGGATCTCCACGGTTTCTCCTTTGGCGCGGCCAGAAAGGCCAGAAGCCCAAATGCCTTCCGTCCTCCGAGCGGGGCCGCGATGTGGGCGGCCCGAGGCTAACGGCTAGGGGCCATCCGCCTCCGGGCGCCCCGAACGCACGGGCCGTTCCTTTGCGGAGCCGAGGGGGTGGGCCCGGGCGGATCCCGGCGCTCCAACACCGGGGCCGTGGCCCCGGGCGGGCACCCCGCCTCCCGCCCGGGGCAGAGCGCCGGGGCGAGACCCCCGCGGCTACAGCCACTGGAGGACGCGAAAGTGGAACCCGCCCGGGCTCAACCCCTCGATCTCCCGGAACGCGTCCAGGAAGTCCTCGGCCCGGAACACGTAGCAGCGATCGCCGATGAACAGGGAGACCGCCGCTCCCCGGCCGGTTTCCGGGTCCAGCCGTTTGCCTGTCAGCCACCGGGCCAACCCCGGGTACACGTGGTCCCTCAGGTACGCCCAACCCTGGCCCTCGGGCAGGACGGCCTCGTAGAACGCCCTGCCGGCCAGGAGGCCCGCGGAAAGCCGCCCCAGCGCGCGGTTGTAGTCCTCGCCCGGGACCACCTCCATCGCCTTGTCCAGCAATGTCTCCATCGGATCGTTCATGGGTTTACTTCAATGAGTCCGTAACGCGTGACGGGCGGCGAGTGACGGGTTATCCATGCGGTTCTTCTCCCTCCGATACCACGCGGGGCTCCCCTGCGGCCGAGAAGCACCCCTCCGCGCGTTCCACGGCGCGGCGTGCGGCCCGGGACGAAAAGTCTCTTGGAAGGGAACGGGAGAAGACGCCCTGTCGGCAGGCCGCTGGGACACCGCGCGGGAACGTCACGAACGGCGAGGCCGGGCGCGCCGGACGAGGCCGCCCGAAATCCTCGTGCCGGGTTCCGGCTCCCTTCTCAGAGCGTCCGATGCAGCCGCCATGCCAGCTCGGACCACAGCTCGAACCGCGCCCCGGCAGGGAGGGCTGCCGAGGGATCCGCCGGGTCGGCCCACAGGTGGCCGTCCAGCTCCCCGTCGCCGCGGCCGGCCGTGGAGGGATCCACCACGAGCCGGCAGCACACCCCCACGTGCACCCGGCCCACGTCGGTTTCGTCCTCGTTGATGAGGCCCATCACATCGAGGGTTCCGATCCACCGGCAGGGGTATTCCTCCTGGACCTCGCGCCGGGCGGCCTGCTCCAGGAGCCGAGGCCCCGGCGGGAGCCCTGCGGCATCGGTTTTGTTGATGTGCCCGCCGATGCCCAGGCTCCACAGATCGTGCAGGCGCCGCTCGCTTCCCTGCCGGGGATACACGAGCACCCGGCCGGCCGGATCGAACAGGGTGACGTAAGGGATCACCTGCTTCCACGATGGGTCTTCCTCGGCCTCGGACCTCGGCATCCACACGGCACGGGCGAGTTCCAGCGCCTCGGACGCCTCGGCCCAGGAGGCCGCGGGCACGGCAGCAGGCCCTGCTCGCAGGTCGGCGGGAAGACGGCGGGCGGGAACCACGAGGATCGTCTCGTTCAAGGGAACCCCTCGGCTGAAGGAAGGCGGTGGGACGGAACCCGTGCGGAGAAGCGTTTGTACCAAAAGGTGCGGACGGCGGAAAGTCGAATGTGTCGTCACGGGACCGGGTGACGCATGCCCGGGAACGTTTGCCGCCAGGGCAACTCGTGTCATATTGTGGTATCGTGCCATCTGCTGATCTTTTTCCTGGAAGCACCCATACGCCGCGGGGCGGCCGGTTTGCAGGACGCTGATTTCGTGGGGGCCGAGGAGCGGCCTTCGCGGCGATGGCTCGGGGTGGGCCGTGGCCGGGAGGACGTAGGATCGAGCCCGGGGCCCGTGTCCGCTCGGGGCCACGGCCTCGGGGACGGGTCCGGGCGGAACACGGCGTGGTCGGCCCGGGGGCTCGTCTCCGCTCGCGGCCACGGCCTCGGTGGGAGTGCTCGGAGGCCGGTGTGCCGCTCGCGTGCGCGGTCGGTGGGCTCGGGAGGCGACAGCCGCCTGGCCTTCCGGCCGCCTTCGCGGATCCGACCCCCCGGCCGGGTGGGAGCGGCCCGTTCGATCCGTGCGGGTCCGGGAGGGCTCCCTGCGAGGCGCGGGCGCGGCTCCTACAGTCGCCGCGGCCCTGGAGTTTCCGAGCGGCAGGGGCGTGCCCCGAGGGTGCTCGCCGGGCGTCTCTGGGCGGCGGGTTGCCGCGGCGAGGTCGCATATTGCGTGTTCGCGCCCGCCCGAGCCAGGGGGTCCTCCCGGACCTCGGTGATGCTGCCCGGGGCCCGTTTTCGCTTCAGGACCACGGCCTCGGCGGTGCCGGCGTTGGGGG
>CAZBGL010000325.1:0-10817 GCA_964491375.1 uncultured Thermodesulfobacteriota bacterium | reverse complement strand
GGACGAGAGAGGGCACGAACAGCGCGCCCGGGAACTGCCCCACTTCGCGGGCCACCCCCCGGAGGAGTCCCCGAACGCGCTCCCCGCCCTCCCGGAAGGTCACGATGGTGTTGTAGTTGCCGAGGTCGACGGTGAGCTCTGCCACGGGATCCCGTTCCTACAGCGCTTCGATCAGCACCATGTCCCCCCGTACCGCCCCCTCGAGCATGAGCACCATGTCCCGGCACTCCGCCTGGAGCGCGCGGCGGGTCCGCTCCAGCAGTTCCCGCAGGGACCCGGCCAACGGCCCCTCGTCCGGAACCGCCGCGGCCAGCGCCTCCAGTTCCGGCAGGTCCCGGTCGCTTCGCCCCTGGATCCAGGCCCCCAGGGACGACGGAAGGGCCTGGTACAACGCCCTCTGGAGGCCGCCCCGGTGCTCGCCGCCCCAGCACAGGAACAGTTCCAGCACCGGGTCCCCCCGGTCGTCCACTTGGGAGAGCAGGGCCCACATCCGGTTCAGGGCATGGCGCCTCGAGGGATGGGCGGCGGCCAGGGCATCGAGGAACGCGGCCAGACCTCTCTCCTCGGGACCGGTGAAGCGCCCACCTGCGGGACCCCCCTGAGGGAAGGCGCCCGAGGCCAGCCGCCGCCTCAGGTTCTCCTCCAGCGCCTCCAGGTCCACCAGGCCCGAGTCCAGGAACGAGGCCAGGTCCACCACCGGGTTCGTGTCGGCCGCCAGCGCCTGGAGCAGGCGCTCCGGATCCCCGCCCGCGGGCAGATCGTCTTGCCGGACCAGCCCGTGCCGTCCCAGCGTCTCCAACGCCTCGCGCAGGAACCGGGTGGAGGGCACCTGGGTCAGGCACCGGGCCGCCAGATAGGCGGGGAGCAGTCCCCCCCGCCGCCAGACCCCTTCCAACTCGGGCACGTACCGTGGATCCTCCCGGAACCCCCGGACGAGGAGCAGCTCCCGCAACTCCGGGCCCTCCGCTTCCTCCAGGCGCCGGACCAGGTGCTCCATGGCCCCGGGATGGCGGGCCGGGCGCAGGGCCCGAACTACCTGGAGCGGGTCGATCCTGGCACGCCCCCTCCGGAACAGCCTCCTGAGCCACCCGCCGCGCTCCGGGCGGCTCAGGAAACCGGCCACGTACTCGTGGGCCCTGGGGTCCGGGATCCGCCCCAGCACCTCCAGCATCCATCCCTCGGGGGCCTCACCCACCGCCTCCAGCAGGGGTTCCAGCCCCCCAGGGGCCCCGAGTCGCGCGTACGCCTCCCACGCCGCCCGGCGAACCTCCTCGTCCTCGGCGCCAAGGAACGCCAGAAGGCGTCCCCCCAGCTCGGGATCCCCCAGCCGGCCGATCCCCTCGGCGCCCCAGGCCGGCCAGGGAGGCTCCCGCTCCAGCGCCGCGAGGAACCGCTCGCGTCCGACCGGCGTCCCCATGCGCGCCAGCGCCCGCGTGGCGTCCGGGTCGTCTTCGCCCAGGGCGAGGAGGGCCTGTTCCGCCTCGGGCCCGCCGTATGCGGCAAGGGTCTGGCACGCTTGGGCCTTCAGGAACGGATGCTCCAGGCATCGCACCACCACGGGAAGGCTCTTGCCCCCCTGGATCCGGGCCAGTCCCTGGAGTGCCGTGATGGCGGTGTCCAGCGAGGGGCGTTCCCGGCACACCCGTACCAGGTACCCCTCGGCCAGCGGATGGCCGATCACGCCCAGTCCCAGCAGGACCCCCTGCTTGGACGGGGAATCCGGCCGGGCCACCCACTCGTGGAGAACCTCCACGACATCGGGTCCCAAGCACAGTCCCCCCAGCAGCACCGCAAGGCGGTAGGCACGGGGTGCCTGGGGGAATCCGCGCAGGTACCGGGCATAGGCCTCCGGGCCCCGGTCCAGGATCTCCTCCAGCAGGTCGCCGAGGGGCCGGTGGAGTTCGGCCTCCATGCGGGGTCACGCCTTCTCCTGCACCGTGGTCCGTTGCTCCTCGGACACCTCCTCGTAGTACTCCGAGGTGAACTCGCGTTCCACCTGTCCGCCGAGGAGGGCCTCGAGTTTCTCGGTGATCTCAAGACACCGCGGCCCCTTGGCCCCGAACACCGTCACCTTCACGTTCCCCTCGGCATCGATGGTGACCTTGACTTCTTCCACTTCACATCCTCCTCAGGGTCAGGCTCACCGCCTCGCCCTGACGACTCTCCTCGACGATCCGGAAATCCTGGCCCTCGAGTTGATCCCTGACCACGTGGTAGGCGTATCGCCGCATGACCTCGTTGACGAACGCCTCCTGCGAGAACGTGCGCACCATGTCCCAGTCGGCCACCACCTCGTAGGTGTCGCCCGTTTTCACGAACCCGATGTCGTATCCCTCGGGGGTGCGCACCTTGAGGTCCACGGTCATCTTCCGGCCCAGGAAACCCCGGATCTTGGTCCGGCCCTCTTCGAACTCCAGGTTCATGTCCGAGAGGGCGCGCTTGAGGTACAGAAGGTCCACGATGCGGGTGCGCACTCGGCTGAAATGGGACATGGATCCTCCTTCACGCGGCTTCCTCCACCACCACGGCGCCCTTGTTGGCCCTGCGGGTACGGTCCGCGGCCCACTCCCTGAGGCGCTCGATGCGCTCGCTCATGAGCTTGGAAATGGGCACCACCTCCCGGATGCCCTGGAGGATGTCCTCGGTGGTGAACTCCCGCTCGCCGTCGTCGAACGCGTTGTACATGGCGTTGATGATGGCCTGCTCGATCTCGGCCCCGCTGAACCCCTCGGTCTCGCGGGCCAGGAGCGGAATGTCGTAGTGGCGGATCACGGGCCGGACCTTGGACAGGTGGACCCGGAAGATCTCGATGCGCTCTTCGTACGTGGGAAGGTCCACGAAGAAGATCTCGTCGAACCGGCCCTTGCGCATGAGCTCGGGCGGAAGGTTGGTGATGTCGTTGCCCGTGGCGATCACGAACACGGGCTTTTCCTTTTCCTGCATCCAGGTCAGAAACGTGCCGAACACCCGCGCCGACGTGCCCGAATCGCCCGCCGACATGGTGGCGGCGAACGCTTTTTCGATCTCGTCGATCCACAGGATGCAGGGGCTGATGGTCTCGGCCAGAAGGAGCGCCTTGCGCATCCGCTCCTCGGACTCCCCCACGAGGCTGCCGAACACCTTGCCCATGTCCAGCCGCAAGAGGGGCAGCCGCCACAGGGCCGAGGTGGCCTTGGCCGTGAGGCTCTTGCCCGTGCCCTGGACCCCGATGATCAGGATCCCCTTGGGGTTGGGCAGCCCGTACTCCTTGGCCCGCTGGCTGAAGGCCTTGTCCCGTTTCTTGAGCCAGTCCTTGAGGTTGTCGAGGCCCCCGATGTCCGAGATCTTTTCCCGGGCCGGGAAGAACTCCAGGATCTCCTCCTTCCGGATGATCTTCTGCTTCTCGCTCAGCACCAGCTGGATGGCGGACTGGTCCAGCACGCGGTGCTTCAGGATGGACTTGACGAACACCCCCCGGGCCTGGTTCTCGGTGAGCCCCAGGGCCGATTTCACGAGTTTTTCCTCCGCCTCCTTGGTGAGGTCCACCTTCACGTCCCGGGACTCGCAGATCTCGTGGAGGATGGACCGGAGTGCCTCGTAGTCCGGCAGCGGCAGGAACACCTGGGGCACGTCGTCCCGGATCTCCGGCGGGAGCTTGAAGAACGGGGAGAGGAGAACGACCGTCTTGCGACTCGACCTCAGACTGTACAGGAGGTTCCGCAGCATCCGGACGATCACCGGCTGCTCGAAGTACGGGTGGAAGTCCTCCAGCACGAAGATGCCGTCGCCCCGGTAGGACTCGATCCGCTGGAGGGCCGTGAGGGGATCCATCCGGCCCTCCTCCAGGCTCCCCCCGCCCCCCCCTTCCTTCCGAAATCCCGTAACGGTGTTCCAGAAGATCAGGTCCCGGCGGTTCAGCCCCTCGGCGACCGTCTTCAGGATGTCCCGCGCGCGCTCCTCCTCGCCGGTCACGAACGAGATGACCGGCTGGCGGGACCGGATCAGGATGTCCAGTTCCTCGCGGATGTCCATGTGAACCTGCCCACCGGTGTTACCGAACCCTCGTTTGACAGCCTGTCTACTGTAGGGCACCCGGCCCGGCGGGTCAACGCGCCGCGTTCTTGAGACGCCGTTTTTCCTGTTCCAGGTAGGCCCGCATGGCCTGCCAGTGGTCCTCCCAGATGTCCACGAACTCGATGCCCGCCTCGTAGCGGCCGTTTGCCACGGGCCGGACCCGGACCACCCGGCCGATGGCCGTAAGGGGCCTGGAGATGGACGTTTCGTCGTACTTGAGGAACCCGGACGTATGGCGGTGCCATCCCTGGAGGACCAGGGCCACCTGGACGGGCCGCTCCGGGTCCAGGGGTTCCTCGAGCACGAGGCGCACCCCTCCTTCGCTCACGTCCACCATCTCGGCCCGAAGCTCGGGGGCCCCTCCCAACGGGTAGGTGATCGCCTGGCAGGTGATCCGGGCCCGCTTGGGGATCCGCTCGTGTCTGCGTCGCTCGGCGTGCTCCATGGGCCACCTCCGTTCCTCGGAACCGGGCGTCCCCACTGTACCCGATCCCTCCCTCCAAAACCACCATCCAGCCGTTCTTCCAGCCTCCCCGGTGGGACGCCCCCTGTATCCGGAACGGGGTCGCTCGGGGACGGGGGCCGGTGGGCTGCTTCCGCTTTGGGGCGAGAAAGACGAACGGCTAACGGCCAAGGGCTGGCAGGAAGGAGCCAGGGAGCCGTTCGCCAACGACGTGGGAGCGGCTTTCCGGCCGCGATCGCGACGGGTTAGGACCGGGGCCCTTCCGCCCTGAAGACCGATGGCGAGCCCGGGACCCGTTTCCGCGCGGGGCCGCGGCCTCGGCGGCGGTGCTCGGAAGCCATCGTGCCGCTCGCGTGCACGGCCGGTGGGCTCGGGAGGCGACGGCGTCTGGCCTCCTAACCCCTGCGCGGCTCCAGGCCCCGGGCTCGGTGGATGAACTCCTGTGAGCACCCATGCCCGGGAGGGTCCCCTGCAAGGTGCGAGCGCGGCTCCTACGGTCGCCGCGGCCCTGGGGTGTGCAAGCGGCAAGGGCGCAACCCGAGGAGGCTCGCCGGGCGTTTCCGAGGAGCGGGTTGCTGCGGCGAGGTTGCACATTGCATGTTCCCGCCCGCCCGAGCCAGGGGGCCCTCCCGGGCGAAACATGTGACGGAATGCACGGGTCCCAGGCCGGCGTGGAGCGCTCGGCTCGAATCGGTAGACATCCGAGAGGGTTGCGCCGCAGGCGTCACCGCAGCCCTGAGGTTTCCGAGCGAGAAGTCACTTGGAAGTGCTGGTCCAAACACCGATTCCGGGTGCGGTCGATGGCTGAGAGTGCCCCGGGCCTGCTCCCGCACGTGGTGAATCGCCCCGTCGCCTGTTAGGATAAGCAAAATCCCCTTGTCCCGTCTCCGGCCGGAAATCGACGGATGAACCGCGACCCTGCTTCCTTCCCCGGAACCCCGGCACGGGCGGGGCGGATCGCGCTGGTCGGCATCCTGGCGGCAGCCGTGCTCGGCGCGCTTCGGACCCGAGAAAGCGCGTTGCGGCTGCTGGAAAAGAACCGGGTGTTCTTGGACGCAGGTCTTCCCGCCCTTCCCGGCCCCGGGCACTTGGAGACCCTGGCTTCCTGGGCCCCTCCGGCCGCCGGCGCCGTGTTCTTCGGCCTGAGCCTGGGCCTGGGCACGGCCGCGGTCCTGGGCGTGGCCGTGGCAACGGCCCGCATGCTTCCGGGCCGGGTGGGCCGGTCGGCTCCCTGGCTCGTGCTCGCGCTGCCGGCCGCCGCCTGGGCGTACGGGGATCCGCAACTGGCGCTCTTCCTCCTGTGCGCGTCGGCAGCCACCCTCGTTTGGACCCATCCCCCCCGGGACCGCCGGTCGGTGCTGCTCCGGGCCGCCGCGGGGGCTGTGGCCGCGCTGGGGCTGGTGCCTTGGGCACGGGCGCCCGAAGGCGCGTTCACCCGGGTGCGGGACCGGATCCTCCTGGCCGCCCCGTCGGGACCGGGTTTGTGGATGAATCACCTGTACTACCGGTGGACCCTCTACCCCGCGGAGGTGCTGAAGCCCCTGGACGCCCGGAGCCAGCCGTGGGTCCGGCCGGAACTGCCGGGGCCGGAGCGGCTCTCGTTCTGTCGGCAGGTGCTCCGGTTCGGGGCGCTGTGCGCAGATGGCCCCCCGGGGGCCGCCGACGTGGTCGCGCACCGGGCGGGGGATCGGATCATCCTCGAAGCCGACGGGGTCAGGGTGCCCTGGCCCTCCGATCCGGTCCAGCAGGGAAAGTCGTGGAGGTGGCTCGCCCGGGACGCGGACCGGGCGCGTGCCCTGCGGCGGGCCACCGCCCTGGCGCTGTTCGCGGGGGGGCCGATCGCCCTGGCGTGGACGCTCGGCGGGATTGCCCTTCGGGTCGGGAGCTGGATCCCGGGCCGGCGCAAACGGGTCCTGTTCGTGCTCCTCTGCGCCGGGCTGCTGGGCGGGGCGGTGGCCGCGGCCTCCATCCCGCCCCCGTGGCTGCGCGGGGCAAGACACCTGGCGGCCTCCTCTCGCGCCCCCCCCGAGGCCGACGTGGACTCCTTGCTCCGGAGCCCCCGCCCCGTGCTCCGGCTCTACGGCGCGCGCCTCGCCTCCCGACTCGGCCCTCGGGGGGAATCCTGGCTCCTCCGGGCCCTGGAGGATCCGGTGATCAACGTGCGCTACACCGCGGCGTTGGGCCTGGGCCGCACCGGGGGCGCGCGGGCCCGGCAGGCCCTGCTCGGCCTGCTGGGAAGCCGCGGGGAGTGGTACGTGAAGGAACGGGCCTACGCCGCCCTGTGGCGCATGGGATGGCGTCCGGGAGGAATCCGGTGACCCCCCGGGAGGCTCCCCCCGGCCCCGGGGTCGCGGAGGCCCTGGCCGTGCTGGCCGGCTGGGTGGGGCTGGAACTGGCGCTCGCCGCCCGGGTTCCGGCCCCCCGGAGCCCCACGGCAGCCCTCCTGTGGACCGGGCTGGTCCGCACCGTCGAGTCCACGGTTCTCCTGGCCTGGGCGCAACTCCGGGGCTGGGGACCCCGGCGCCTGGGGATCACCGGCCCGGCCGCGGGCAGGGGACTGCGCGCGGGGCTGGGGGTGGCGGCCGGCTTTGCGGCAGCCGTGGCGGCTGTCGAAACGGCCGGACGGTTCTCCGGGCTGGGAAGCATCCTGGAGCTCCTGGCCGGCCCCCGCCCGTCCGGAGGCGAACTGGCCGCGCTTCTCGCGGCCGGGGCCGTGGTGGCCCCCGCCTTCGAGGAGCTGCTCTTCCGGGGGGTGCTGTACGGCGCGCTCCGGCGGCACTGGCGCCCGGCGCCCGCCGTGTTCCTGACCACGGTCCTGTTCGCCGCCGCCCACCTCGGACGCACCCCCGTGCCCTGGACCCAGGCCCTGGGGGGCGTGGTCTTCTGCGTGGTCTACGAGCGCTCCCGGAGCCTCTGGGCCCCGTATGTCGTCCACGCCTTGGGCAACGCCGCCCTGTTCCTGCTACCCTGGGTCGCCCAGGCACACCCCTGAGAGCCCGTGCCGGGGCAATCCCGAACAGGGCGAGGGGACACACCCCGGTCCGCGGGGACAGCCCCGTTCACGCCTCCTGGGTCATGAAGTCGCAGATCGCCTCGGCGAACTCCGAGCACTTCAGGCAGGTGGCCCCTTCCATCTGGCGCTCCAGGTCGTAGGTGACCTGCTTGTGGGCCACCGCGAGCTCGATCCCGGTGCGGATGAGCTGGCCCACCCGGTGCCAGCCCAGGTGGTCGAACATCATGACGCCGGAAAGGATCACGGAGCTCGGGTTGACCTTGTCCTGGCCCGCGTACTTGGGAGCCGTCCCGTGGGTGGCCTCGAACACCGCGTAGTCGTCGCCGATGTTCGCGCCCGGGGCCATGCCGAGCCCTCCCACCTGGGCCGCGGCCGCGTCGGACATGTAGTCACCGTTGAGGTTGGGCATGGCCAGCACGCTGTACTCCTCGGGTCGCAGCAGTAGCTGCTGGAACATGGCGTCGGCGATCCGGTCCTTGATCACCACCTTCCCGGTGGGGTGCACCCCCTCGTACCGGTCCCACAGCTCCTGCTCGGTGATCGTGGAGTCGCCGAACTCGTCGCGCGCCACCTCGTAGCCCCACTCCTTGAACGCTCCCTCTGTGAACTTCATGATGTTGCCCTTGTGCACCAGGGTCACCGAAGGGAGATTGTTTTCCAAGGCGTGGCGGATCGCCATGCGCACCAGCCGCCGGGTGCGCTGCCGGCTGATCGGCTTGATGCCGATCCCCGAGTCCTCGGGCAGGTCCTTCCCCCACCGGTCCCGGAGAAACGCGATCAGGGCTCGGGCCTGGCCGCTCCCGGCCGGGGCCTCGATCCCGGCGTACACGTCCTCGGTGTTCTCCCGGAAGATCACCACGTTCACGCGCTCGGGGTGCCGCATGGGCGAGGGAACCCCGCGGATGTAGCGTACCGGCCGCACGCAGGCGTACAGGTCCAGTTCCTGGCGGAGGGTCACGTTCAGGCTTCGGATCCCACCGCCCACCGGCGTGGTCAGGGGGCCCTTGATGGCCACCCGGTACGTGCGGATGGCCTCCAGGGTGGCCCGGGGCAGCCATACGCCGTACCGCTCGTAGGCCTTTTCGCCGGCGTACACCTCGTACCAGCACACCCGCCGCCTTCCCCCGTAGGCGAGCTCTACCGCCCGGTCGAACACCCTGCGGGCCGCCCGCCAGATGTCCGGTCCCGTGCCGTCGCCCTCGATGAACGGGATGACCGGGTCGTCCGGAACCGCCAAGCGGCCGTCCGGCCCCTTGGTGATCGGCGTTCCCTGTGCGGGCGGATCGTAGGTCACGCGGTCTTCGGCCATCGGTCTCCTCCCTTGGTGGCTCCAAGCGCCTCGCCCGTGTCTTCCCATCCGGTCCACCCCGCCCTCGGCCCCCCACAAAACAAACGCCGGCGGGGAGCCGCCAGCGCCTGCCGCAGGTTCCTTCGGCCAGAAGGCCGGAAGCCGAGAACGGTCCGGTGCACGCCACCTGGGAGCGACCTCCCGGTCGCGATCGCGGCTGGAAGGTCGCTCCCACGATCCGGGTGTCCGGATCAGGCGACAGAAGACACGGAATCGATCAGGTCCCCATCTCCCACGAGGCGAGGTACGCCTTCTGTTCCTCGGTCAAGGTGTCGATCCGCACCCCCATGGCCTCGAGCTTCAACCGGGCCACCCATGCGTCGATCTCCTTGGGCACCCCGTACACCCGGGGCTCCAGTTTCCCCGCGTTCTTCACGGCCCACTCCGTGGTCAGGGCCTGCACCGCGAAGCTCATGTCCATCACGCTCGCCGGGTGCCCCTCCGCCGCCGCCAGGTTGATGAGGCGCCCCTCGCCGAGCAGGTAAATCCGCCTGCCGTCCGGCATCACGTAGGCGTCCACGTGGGGCCGCACCCCCTTCTCCACGCGGTCGGCCAGGGCTTCCAGCGCCGGGATGTCGATCTCCACGTTGAAGTGGCCCGAGTTGGCCACCAGCGCCCCGTCCTTCATCACCTCGAAGTGCTCCCTCCGGAGCACGTGGATGTCGCCCGTGAGCGTGCAGAACACGTCCCCCACCCGCGCGGCCTCGACCATGGGCATCACCCAGAAGCCGTCCATGACCGCCTCGAGGGCCCGCAGCGGCTCCACCTCGGTCACGATCACCCGCGCCCCCATGCCGCGCGCCCGCATCGCAAAGCCCCGCCCGCACCAACCGTATCCGGCCACCACCACGGTCTTGCCGGCGAGCAGCACGTCCGTGGCCCGGATGATCCCGTCCACCGTGGACTGCCCCGTCCCGTACCGGTTGTCGAACAGGTGCTTGCAGTCCGCGTCGTTCACCGCCACCACCGGGAACCTGAGCGCCCCGTCGCGCTCCATGGCCCGTAGCCGGATCACGCCCGTGGTGGTCTCTTCCATGCTCGCGATCACCCTGCCGTGGAGCTCCGGGTGTTCGGCGTGGATCACGCTCACCAGGTCCGCACCGTCGTCCATGGTGATGTCGGGTTCGTGGGCCACCGCGGCCTCGATGTGCCGGTAGTACGTGTCCCGGTCCTCGCCCTTGATGGCGTACACCGGAATCCCGAACTCCAGCGTCAAGGCAGCGGCCACGTCGTCCTGGGTCGAAAGCGGGTTGGAGGCGCAAAGGACCAGATCCGCCCCCCCGGCCCGGAGCGTGCGTGCCAGGTTGGCCGTTTCGGCCGTGATGTGCAGGCACGCGCTCATCTTCCGGCCCGCAAGGGGCTTTTCCGCCTCGAAACGCTGGCGGATCTTCCGAAGCACGGGCATGTCTTGGTCCGCCCACAGGATCCGTTTCACCCCCAGATCCCTCAACCCGGGATCCTTGATGTCACCTCTCACGTCCTGGCTCCTTTCCGTGCCGCGAACGGGTGTTCGCCCTCGGCCGCCCTCGCGACTCCAAGGGTTACAGGCCGGCGGCCCTGCGCAGTTCCTCCACTTTGTCCGTCCTCTCCCACGTGAACCCGGGCTCGTTCCGGCCAAAGTGGCCGTAGGCCGCGGTCTTCTTGTAGATCGGCCTGAGCAGGTCCAGGTATTCGATGATCTGCTTGGGCTTGAGCGGGAACACCTCCTTCACGATCCCGGCGATCCGGTCCGGCTCCACCTTCCAAGTCCCGAACGTGTCGATCATGATCGAAACCGGCTCCGCCACCCCGATCGCGTACGAGATCTGCACCTCGCACTTGTCCGCCAGGCCCGCGGCCACCACGTTCTTCGCGATGTAGCGGGCCATGTACGACGCCGACCGGTCCACCTTGGACGGATCCTTGCCCGAAAAGGCACCGCCGCCGTGGGAGCCGCGTCC
>CAZBGL010000324.1:0-3973 GCA_964491375.1 uncultured Thermodesulfobacteriota bacterium | reverse complement strand
GCCGACTGGCTGGAGGGGTGCGCGGCACCCGACCCGGAGGTGTTCCGGCTCCTGGCCCGGCTGTTCGATGCCCTGCCGGCCGTGGCGGTCACGGCCGACGGCGTGTTCATGTGCCACGCCGGCCCGCCTGCACCGGGCCGGATCCGGGCCCTGGGGGCCCTGGGCGACCTGGAGCATCCCGGGGCGCTGCGGGAGATGCGTTGGGCCCGGGCCGAGCTGGGCGAGGAGACCGCAGCACCGTCGGACGGGAGCCCCGGCTTCGGCCGCAGGGATCTTCTGAGGTTCATGGAGCGGCTGGGGGTGCGGACCATGATCGTGGGCCACCGGGTCGTGCCAGAGGGGGCCCAATGCATCGTCGTGGACGGCACCATCCGACGGCAGTTCTGGACCGTCTCCTCCATGGGCGGGGCCGGAAACCGTGACGCGGGCGGCCACTACGGACACGTGACCCCTTGCATGCTGGTCCGCCGGGGTGCCGGGCCGTTCCGGACCCGGCGGCTGCGGTGGGAGCGGCTCAGTCGTCGCGGAGATCCATCGCGTTGAAGGACAGGCCTACCCCTCCACCCGGGGGCTGGGCATCGGCCCGCCCGGCTGCCGACTCCCATCCCGCACGGATCTCGTCCTCCACCGCCCGGCGGGGCCGGCCGTACAGGCGGCTCGAGCGCCGCCGGATCCTCGCGGCGCGGGCGCGGGACCACGTGCGTTCCGGCAACACCGTGGCCATGTCGAACGCCGCGCTCACGTGCCCGCGGGCCAGCAGGCGCACGTACGCGCGCCAGTTGGGCAGGCCCTGCAGGTCCGTGGGGGCCACCACCTGGCCGAACACCTGGGCCAGCAGTTCGGCGTCCTGGGCGCCCACCCGCAGGCTCACCAGTGTGCCCACGTTGCCCAGGATGCCCTGCACCACGTACGGCGGGAGCTGGGCCACGTACTGGTTGGTCAGCACCAGGGCCAGGCGGTACTTCCGGGCCTCCGACAGGATCGACACGAACGTGGGCGTGGCCAGGTTGTGGAACTCGTCCACGTACACGAAAAAATCCCTCAGGCGCCGGCCCCGGCGCGTGCCCGTCCGCCCCAGGGCCGCGGCGAACAGCTTGCCCACCACCATCATGCCCAGGAAGTGGCTGTTGATGTCGCCCAGCAGCCCCTTGCGCAGGTCCACCAGCAGGATCCTTCCCTCGTCCATGACCCGCCCGAAGTCCACGGTGGACGTGCGCTGGCCTACGATGCCGCGCACCACTTCGTTGTAGATGAAGCGGCTCAGTTTCGACGTGATGTACGGCGCAAGGTTCGACAATCCCGCCTCGCCGGTGACCTGGGTGGCCTCCTTCTCCCAGAAGTCCACCACGTACCGGTTGGTGCACGTGGCGAGCAGGGCGTCACGCAGCTCGCGCCGCTGGAACACCGGCGGCACGTCCACCACGGCCGCGCGGAACGAAGGGGGCTGGGCCAGGAGCAGGTACAGGGCGTTTCGCATGTACATCTCGAAGATCGGCCCGCCCGTGGCCCGCAGGTCGTAGAGCTGGTCGAACACGTCCATCAGGTAGTTGACGCAGAAGTCCCTCTCGAGGGGGGTGTGGGCGTCCAGCAGGTTGATCCCCACGGGTCGCTCCAGGTCCGTGGGGTCCAGCACGATCACGTCCGGCTCCCGCTCCCGGGGCACCGACGCCAGCACCTCGTCCACCAGCTCGCCATGGGGATCGATCACGGCCAGCCCGCGGCCGGCGCGCATGTCCTGCAGGATCATGCCCAGGAACAGGGTGGACTTGCCCGTGCCCGTCTGCCCCACCACGTACATGTGGCGGCGGCGATCCTCGGTGGGACACCGCACCGGCCGGGTGCCTCCCTGCCCGTGGTGCACCCCCAGCAGTACGCCCCCTCCCGGGAGTTCCGATGGGGCGGGCCGGCTCCGGTGCAGCAGGGTCTCGATGCCCGGGAACTCGGTGCCCACGGCCAAGGGCAGGCGGAACGCCGCGCACACCTGGCCCACCGGGAACAGGTCCTGCCACCGGGGAGGGTCGTCCCCCGCCGTGCCGAACCGGCCCCATGTCAGGTCCTCGGCCGCCACGCGGAACGGCCGCCCGCGGCCTGGGCGCACCGCCTGGTATCCCCCGGCCAACCCCTCGGCGGCGGCCTCGGCCAGGGCCGGGGCGGGGTGCCCCGCGTGTTCCGTCAGGGTAGCCCCCACGATCGCCACCAGGGCGTCGCTCACTCGCACCGAGGCCGCCACCCGCACGGCCATCCGGAACGACGCGTCGCAGAGCTCGAGCCGTTCCCGGGAGCACGCGGCCAGCAGGACCCCGGCCCGCTGCCGCAGGAACGGCTCCAGGTGGTCCACCTCGGCCTGGGACGACAGGCACAACTGGCTGAACTTCTCGCACAGCCGGATACGCTCCTCCAGGGCGGCCTCGGCCCGCGACCCCAGGGGCTTCGCCTGCAGGCACACCGAAAGGAGCACGGGCCGGCCGGCCAGCAACATGGCGGTGCACAGCCGCTCCATGGTGTCGAACGATCCCGCGAACGGGTAGACGTACGCGATGCGGGGCACCTCCGGAACGCAGCCCCCGTCCTCCCGAGGGGCCGTCACGAACCCCAGCGAGCCGTCCTCCCGGGGCACGGCCGTGTCCAGCGGGATCGACTCCTCCCGCCGCGCGATCTCCACCAGGTCGCGCACGCGGAAGGGGTCGGCCAGCCGGCGCACGTGCGGTTCGTCCCCCACCGGATCGAACCGGTGGAACGGGTGATGGACCGTCAGCAGCCCCAGCACCGTCCTGGCCGCCCCGCGCGCCCCGGAGACGGCGGCTCCCTTCGTGCGGGCCCGGGTGCGCACCAGCACGGCCACCCGGATGCGGTGGGGCTCGCCGGGGAGCCGCGCGTAACGGAGCTCCACAGTGGGCCCGGGGCCCAGCACCCGGAGTCCGCGGACGAAGTCCATGTGGCGGTCCAGCACCTCGAGCTCGAACCGGCTCCCGGCCGACTGCCGCTCGCCGGCGTCCACCATGCGGATGCTCTGCAGCTCCATGGCCGCCACGGCCTGGAACCGGCCGGCGCCCTCCTCGCGCACCCACACACCGAAGGCCGTGCCTGTCATCCCGTCGTCCCCTCTGTCCCGGGCATCCCGGGCCGATCCACCGGAGCATAGCACGTCGGTGCCCCGGGGAAACCTGTCAGAATTGACAGGTTTCCCCGGGCGCGCCCGCTGCTATGCTGCCGGAACACGGGGCCGCGTGTCACCCCGGAGGGGTCTCGGGGGACACAGGTTCCAGAAGGAGCGCACGATGGCCGTCCTTCTCCGGTTCCATGTGCGGGCGATCACCCCTTGGTTCCTGTCCGGCCCCCACCGGGGGCGGCCCGAGCTGCGCGCCCCGTCCGTGCGCGGCGCCCTGCGGTTCTGGTTCCGGGCGGGCATGGGTGCGGCGGGCGTGACCGACCCCGAGCGGCTCCACCGCCTCGAGGCCGCCCTGTTCGGCGACACCGAGCGCGCATCGGGGGAGGGGCCTCGTGGGGGGGTGAACGGTGCGGCAGAGTCGGAGGTTCTATCATGATCACGCTGGCTTGCGGACCGCCGGACCGGAGGGAGAACCGCGAATACGGAGCCACATTTACGCGGTTCGTCCTTCCGTTCGCGTACCGTTTGGCTCCGGTGAACACCCGCTGGCCTGATGGGCCGGTGTACCGGCGCGTGTCTCCCGAGTGCGCCCAGGAGTTATGGCGAGTCCGGATCAAGTATTTCGCGGCGGAAACCGCCGACGTGCTGTACCACAGGGCAACGTGGTTTCGGCTGGAAGGGCTCGACGGCGACCACGCTGAATTCGTGTTGGCGCTCCGTGCCGGTCGGCATGAAGGTCAGGAAGCGGTCGTGGCCGTCCGCCTGTCGTCGGTTTATCTGGTTCTGTTCGAGTGCCCTCCGTGTCAAGGCGTCGGCGCCGTGGAGCCCGACGTCTTGGTGGAACCGGTCCACACGGGAATGGTG
>CAZBGL010000323.1:0-11082 GCA_964491375.1 uncultured Thermodesulfobacteriota bacterium | reverse complement strand
CCGTGGCCCAGATCGAGACCCACCTGATCGCGCGGCACTACGAGGGCCTGATGGCGGGCCGCCGCATCCGGGGCCGCCGCGGCTGAGTGCCGGGGTTTGTCGGACCGGAAAGGAGGGGAAGGAGCATGCGGTTGATTCTGTTGGGCCCCCCGGGGGCCGGGAAGGGCACCCAGGCCAAGCGTCTGATCGAGCGGTACGGCATCCCCCAGATCTCCACCGGGGACATCCTGCGGGCTGCCGTGCGGGAGGGCACGGAACTGGGCAAGAAGGCGAAACAGTACATGGACGCGGGCCAGCTCGTTCCCGACGAGGTGGTGATCGGGATCATCCGCGAACGCCTGAAGGAGGCGGACTGCGCCAAGGGGTTCATCCTGGATGGGTTTCCCCGCACGGTGCCCCAGGCGGAGGCGCTCAAGGGCGTTCTGTCCGATCTGGGCCAGGCCCTGGACCACGTGGTGAGCATCGAGGTGCCGGACGAGGACCTGGTGGAGCGGCTCACGGGCCGGCGCACGTGCCGCACGTGCGGGGCCATGTACCACGTCAAGTTCAACCCTCCGAAACAGGAGGGGGTGTGCGACAAGTGCGGGGGCGAGCTGTATCAGCGGGACGACGACCGGGAGGAGACGATCCGGGCCCGGCTCAAGGTGTACCACGACCAGACGGCGCCGTTGGTGGAGTTCTACACCAAAGAGGGGCTCCTGCGGCGGATCGACGGGGTGGGGTCGGTGGACGAAATCTACGGGCGCATCCTGGGGGTTCTGGAAGCTTGATCGTTCTGAAGTCCCGCCGGGAGATCGAGGCCATGCGCCGGGCCAACCGGATCGTGGCCGAGATCCTCCAGAGGGTGCGGGAGGCCGTGCGGCCCGGGGTCTCCACGGCCGACCTGGAGCGTATCGCAGAAGAAGAGGTCCGGAGGCGGGGCGTGCGCGCCGCGTTCAAGGGGGTGAAGAACCCCCGGGGCGAGCCCTATCCGGCGTGTCTGTGCACCTCGGTGAACGACGAGGTGGTGCACGGCATCCCGAGTCCTCGCCGGGTGCTCCGGGACGGCGATCTTCTGAGCGTGGACTTCGGCGTGTGCGCCGACGGGTTCTACGGAGATGCGGCCTTCAGCGTGGCCGTGGGTGAGTGCCCGGAACGGGTACACCGCCTGATCCGCACCGCGGAGCAGGCGTTGGAAGCCGCGATCCGCCAAGCGCGGCCCGGCCGGCGGGTGGGGGACATCTCGGCGGCCGTGCAGGAGGTGGTGGAGGGGGCCGGTTTCACGGTGGTCCGGGAGTTCGTGGGCCACGGGATCGGCCGGTCGCTGCACGAGGAGCCCCAGGTGCCGAACTTCGGGCAACGGGGCACGGGGGTCCGGCTGCGGCCCGGCATGGTGCTGGCCATCGAACCCATGATCAACGACGGGGGGGTGGGCGTGGTGGTGGACGAAGACGGGTGGACGGCTCGGACCCGGGACGGCAGTTTCGCCGCCCATGCGGAGCACACGGTGGCCATCACAGAGTCCGGCCCCGTGGTGTTGAGCGCGCTGGACGGATAGGGAGCGGTCATGGCCAAGGAAGAACTGATCGAGGTCGAGGGCACGGTGGTCGAGCCGCTGCCGAACGCCATGTTCCGGGTGGAACTGGACAACGGGCACAAGGTGCTCGCCCACGTCTCGGGCAAGATGCGGAAGTACTTCATCCGGATCCTGCCGGGCGACCGGGTCACCGTGGAGCTGTCGCCCTACGACCTGAGCCGCGGGCGCATCGTCTACCGGAAGAAGTAGCGGGCGCCCAGGCGGCGGGAGGAGAGGATCATGAAGGTTCGCCCCTCGGTGAAGCGGATCTGCGACAAGTGCAAGATCATCAGGCGCAAGGGCGTGGTGCGGGTGGTGTGCGAGAACCCGCGCCACAAGCAGCGCCAGGGCTGAAGGAGGTTGTGCAGTGGCACGCATCGCCGGTGTGGATCTGCCCAAGAACAAGCGGATCGAGATCGCCCTGACGTACATCTACGGCATCGGACGGTCCAGTTCCCGCAAGATCCTTGAGGAAGCGGGGGTGGACCTGGACCGGAAGACCCACGAACTGACGGACGACGAGGTGAACCGCATCCGCCGGATCATCGACGAGAAGTACAAGGTCGAGGGGGATCTCCGGCGAGAGGTGATGTCGAACATCAAGCGGCTGATGGACCTGGGGTGCTACCGGGGCCTGCGCCACCGCAGGGGCCTTCCCGTGCGGGGGCAGCGCACCCGCACCAACGCACGGACCCGCAAGGGGCCGCGTCGCCGGTAGCCGCAGCACACCACGGGAGGAATCGGAGGACCCATGGCGAGGCATTCGAGCGCGCGACGGGCGAAAAAGGTCCGGAAGAACATCCGGGACGGCATTGCCCACGTGAAGAGCACGTTCAACAACACGATCGTCACGATCACCGACATGAACGGGAACACCATTGCGTGGTCCAACGCAGGGGTGGTGGGGTTCAAGGGTTCCCGGAAGAGCACCCCGTTTGCGGCCCAGTTGGCGGGCCGTGATGCGGCCGAAAAGGCCATGGAGCATGGGGTGCGCAACGTGATCGTGTACGTGAAGGGCCCGGGGGCGGGACGCGAGGCGGCCATTCGGGCGCTTCACGCCGCCGGGCTCACCATCACGGCCATCAAGGACGTCACCCCGATCCCCCACAACGGGTGCCGCCCGCCCAAGCGGCGCCGGGTGTGAACGGGAACCGGATTTAAGGAGGTGCCATCTTGGCCAGGTATCGAGGACCGGTGTGCCGGCTCTGCCGAAGGGAGCGCATGAAGCTGTTCCTCAAGGGCGAGCGCTGCTTCACGGACAAGTGCGCCGTGGAGCGGCGGAACTATCCACCCGGGCAGCACGGCCAGGGCCGGCAGAAGATGACCGAGTACGGGAAGCAGCTCCGGGAAAAGCAGAAGGTGCGCCGGCTCTACGGCGTGCTGGAGCACCAGTTCCGCCGGTACTTTGAGGAGGCGGACCGGCGCAAGGGGGTCACGGGCGAGAACCTCCTGCAGATCCTGGAGTGCCGGCTGGACAACGTGGTGTACCGGATGGGGTTCGCCGTGTCCCGGGCTCAGGCCCGCCAGCTGGTGCGCCACGGCCACATCCTGGTGAACGGCCGGAAGGTGGACATTCCCTCCTACCAGGTGAAGGCGGGCGACACCGTGACCGTGCGCGAGAAGAGCCGGAACATCGCGTTCATCCATGAAGCCCTCCAGGCGCTCGAGAGCCGGGGGGCCCCCCGTTGGATCGAAGTGGACCCGAAGGCGTTCCAGGGGGTGGTGAAGGAGCTGCCGCAGCGCGACGACGTCACCATCCCCATCGAAGAGCACCTGATCGTGGAGCTGTACTCCAAGTAACCCCTGGGGAACGCTTGGGGAGCAGCGGAGGGATGAGCCTTGAAAGAACGGAACTGGCGGGAGCTGATCAAGCCCAAGCGGCTTGAGGTGGACGAGGACACCCTGACCGAACGCTACGGAAAGTTCGTGGCGGAGCCCCTGGAGCGGGGATTCGGGACCACCCTGGGCAACGCCCTGCGGCGGATCCTGCTCTCGAGCCTCCAGGGAGCGGCCATCTGCCAGGTGCGGTTCGACGGTGTGGCCCACGAGTTCAGCACGATCAGCGGGGTGAAGGAGGATGTGGCCGACATCATCCTGAACCTCAAGGAGGTCCGCTTCCGGGCCCACACGGACAAGCCCAAGCGGATCCGCCTGAAGAAGACCGGCCCGGGCGTGGCCGTGGCCGGCGACCTGGAGGTGGGCAGCACCCTGGAGGTCCTCAACCCCCACCACGTGATCGCCACCCTGTCGGAGGGGGCGACCCTGGACGCCGAGATGGTGGTCAAGGTGGGCAAGGGGTACGTGCCGGCCGACCGGATCGAGGACGAGGACATGCCCATCGGCTGGATCGCGGTGGACGCCGTGTTCAGCCCGGTGGAGAAGGTGAACTTCCGGGTGGAGCAGGCCCGGGTGGGGCAACGCACCGACTATGACAAGCTGATCCTCGAGGTGTGGACCGACGGGAGCGTGTCCCCCCGGGACGCGATCGCGTACGCGGCCAAGATCCTGAAGGACCAGGTCCAGGTGTTCATCAACTTCGAGGAGACCGAGGAGGCCGAGACGACCAAGACGGAGACGGCCGAGGGATACGCCTACAACCCGAACCTGGACCGAAAGGTGAGCGAGTTGGAGCTCTCGGTCCGGGCGGCCAACTGCCTCAAGGCTGCCAACATCCGTTACATCGGCGAACTCGTCCAGAAGACCGACGCCGAGATGCTCAAGACGAAGAATTTCGGCCGCAAGTCCCTGAACGAGATCAAGGACGTGCTGGCGAGCATGAACCTGCACCTGGGCATGGAGCTGCCCGGGTGGACCCCCCCGGAGGAGAGCCCCCAGGAAGAAGAGAGCTGAGGCACCCCGGGGGACCGGCCGGCGAGCGGGGCCGGCCCGGCCGGGGGCAGCGGGTACGACCATGGAAAACAAAGGGGATTTGTCATGCGTCATCGCAAGGCTGGTCGGAAACTGGGGCGCAACACCGCCCACCGGAAGGCCCTGTTGCGCAACATGGTGACCGCCCTGTTCGAACAGGGGCGGATTCAGACGACCGACGCCAAGGCCAAAGAGGTTCGCCGGGTGGCCGAGAAGCTGATCACCAAGGCCCGGCGGGGCACTCTGCACGCCCGGCGGCAGGCCTTGGCGTACGTCCGGGGGCGCGACGCCGTGGCCCGCCTCTTCGAGGAGATCGCCCCCCGTTACAAAGATCGGCCGGGGGGGTACACCCGGATCATCAAGCTGGGCCGCCGCCGGGGAGACAACGCCCCCCTGAGCATCTTGGAGCTCGTGGACGGGCCCTACGCCACGGACGAGGGGAAGGGGGAAGAGGTCGCCTCGGCGCCGGAGGCCGAGGGCTAGGCCGTGGTCCGCACGACCGGTGCCCGAGGGGCCGGGGAGCACACCCTGGCCCCTTTTTCGTCTTCCGGTCCCGGCGGCCTTGTGGCCCGAGACGTGAGCGTGGTTGCCGGGGACGGAAGACGGGTGCTCCGGGGGGTCACGCTGGAGGTGGCGCCCGGCACCCTCACGGCCCTCGTGGGCCGGAACGGCGCGGGCAAGTCCACCCTGCTGCGGGTGCTCCAGGGCCTGATCCGGCCGGACCGGGGAACGGTCCTCCTGGACGGCCGGCCCCTTTCCGGACCGGACCCCCGGGTGGGCCTGGTGCTGGACGTGCCGGAAGACCAAGGGGTGGCCCCCGTGGTGGAGGACGACGTGGCGTTCGGTCTGGAGGTGGCCGGGTGCCCTCCCGAGGAGACCCGGCGCCGCGTGGACGAAATGCTCGCCCGCACGGGCCTCGAGCCGGTGCGCCGCGCCCCGGTCCACACCCTTTCCGTGGGACAGGCCCAGAAGGTGGCCCTTGCGGGGGTGCTGGTGCTCGGGGCCCGGTATCTCCTCCTGGACGAAGCAACCGCCCACCTGAGCCCCCTGGAGCGGGATCGCCTGTGGGACTTCTTGGAGGACCTGCGGGATCGCGGCACGGGGATCCTTCTGGCCACCCACCGACCGGAAGAGGTCGCCCTCGCCGACCGCGCGGTCTGGCTCGACCGAGGGGAGGTGTGCTTCCAGGGACCGGCCCGGGCCTTTCTGGAATGCCCGGATCACCCGTGGGGCGAGGCGTACCGGTGCCGGACACGGGGAAGAGCGTGATCCGGACGGAGAACCTGTGGGTGGTGCGCCGGGCGCTTGGCCGCCCTCCGGTGTACGCGCTTAGAGGGGTGAACTTCTCCGTCGCCCCAGGGGAGTTCGTGGCGATCTTCGGGGACGTGGGGGTGGGCAAGACGACGCTGCTCGAGACCCTGGCAGGGCTCCTGTGCCCGGAGCGGGGCTTGGTGGAATGGCGGCTGAGGGGGGGGAGGACGCGGTTCTGGAAACCGGGACTGGGCCTCCCCAGGCTCGAAGGGCGGGTGGGCCTTCTGTTCCAGAATCCGGAGAGGCAGTTGTTCGGGGCTACGGCTTTGGAGGACGTGGCCTGGGGACTCCAGGCGGATGGCGACCCGCAGGAGCGCGCGCAGGCAGCCCTGGCGGAGGCCGGGGTGGAGCCCGACCTGTGGGGGGTGGCGTTGCACCGCCTGAGCCGGGGGGAACGCCGCCGGGTGGCGCTCGCGGGGGTGTTGGCCCGGAGGCCGGAGGTTCTCCTGCTGGACGAACCCCTGGCGGCCCTGGATCTGGACGGCCAGAAGCGGATGTGGGGATTGGTGGAGGCGTTCCGCCTCCGCACCGGCGGCGGGGTGGTGGTCGCGAGCCACTGGCCGGACGAACTGCTCCCCCGGGCGGACCGGGTCGTCTGTCTCGTCTCGGGCGAGGTGGCCTTTTCCGGAAGCCCCCGGGCCTTTCTCCATGCCGCTGCCCACCGGGAGGCCCTGGGGCGGCTCCTGGGCCGGGGGGCTGTTACGCGTTAGCCCTCCGGTACCGTTCCAGGGCCTCGTGTATCCGGGCCACCTCGGCCCGGAGTCCCTCGTCCAGATCGTAGGGGCTCACCCCCCGGCGGTCCGCCTCACGGATCGAGTCCCGGTAGGACAGGTGGCCGAGGACCGGCATCGGTGCCACTCCCTCCTCGATGACCTTCCGGTCCTCGGCGTCGCGAACCTTGTTCCCCACGGCCAGAACGTGGCGGATGCCCAGGTCGCCGGCGAGGCGGCGCACTTGATGGGCTGTCTGGACGGCACGTTGTCCCGGTTCCACCACAACGAGCAGCGCGTCCATGTTCTCGGTGGTGCCCCTGGCGAGGTGCTCCAACCCGGCCTCCATGTCCACGATGACGGCCTCGTCGCGTCGCACCATCAGGTGGCGCATGAGCACCCGAAGCAACGTGTTCTCCGGGCACAGGCATCCGCCGCCGCCCTTGGGCACACTGCCCAGCGTGAGAAGCTTGATGCCCCGGTATTCCAGGGAGTAGGCATCGGGGATATCGTCCACCTTCGGATTGAGTTTGAAAAAGCCGCCAAACGTTCCCGGTTGGGCCCCGGTCCGTTCCTCCACGAGGTCCTTCATTTCGGCCAGCGGTCGGACCTCACCGAGCCGTTCCGGGGGAACGCCCAGGGCCGAAGGGAGGTTGGAGTCGGGATCCGCGTCGATGGCCAGAACCCGTTGGCCCCGTTCCGCCAGGTACCTTGCGAGACATCCGGCCAGGGTGGTCTTGCCGACCCCGCCCTTGCCGCTGATCGCGATCTTCATGCGTTTCCTCCCCGTTCCGGGCGACAACGTGGAGGGGACGTCCGCGTGGACCACGTGTCACCCTTCCGGCGGTTTCCATTGGGACACGACACGCTAGCACCAGGCCGCGATTCCTGTCAAAATGGCATCCTTTGCCGTGCCCCGGAACAGCCCGGGAGGACCGGATTGCCCACGTCTCCTTCCCCCTACTGGCTAGGCGCGGACCTTGGCGGTCGCAACCTCCGCTTGGCCGTGCTGGACGACCGGTTGACCATCCAGGCCCGGTTCCGCCGCCCTACGGGGGACCGGTCTGTGGAAGGGGTGCTACGTTACCTGGAGGAGGGTGTCGAGCGCCTCGTCCGGTCGGTGGGGGGGAGGGTAGCCGGGTTGGGGCTCGGGTTCCCGGGACTGGTGGACCCCCGGGAGGGGCGGGTCGTCGCAGCCCCCAACTTTCCGGGCTGGGAGGATGTCCCCCTCGGTACCCTCCTCGAGGGCCGCCTGGGTATGCTGGTGCACGTGGAAAACGACGTCAACGCCATCGCCGTGGGGGAGCACCGAATGGGGGCGGCGAGAGGGTTACGGGATGTCCTCGTGCTCACGCTGGGCACGGGCGTGGGCGGGGGTCTGGTGCTGGGGGGGAGGCTTCGCCGGGGGCCCGACGGCACCGCGGGGGAGGTGGGACACATTCCGGTCTTCCCAGCGGGCCGGCGGTGCACCTGCGGCGCACAGGGATGCCTCGAAACGTACGCTTCGGCCACGGCCGTGGAGGCTGCGTGCCGGAAGGTGCGCCCGGATCTCCCCGGCGGCTCCGAGTTCGCCAGAGCCGCCAGGGCGGGTGACGCGGGATTGGGGCGTATCTTCGCCCTGGCGGGCCGAGCGGTGGGCATTGCCGCGGCCGGGCTGGTCAACGTGCTCAATCTGGAGATGCTGGTGGTGGGGGGCGGGCTGGCAGGGGCGTGGGATCTCATGGAGCCGGCCGTGCGCCGGGAGCTGGACCGGCGTGCTTTCGGGTTACCGGCTCGGAGACTCCGGATCCGGCCGTGGGCGCTGGGGGATGACGCAGGCCCCGTAGGGAGCGTCGTTCTCGTCCGGGAGCGCGCCGGCGCCTCGAAGCCGGACGAAGAGGGGAGCGTGTGGGGCGGAGCGCATGACGCCTAGGGAACGCATCCGGAACTTCAGCATCATCGCCCACGTGGACCACGGGAAGTCCACCCTGGCGGACCGGATCCTCGAATACACGGGGGCGATCACCGAGCGTGAGAAACGGGACCAGTACCTGGACACCCTGGACATCGAGCGGGAGCGCGGCATCACGGTCAAGGCCCAGACCGTGCGGCTCGAGTACCGGGCGCAGGACGGGAACACGTACATCTTGAACCTCATCGACACGCCGGGGCATGTGGACTTCACCTACGAGGTGTCCCGGAGCCTTGCGGCCTGCGAAGGGGCGGTTCTCGTGGTGGACGCCAGCCAGGGGGTGGAGGCCCAGACCCTGGCGAACGTGTACCTTGCCGTGGAAAACGACCTCGAGGTCGTGCCCGTGCTCAACAAGATCGACCTGGACCGGGCCCGTCCGGACGAGATCAAGGCCGAGATCGAGGACGTGATCGGTCTGGACGCCTCCGACGCGGTCCTGGCCAGCGCCAAGCTGGGCATCGGCACCGAAGAGGTGCTCGAGGCGGTCGTCCAGCGGATCCCGCCTCCCCAGGGGGATCCCGAGGCCCCCCTCAGGGCCCTGATCTTTGATTCCTGGTACGACACCTACCAGGGGGTGGTGGCCCTCGTGCGCGTGTTCGACGGGACGGTCCGAAGGGGGGAGCGGATCCGCTTCATGGCCACGGGGAAGGAGTTCGAGGTGCAGCGCCTCGGGGTGTTCACTCCGGCGGCCCGGGAGACCCAGGAGCTGGGGCCCGGTGAGGTGGGGTTCCTCATCGCCGGGGTGAAGGACGTGCGAGACACGAAGATCGGTGACACCGTCACCCACGCGGAACACCCGGCGCAGGAGCCGCTCCCGGGCTTCCAGGAAGTGCGCCCCATGGTGTTCAGCGGGCTTTATCCCCAGGAATCCGACGACTACGAGGCCCTCAAGGAGGCGCTGGAAAAGCTCCGGCTCAACGATGCAAGCCTTCACTTCGAGCCCGAGGTGAGCCAGGCCCTGGGGTTCGGGTTTCGCTGCGGGTTCCTGGGTCTGCTCCACATGGAGATCGTGCAGGAGCGGCTGGAGCGGGAATTCGGGCTGGATCTCATCACCACGGCCCCCACGGTCCGGTACCGGGCGGTGAAGAAGAACGGCGAAGTGGTGGAGGTGGAAAACCCGGCCAGCCTTCCGGACGGTGCCGTGCTGGACCACATCGAGGAGCCGTTCGTGCTGGCCACCATCCACGTGCCCGACACATATCTGGGGGACGTGCTGCGCCTGTGCATCGAGCGGAGGGGCGTCCAGCGCGACCTCCTGTATCACGGCAAGAACAGGGTGCAGCTCGAGTTCGAGTTGCCCCTGAGCGAGATCGTCCTCGACTTCTACGATCGGCTCAAGACCGTATCGCGGGGGTACGCGTCACTGGACTACGAGTTCCTGGAGTATCGCCGCTCCGACCTGGTGAAGCTGGACATCCTGGTGAATGGGGAGGTGGTGGACGCCTTGAGCGTGATCGTACATCGGGACAGAGCCTACTATAGGGGCCGCGACCTGACGCGGAAAATGAAGGAACTGATTCCCAGGCAGCTTTTCGAGGTGAGCATCCAGGCGGCGATCGGATCGCGCGTGATCGCCCGGACCAACGTCAAGGCCCTTCGCAAGAACGTGACCGCCAAGTGCTACGGCGGGGATATCACGCGGAAACGAAAGCTCCTGGAGCGCCAGAAGGAAGGCAAGAAGCGCATGAAACAGGTGGGACGGGTTGAGATTCCCCAGGAGGCGTTCTTGGCCATTTTGAAGGTGGGTGACGAATGACGGACCTGACCCAGGAAAGAGGGTTCTCGGAGCGGAAACAGAAGGCGTACCTTTGGGGGGGGTGGGCCTTGCTGGTCATCGGCGGGACGGCGACCGTGCTGAACCTCGTGCTGCCGGTGCCGGCCTACCAGAAGCTGAGTTGGCTCCTCGTGGGGTTCTTCGTGGTCTCGGGGGCGAGCGGGGTCGGGGTGGCGAAAGGGTTGCTTCCGCGACACGGAAAATTGGTCGAGTACGGCGAGGCGTTTGTCGTGGCGATCCTCCTGGCCACGGTCATCCGGGGGGGGGTGGTTCAGGCGTTCAAGATCCCCTCCGGCTCCATGCTGCCCACGCTCCAGATCGGGGACCACTTGTTGGTGAACAAGTTCCTCTACGGTATCCGGATCCCGTACACCGGAATCCGGGTGTTTCGCATCCGCCCGCCCAAACGGGGCGACATCGTGGTGTTCGCCTACCCGGTGGACGACTCCAAGGACTTCATCAAGCGCATCATCGGGGAACCCGGCGACCGGGTGGAGATCCGCGACAAGAAGGTGTTCATCAACGGAAAGCCCTTGGAGGACCCGTGGGGGGTGCACGTGGACTCGGGAACCATGCCGGAAGGGTTCGACCGAAGGGACTACTTCGGCCCCGTGGTGGTGCCCCCGGGACAGTACTTCGTCATGGGGGACAACCGGGACCGCAGCTACGACAGCCGGTTCTGGGGATTCGTGGAGGACGCGAGGATCCGGGGAAAGGCGTTCATCATCTACTGGTCTTGGGATCCCGAACGCCATCTGCCCCGGTTGAGCCGGATCGGGAGGCTCCTCCGCTGACCGGGGACCGCGTCTTCCGGAGCCGGAGATTTACCCCTTGACATGGGGCGGGGAGGGGCGTATAAGACGCGTTCTCGGTTGGGGGGGGATGTTGGGGGGTTGACAGAGAGGGGGGGGGG
>CAZBGL010000322.1:0-8485 GCA_964491375.1 uncultured Thermodesulfobacteriota bacterium | reverse complement strand
TGGCGCAGAGCCCGTAGGCCAGGGGATGCATGGCGTATCCCGCGATCTCCTGCACGACGGAGACCGCCTGGGAGATGTCGTCCAGGGGCTCCAGCGCGCCCAGGACGTCCCAAGCCTCCTGGCTGATGTCCCCGATCCCCTGCCAGGACGGGCCCGCCGGGTCCGGATCGTCCGAGATCCAGTACGCCACCCGCAGGTACGCGAACGCCGTCTCCATCGCCTCCACGCGACCGTACCACCCCCGGGACGGATCCGGCTGGTACGCCGTGGCCGCGTCCAGGAGGGCGTCGAGCTGCCCGGCCACGGGCTCGCCGAATCCGGGCTCCAGGAGGACCTCGCGGACGAACAGGGACGCCAGCACGCCGATCGCCGCGTCCGTGTCGAAGTCGAACGCCTCGTCCCGCAGGGCCGCCCGGAGGAGTTCCTCGATCAGGGGCACGAGGGCGTCCCGCACCGGACCCACGGACAGGGCGCCCTGGATCGCGGCGAACGCATCCTCCATGCGCGCCAGGGCGGCCTCGCGCGAGAGATAGGTGTCGCGCAGATCCTCTGCCGCGTCCTCCACCGCCCCGGCCAGCCCGTCCAGGCCGTCCCGGGCCAGCCGCTCCACCAGATCCCGCACGAGCACGAGGGCCTCCCGGGCCGGGTCGGGCAGTTCCCCCAGGATCTCGTCCCAGAGCTGCTCGAAAAGGGCGGGGGCCAGACCGAGCGCCGCGTCCAGCGCCTGGTCCAGGGTGAGCGCCCGCAGGGCATCGGCCAACGCCCCGGCCGAGTCCAGGTCCCGCAGGATCGCGGTCCGGAGGAACAGTTCGGCGTAGTCCCGGATCTTGGGGTTCGGGAACGCCCCGGAGAGCATGGCGCCGATCTCGTCCACCAGATCGGGGATCAGTTCCTCCTCGGCGTACTCCCTGAGCACCTCGGCCAGGGCCTCCAGGGCGGAGGCCTCGCCCGCGCTGGCGGCGTCGAGCCGGGCGATCGCCTCGGCGACGGACAGCCCCGCCACGAGGCGGGACTCCTCGGCCGTGTCCGTCACGACCTCCAGGATGTGGCGGAGGCGCTGGAGGATGTCGATGAGGTTCCGCTCGATGGCGCGGCTTTGGGACTCGGCGTACCCCATGGCGTTCAGGTACCCGCCCAGGGCCACGGTGAACCGCCGGAGGCGCTCCTGGTCGTCCCAGGTCATGGGGCCGGCCTCCAACCGGTCGAGCCAGGCGTCGATCCGGTCGGCCGCGGCCGCGAACGGGCGCCGGCCCAGGCCCCAGCCCCGCAGGTCCGCCGCCAGGCCCCGGGCCCGGTAGAGGTCGGCCGTGCGGTCGCCGCTCGAAAGCTGCCAGTCCACCGCCAGGGTCTCGCCCGGTCCCACCTCGACCTCCCGGATGCCCTGGAGGTACAGGTACTCGTACCCGGTGATCGGGTTGTCGCCGGCGCCGGGCGCCGGATCGGAACCCAGGTTGTACCCCGTGGCCAGCACGTAGGACCCGGGCACCAGGAGATCGGCCTCGGCGATCCCCGGGCCCAGGTCGGGGTGCGGGACCACCTCGGCGAGTTCCACGGCCCGGTCGCCCATGACCGCGTAGAACTTGATTCCCCATTCCAGGTCGTGGGGCACGGGTTCTCCCGCCTCGTCGGTCAACGTGAGGCGAACCGCGGCGTCGGCCTGGGGCCACGCGTACTCGAAGGAGAGCACGAGCTCGAAGGCCGGGTCGTCCGGGTCGGCCGTGCGGATCTCCACCCGCACTCGGTCTCCGGGGGCCGCCTCGGGGTCCTCCCCGAACAGCCCGCTGAACGGGCTCAGCCACGCGAAGTAGTACCTCGAGTCCGTCACGGGTCCGGGCTCGGGCAGGGGAATGTCCTCCTGGCGGAACGGCCACGAGATCCTCGTGCCCAGGTCCCCGAACCCGCAGTCCCAGCCGCCGGCCCCGGCGGTGCACGCGGCCCTGGGGTTCCGGCCCGGGTCGGCGTAGTCCTCGGTGTAGCCGAACTCCCCGGGGTCCGGGGGCTGGCTGTAGAAGAACGCCACGCCCTCCGCCTCCAGGGCCAGGCGCGCGCCCTCCTTGTTGCTCGGGGTGTTGGAGAGGTTCCAGAAGTTCCCGTACACCGACTGGGGGTACGTGTCGGTGATGAGAACCAGGATCCGCTCCACGTCCGGGTCCTCCCGCCACGGCAGCCGGCTCAGGACCCACAGGATGGAGTCGTACCCGGTGTTCGGCGTCCACCACTCGCCCGCGGTTGCGAGGAGGTCGATGGCCTGCCGGAGTTCCTCTTCCTCCATGGGACCGTAGAACGGCGAGGGGTCAAAGTCTTCCGGTACCCACTGGTCCGCCACTACGGCCATGCGGAAGTCGAGGCGCGCCGCGGCCAGCCGGTCCACGAAACCCTGTATCTCCGAGCGCATCGAGGAGATCTCCTCATCCATGGTGCCGCTCGTGTCCACGATGAACACCACGTCGACCTTTTGGCCGGTGACCGTGCGCTCCCAGAACCCGGGTCCATCGAACTGGTAGAGCGGTTCGTCAAAGGCCACCTCCCGGGTGCCCGCCTCGGTGCCGTCGGCCCGGTACAGGGTCTCGAACACCCGGAAGTCCGAAAGGCTCCGCCCCGTCACGAACGCGCCGGAATCGTCCGTGAGGCGTACCGAGGCCCACTGCTCGCCGTCCGCGCCCCAGGTGTGATGCTCGATGAGCTGGAAGCCGGGGTCGCTTGCTTCCTCCGGAGCGGTGCGGGCCATCCCGCGACCTTGCGGCTCGGAAGAGGGGGCGCTGCATCCGGGGCCGAGGGCCAGAAAGATGAGGGCCAGGGAGGGCAGGAAGCGGGCGGGGCCGGCCATGGGGGACCTCCGGTCGGGCGCCTGGCCTGTTGCGGGAAAAGGTGGAAAGTAATGGCACCCAAACAGAGGTTTCTTGAAATGTCAAGAGGTTGCCGGCGCTTGGCTGCGCGGGGCCGGCCGGTGCCCCCGGCCGGCCCCGCGCAGAAAGGCCCCGTACCTCTTACGGGCCGAGAGCCCGAAGGAAACAGCCGCCTCCCCCGCCCCCTCCTGCACCGGGCCCGGTGCCGTTCTCGGGGCTGGCCGGCGTCGCGGCTTCGTCGTTCCCTCCGGGCGCCCCCGGGGAAACCCGGTCTGCGTATGGGACCTCGAAGAACACCACCCGGCCGCCGGCCGGTGAACCCAGTGCTACGGATCCCATGCCGTCGCCGTTGAGATCCGGTCCCGGATGCACCTCGGCGCCCAGGCCGGCGCCGGCCTGCTCGCCGGGCACGAACGCCACGGGCGCGCCCCGGGAGGGCTCGATCACGTAAGCCCCTCCGGCGTCCGCGAGCCCCTCGGGGTCGGAGCCGGGGGCCCCCACGAGAAGCAGACTGCCCCCGTCCGGAAGATCGAGCCGCGCGACCGAGGCGCCCAGTTCCTCGCCCGTCTGACCCCGGATCTGCCAGATCGCCTGGCCCGAGGCCCCGTCCACCAACGCGGCCCGGCCCGCGGCCCCGGCCTGCTGGGGGGTACGCCGCCCGGCCCCCTGGATGCCGGCCGCGCCTGGAGCCCCCACCAGGAGGTCGTCCACCCCGTCGCCGTTCACGTCGCCCGCGTTGGCGAGCGAGGCGCCGAACCGCTCGCCCGGGTCCTGGCCCCGGGCCAGGACCTCCGGGGCCAGGCCCGGGGTGCCCACCCGATAGACCGTGCCCGGACCCTCGTCCGGGGCGCCCACGGCGAGATCCCTTACGCCGTCGCCGTCCCGGTCGGCCAGGAGGGCGAGCGCCGAGCCGAACCCGTCGCCCGGTTTCCCCGCGCTCCACCGGGCCAGCACGCCCGTCTCGTCCACCCGGTACACCGCGCCCGCCACTTGGGCGCCTCCGGGGGCGGACGCCGCCACGGCCCCGCCGTCCCATGCGAGGCGACTGCCCAGGCGGCCGCCGGCCACGGTGCCCTCCACCCGGCCGATCTCTCCGCCGTCCTTCCCCGAGACGAACACCACCGCGCCGGCATCCTCCAGGCCGCCCGCCGGATCGAAGCCGGGGACCCCGACGGCCAGGTCGTCCACGCCGTCACCGTTCCGGTCGGGCACGGCCACGGCGGCCTCGCCGAACCGGTCGCCAGGCCCGAAACCCAGGTCGGCCCCCCTCACGGTCCACAGGGTCTGGAGATGGGTGCCGGCCACGCCCACGGCGCCGGATTCCGGGTCCCGGAACAGGAGACCAGGCCGGCCCGCCGGGTCGGTGGGGTCCGGAAGATCGGGTCCCAGGGCCGGGGGCACGAACAGCCCCTGGAAGCTTCCCAAGGCCTGGAACACGTCGTGGGCGACCTCGATCGCCTCGGGCACCGACCGCCCGGGATCGGAGGGGGCCACGTCGAACCAGTCCGGCGCACCGTCGCCGTCGTCGTCCGGGTCGCAGGCATCGCCCTCGCCGTCGCCGTCCAGATCTTCCTGGCCGGCGTTGGCCACGTCGGGGCAGTTGTCCCCGCCGTCCAGCACGCCGTCTCCGTCGGTGTCGCCCGAGCACGGATCGAGCCCCCGCCGCCACTCCTCCCGGTTGGTCATGCCGTCCCCGTCCCGGTCCTCGCCCGGGCCGGCGTCCGGATCCCACCAGGTGGGCCGGAAGCATCCCCACCGGCGGTTCTCGACCTCGAACCGGTCCGTGGCCCCGTCCCCATCGGTGTCCTCCAAACAGGGGGCGGTCCCCTCGCGCCTCTCGACGCCGTCGCTCAGGCCGTCGTCGTCCGAGTCCGGCACGGTGGGGTCCAGGCACGCCACGGTCGAGCCGCCCCTCTCGTTGCGGTACCATATGAGCTCCTCGCGGCTCGTCAGGCCGTCCCGGTCGGGGTCGTCGTCCGGGCCGTCCACGAGGAGGAGGGCCAGGCCGATGGTCCAGGTCTCGGCGACGTCCTCGGGGGTGGCCTGGATGTCGAACGCCACCTCGACCCCGGTATCCACCTCGGTGAGCACGCCCGAGGGCATGGCCTCGGGGTCGAACGAGAACGTCAGCCGCTGGAACGAAGGGGGGGAACGGAGGCCCCCGGAGCCGGGGGACACGGAGAGCCACGCCGGCGCGCCGGGGAGCTCCCGCACCTCGAACGAGGCCTCGCTGGGATCGCTTCCGTACCTGGGCAGGTCGTCCACCCCCATATTGCTCCATCCGATGTTGGTGACGCCGATGGGCAGACTGAACGCCTCGAACGAAGCGGACGAGGACGTCCGTCCGGGCCCGCGAGCCCACCGGGCAAAGGACCACGAGGCGCGCAGGTCCTGTCGCCGGGTGTCCGGATCGTACGCCGCGCTCCGCAGGGCGAACAGGGGAGGGGAGCCGCTGTCGGCCGAGGGAGGCGCGGGCGCCGGACCCACGATGCTGCGCGTTCCGGGCACGCGGTAGGCGTCGCCGTGCGGGATGATCCCCACGGCGTTGAGCAGGGCGTCCAGGCCGGGCTGACCCCGGGCCAGGCTGTCCGATCCCATGCGTCGGGTCCAGGCCAAGTAGAGGTCGGTGAGATCCGGCGCGTCCGCAAAGATGTTGTACGGGCCCGAGGGGTCGAGTTCCCGGTCGAAGATCTGGAGGATCGTGCGGTGCCCCTCCAGGGCCTCGCCGTCCACGACGTCCCAGGGTTCGGTCTCCGAGCCGAGACCGTCCGAGAGGTCCCACAGCACGGCCAGGATGTTCCCCTCCACCGAGATCCAGCGCTCGTCGTCCTCGGTGTCCCTCCACGTGATGCTCGCACACGGGTTGTCCGGGGAGGGGCCGGTCATCAGCGAGGCCACGCGCACGGAGCTCAGATCGGGGTTCTGGGCGATCAGGTACAGCGCCGCATAGGTGGGGAACGCCTCCGAAAAGGCGAACTCCGGGTCGTTCCACTCGTCGGTGTCCGTCTCGGTGCACAGGGTGTGCGAGCCCTCGTGGCCGTCCCAGGTGCTGATCTCGTACTGGAGGTGGTGGAAGTACTCGTGGATCACCGTCTCGTCCACGTACCCGTAGTCGAGGCCGTCGCTGGCGGAGTTCGAGCAGGTGAGCACCAGGTCGGTGAAGTAGTGGTTCCACGCCTCGTCGCAGTACTCGATGGTGACCTCGCCGATCGTGTCGTCCTCGGCCGGGTCCCGGTTGTCCTCCATGTGGCGCCAGGCGATCTGCACGGTCTCGTTCACGTTCAGGGCGCCCGCGAACGACACCACGATCTCCTTCGTTCCGGCCAGGCACTCCCCCACCTCCAGGGTGGTCCACTCGGCCGGCACGTCGATCCGGCCCAGGTCGAGCCGGCCGCTCGTCCACGCGGAGAGCAGGTCCACGTCCGCGAGCTTTCGGCGCAGCCGCTCGTTGACGCAGTCGGTGTCGGCCCAGATCCGCATCCAGCGGTTGTCCACCTCGGCCACCACCCGGGCGACGGATCCCGTGCCCCCCGTCGCGCCCAGGGGATCCACGCTGAACGCGAACCGGCCGAACCGGTCGGTGTACCCCCGGCCGAGCACCGGCTCCTGGTTGGTTCCAGGCGGGGGATCCGCCACCACCTCGACCTTCACGTACCGGGCCGGAACCCAGCGCTCGGTGCCGGGCACCAGGGACGGCCCGGACGGCGTGCTCTGGACGTTGCCGTCCTGGTAGTACAGGGTTCCCGTGAGCACGAAACGGGCCTGGGCCGGTGCGGCCGCCAGGAGCGCACCCGCCAGGAGCCCGCAGGCCCAAACGACAAAGCGCTGCGCCGTCATGGCTGCTGACCTCCCTCGATCAGGTGGTCCGAGGGCTCCTGCACCTGGGGTTCGGCCGTGGAGACCGTGCCCTGGGCGAAGTCCACGTACACCGGCACCCGGTACGTGGCGATGTCCACCGGACCGTCGTTCACCCGCACCACCACGTCGATCCCGGCCTGTTCGGACCGGACCTCCTTGCCGCCCTCCGGGCCCGCGGTCCACACGGACTCGGCCTGGAACGACCCGGCGAGCACCAGGGTCTGGCCCGCCTCCACGGGGCCGCTGAAGGCTGTTCCCCCTGCCCCGCCCCGCAACGACAGGCCCTTTCCGGCCACCAGCCGGGCCTGCACGCTCTTCCGGGCCACGGGCCAGGTGATCTTGGCAGTGAGCTCGAACGGCTGGTCGGGCGAGACCGGGCCCTGGGGCGGCACGATCTCGACCACCGGCGGATCGGGCATGGGGAACGCCTTGCGCAGGGCCCACACGGCCTGGTGGGCGGCCATGCGCAGGTAGGGGTCGGAGGTCTCCCGGGCCACCCGGGCCAGCACCGGGATGGCCTGGGGATCGGCCAGGTCGATCAGGGCCAGGGCCGCCCGCTCGCGCACGTAGGGGTCCAGGTCCGGGTTTTCGACCGCGTCCCGCAGGGCCCGGGCCGCGGCCGGGCCGGGCTGTACGAGCGCCGCCTCGATGGCCTCGATCCGGGAGCCCGGGTCGGCGTCGGCGCTCCCCAGCGCGGCCGCCAGATCCGCGGCCGCGCCGTCCGGAGGGGCGGGCTCGAAGACCACGTCGTCGATCGCCGGGGTGAGGCCCTGGGGAAGCTCCAGCACGGCCCGCCGGATCACGGGCTTGTCCGCCTGCACCCCGATGAACGCGGCCGTCACCGAGCTGGGCGGTGCGGTCACCTCGAACCCGCTGGAGAGCGTGGGGGTGTACGGGTCGCCGGGCGGCGTGTACACCGCGGTGTACACGTCCTGCCCGGCCTCGTCGTAGGTGCGAAGCAGCACCGCGTCGTTGGGGCCGAACGAGCCCAGCACGTACACGCCCACGCGCTCCACCCCGTGCTCGAACCGGAGGACCACCGTGTTGCCCCCCTCGGCTACGGCCACGTGGGGCGCGGACACGGCTCCCAGGTTCGCCTGCCCGGCGTCCTGCACGGTGAGGGGCTGCCCTGCGCCCGTGGACAGGGTCACCCCCTGCAACCGGTACTGGGCGGCCACCTCCTGCCCCGGCTGGAGATCGTCGAAGTCGACGACCACGGCGGCTTCCGAAAAATCCGGCCTCTCCGCCCAGCCCGCGGCGGCCGCGGATCCGGCCCGGACTCCGAGCCCTGCGGCCAAGATGGCGATGAAACCGGGCCATCTCCGGAGGCCCGCCGATATCCGTCCCGTTCTCGGTTTCGTGCGCGTTCCCATGGCCTCCTTCCTCCGGTGGGGGTTAGGAGCCAGCCCGAGACTAAATAATACTAAAATAGTCATGTTTTGTGCACTATACCCGATTTTTTTCATGCGTCAAGGAGCCAAACGGCAGAGTCTCCGCTGGGCTGGTGCGACGGCGCGCGGCCTTCCTGCCGCTCGCGCGGCTCCCGCCCCGGTGGGGCGTCGCGGTGCTTCCGCTGCGATCGTTGCGGGAGACGAAGCGGAGTTCGTCGCGCCGTGCGAGGGAACGGGGGCCCCGGAGGCCGGGAAGTCCGGTATCCTGTTTCGCCGCGGCACCGTGCCGCTGGCGAACCGGGTGCTGAACCGCGGGTGGGGTGATGTCGCCGGGAAGCGGGATGGCCGCGCCGCCCGGGGGCCTGGCGCGGATGTGGGGAGGCGGTGCTC
>CAZBGL010000321.1:0-4856 GCA_964491375.1 uncultured Thermodesulfobacteriota bacterium | reverse complement strand
CCGTGGCCGGGCTCATCTACAACGGGCTGGTGAAGTACGACGGCGAGTACAACGTGGTGGGCGACCTGGCCGAGTCGTGGGAGATCAGCGAGGACAACCTCACGATCACGTTCCATCTGCGCAAGGGGGTGCGGTTCCACGACGGCGCACCGTTCACGGCACGGGACGTGGAGTACACGTACCGGGTCACCATGGACCCCAACACGTTGACGGCCTACCGGGGGGACTTCGAACCCGTCGAGCGCGTGGACGTGGTGGACGACCACACCGTGCGGGTGCGCTACAGGGAGCCGTTCGCGCCGGCGCTCATCTCGTGGGGGGTGGCCATGCTCCCCCGGCACCTGCTGGAGGGGAAGGACATCAACACCTCGGAGTTGGGCCGCAAGCCCGTCGGTACGGGGCCGTTCCGCTTCGTGGAGTGGATCACCGGGCAGCGGATCGTGCTCGAACGCAACCCGGACTACTTCGACACCGACCCGGACACGGGCATGCGCCTACCGTACTTCGACCGGTACGTGTTCCGGATCATCCCGGACCTGGGGGTGCAGTTCAACGAGCTCCTGGCCGGCAAGATCGACATGATGGGCCTGAAGCCCTTGCAGTGGACGCGGCAGACCAACTCCGAGCGGTTCCGGAGCCGGTACCACAAGTACAAGTACCTGGCCAACGCGTACACATACCTGGGTTACAACCTGGAGAACCCCCTGTTCCAGGACGTTCGGGTGCGCCGGGCCCTGACCCATGCCATCAACAAGCAGGAGATCGTAGAAGGGGTGCTCCTGGGGCTGGGCGTGCCGGCCACGGGCCCGTACAAGCCGGGCACCTGGGTGTACAACCCGAACGTGCCCAAGTACCCGTACGACCCGGAAAGGGCCCGGAAGCTCCTGGCCGAGGCCGGCTGGAAGGACACGGACGGCGACGGCGTGCTGGACAAGGACGGGCGCCCGTTCCGGTTCACGGTGCTCACGAACCAGGGGAACGACCAGCGGATCAAGACGGCCGAGATCATCCAGCAGCGGTTCAAGGCCATCGGCGTGGAGATCGACATCCGCGTGCTGGAGTGGGCGGCCTTCATCAACGAGTTCGTCAAACCCGGAAAGTTCGACGCGGTGATCCTGGGCTGGACCATCACCCAGGACCCGGACCTGTACGACGTGTGGCACTCGTCCAAGGCGGTACCCGGCGGGCTCAACCACACCCATTACCGGAACCCGGAGGTGGACGATCTGCTCGTCCGGGCACGCCGGACGTTCGACCGGGCCGAGCGCAAGAGGCTGTACGACCGGTTCCAGGAGATCCTGGCGGAGGAACAGCCCTACACGTTCCTGTACGTGCCGTACGCCCTGGTGGCCGTGTCGAACCGCATCCGCGGCATCCAGCCCGCGCCGGCCGGGATCACCTACAACTTCGAGCGCTGGTACGTACCCAAGCCCCTCCAGCGCCACGCGGAGGTGCCTTGAGTCGGTTGCCGGCGAGGGGGAGGAAGGAGAAGCGTCCTGGACCCGAGACCACGAGCCGGCGCGCTTTCCGCCAGCCGCCGTCCAGCCGACCGCCGTTGGCGACGGTCCTCGGGTGACAGGGGCAAGGGCAGGGAGATCGTGCCCCGTCTCGTGCCATCCGAGGTCTGGCCCCTGATGCTGGGAGGGGGAGGGTAGCCCCGAGCGCTCGAGACGGTCGGCCGTTCGCCGTTCGCTGCTAGTCGTTCCAGGAAGAGGCCGCATCCAGCCGTGATCGCCTACGTGGTCAAACGGGTCTTGTTCATGATCCCCATGCTCCTGGGGATCACGGTGATCTCGTTCGCGCTCATGCACCTGGCCCCGGGCTCGCCGGTCGAGCTGTACACCGAGCTCAATCCCAAGGTGAGCGCCGAGTTTCGGGAGCGCTTCGAGGAATACTATGGCCTGGACAAGCCGCTGCCGGTGCAGTACCTGACCTGGCTGGGCCACGTGGTGCGGCTGGACCTGGGCCGGAGCATGAGCCCGGACAAGCGCCCCGTGTGGGACAAGATCGTGGAGCGCCTGCCGATCACGCTCCTGATCAACCTGGTCAGCCTGTTGCTGATCCTGGCCGTGGCGATCCCCCTCGGTGTGATGTCCGCGGTCCGGCGAGGATCCTCGTTCGACAAGACGACCACAGTGTTCGTGTTCGCGGGGTTTTCCATGCCCAGTTTCTGGCTGGCGCTCCTCCTCATGAAATGGCTCGGAGTGGATCTGGGCTGGCTGCCCATTTCCGGTTTGGAGTCCCTGGATGCGGCCTCGCTTCCGCCCCTGGCCCGGTTCTGGGACCGGGTGCAGCACCTGATCCTGCCCGTGTTCGTGTCGGCCGTGGGGGGGCTGGCCGGGATCAGCCGATACATGCGGGGCAGCATGCTCGAGGCCATCCGCCAGGACTACGTCACCACGGCCCGTGCCAAGGGGCTTCCCGAGCGCAGGGTCATCTACGTGCACGCCCTGCGCAACAGCGTGCTGCCCATCGTCACGCTCATGGGCTTCTGGATCCCGGCGCTCATCGGCGGGAGCGTGATCTTCGAGACGATCTTTGCCATCCCGGGCATGGGGCAGCTTTTCTACCAGAGCGTCATGGCCAGGGACTACCCGGTGATCCAGGGGATCCTGCTCCTGGGGAGCGCGCTCACCCTGGTGGGCAACCTGATCGCGGATGTCACGTATGCCATCGTGGACCCCCGGATCCGCTTCGGCCGGGGATAGGGCTGGGGCAGGAAAGGACGGCCGACCGTGCCCAGACGGAAACGAATCGGTGAGATCCTGCTGGAGGCCGGCCTCATCAACGAGGACCAACTGACCGCCGCGCTGAGCAGCCAGAAGACGTGGGGCGGGCGCCTGGGGTCCACCCTGGTGCGCATGGGGTTCGTGAAGGAGGAGGACATCCTCCGCTGCCTCTCGGCCCAGTTGCGGCTGCCCAGCGTGGACTTCCGCAAGGTGCGGATCTCGCCGCGGGCCGTGGCCGCCATTCCCCAACGCATCGCGGAAAAATACCACGTGATGCCCGTGGCCGTGAAAGAGGAACTGGGAAAAAAGAGCGTCATCCTGGCCATGGCCGACCCCACCAACCTGGATGCCATCGCTGAGATCGAGTTCCAGACCGGGGTGAACGTGCGGCCCGTGGTGGCCACCGAGTCGTCGATCGCGCGGGCCATCGACTACTACTACCGCAAGGTGGGGCCCGACCCGGTTTCGCTGGCGACCAGGAAGAGGGAAAAGGTGCGGCTGCCGGAACCGGACGGATCCGAGGAGATGATCATCTTGGAACGGGGTGAGGAGCGCCGGATTTCACCGTTGGACTCTCTGGACGCGGCCGGCCTCGTGGACCTGCTGATCCGGGTCCTGGAGCGCAAGGGCGTGGTGACCCGGGAGGAACTGGAACGGGCCCTGCGCGAGAAGCCATGACCCCTCCGGACGCCCACCGCGGACCGTGGAGGCTCCTCTGGACCCGGCTCCGCCGGAACCGCCAGGCCATGGCCGGCCTGGTCATCGTGGGGGTGCTGGCGGTGGTGGCCCTGTTCCATCCGTGGATCGCCCCCTACGACCCCGCGCAGGTGGACATCCGGCACATCCTGGAGCCCCCAAGCCGTGCCCACTGGTTCGGAACCGACGAGCTGGGCCGGGACGTGTTCTCCCGCCTGGTGTACGGCGCTCCGGTGAGTCTGCTCGTGGGGTTCGTGGCCGTGGGCATCGCGGTGGCCATCGGCACCGTGCTGGGATGCACGGCAGGCTACTACGGGGGTTGGTGGGACAGCCTGGTCATGCGGCTGGTGGACCTGATGCAGTCCATCCCGACGTTTTTCCTGATCCTGTCGGCCATCGCGTTCCTCAAGCCCAGCATCTGGCTCATCATGGTGATCATCGGGTTCACCGGGTGGATGGGGGTGTGCCGGATGGTGCGGGCCGAGGTGCTGAGCCTCAAGAACCGGGAGTTCGTGCTGGCCGCCCGCGTACAAGGGGCGGGCGACGCCCGGATCCTGTTTCGGCACCTGCTGCCCAACGCCATGGTGCCGGTGCTGGTCTCGGCCACCCTGGGGATCGCCGGGGCCATCCTGGTGGAGTCCAGCCTGTCGTTCCTGGGGCTCGGGGTACAGCCCCCCCAGCCGTCGTGGGGCAACATGCTGGCCCAGGCCCGGGACAACCTGGAAGGGGGCTGGTGGGTCACCGTGTTCCCGGGTGCGGCGATCTTCCTGACCGTGCTCGGATACAACTTGCTGGGCGAGGGCCTGCGCGACGCCCTGGACCCGAAGATCCAGGACTGAGGCGGCCTCTGGCCGAAAGGGGGCCGGGAGGCTGGTCGTGGGAGCGGGGCGCGAGCCGCGACTCATTGGCGTCGGCTGTTGGGCTCTGCTGCGACCTGGCGATCGTGGCGCGAGACGAAAGGACGCCCGTTGCGCCGTGGGGAGAGGGCGGGGACCCCGGACCTCGCGGCTTCCAGAGCCGCGGCCCCCGGGTCCTGGCGCGGGTGTGGGATGCCGGCTCGTGGGCCCGTTTCCGCTTCGGTGCCACGGCCTCGGCGGGGGTGCTCGGAGGCCTTCGTGCCGCTCGCTTGCGCGTTGGATGGGCTCGGGAGACGAAGGCGTTGGGCCTTCCGGCCCCTTCGCGGATCCGAGCCCCCGGGCCGGTTGGGAGGGGCCCCTTCGATCCGTTCGGGTCCGGGAGGGTCCCCTGCGAGGCGCGGGCGCGGCTCCGACGGTCGCCGCGGCCCCGGGGTTTCCGGGCGGCAGGGGCCCGACCGGGGGTGCTCGCCGGGCGCTTCCGGGCGGCGGGTTGCCGCGGCGAGGTCGCATATTGCGTGTTCGCGCCCGCCCGAGCCAGGGGGCCCTCCCGGAGCGCGGTGATGCCGCCCGGGGC
>CAZBGL010000320.1:0-10772 GCA_964491375.1 uncultured Thermodesulfobacteriota bacterium | reverse complement strand
TCGGTTCCGTGGTGTACATCCGAAACCTCATGCTGTGGAAGGGCGAGACCCCGGATGCCGCAGGGGCGTGACCTGGCCGCGTTCGGCCTGGCGGCCGCCGTTCTCTGGATCGGCCTGGGCTCGTACGGACTCGTGGAACCCAGCGACGCCCGGTACGCCGAGACCGCCCGGGAGATGTGGACATCGGCCAACTGGGCTTTCCCGACGTTCCTGGGCATCAGCCACTTCCACAAGCCTCCCCTCATCTACTGGCTCTCGGCCTTCGGGTACGCGGTGTTCGGGCTCAACGAGTGGGGCGCCCGGGCATGCCAGGGGCTCCTGGGTTTGCTGCTGGCGTGGACGGTGTGGCGCTTTGCCCGGAAACACCTGGGCGAAACAGTCGGTGCCTGGGCCGTGGTGTTCCTGGTGACCACGCCGGCCGTGATCGGTGCCGAGCGGATGCTCACCACCGACCTTCTCCTCGTGACCTGTCAGACCGCCGCTCTCACCTCGGCCTATGAACTGCGGGTGGGTTCCGGAGGGCCAGGGACCCGGCTGCTGTTCTACGTCTCCATGGGGCTGGCTTTTCTGGCCAAGGGGCCAGTGGGATGGGCGGTGCCCCTGCTCGTGCTGGCCGGCCTGTTCCCGGCCGGCCGCACCAGGGAGAAGGCCGCCCCATGGGGAGCGGCATGGGGCGTTCCGCTCATGCTCGCCGTGGCCCTTCCGTGGTACCTGTACGTCGTATCCCGGGTGCCGGGACTCCTGGAGTACTTCGTGAAGGGACAACTCGCGAGCCGCCTGCGCGCAGGGGGGATGGGCCATCCCCATCCCTGGCACTACTACCTCTACGTGTTCCCGGCCCTGGGCGCTCCATGGATCCTTGCGGTCCCCCAGGGGCTCAGGGCCCTGCTCCACCGCCGGCCGAAGGCGGCACGATTCCTGGGACTCTGGGCTCTCGTGCCGCCGCTGTTTTTCAGCCTCCCGGCTACCAAACTGCCGCTGTACGTACTGAGTTCCTATCCCGCGGTCGCCCTCATGGCGGGTTTTGCCGTCGGCCACGAAGCTCCACGGACCCGCGGTTCCTTGAGGGCGGCCGGGGCCCTGTTGCTCGTGGCGGGCGCGGCCGCGGCACTCGTGGGAACCGGTGCGCTGCCCCTCCGGGGAGGGGACCTGGCTGCGGTTCCACCGGCGGCCCTCCCCAAGTTGTTTCTCCCCCTGGCCTTCGCCTGGGTCGTGGCCGGGGCCCTGGCGCTGGCGTGGACCCGGCCCGGTTTCGGAACCGAACCAGCGGCCGCCTCGTGCCTTGTGGCGGCGATCGCGTTTGCCGTGGCCTGGGCTTTTCCCCACGGCGAGATCCTCCCCCTCCGGACGGCCCGGCCCACCGGACGGGCTGCGGCACGGGTCCTCCGCAAAGACGACATCCTGGCCGAGTACCGGACGCTGAGTGCCGGGCTCGCGTTCTATACGGGTCGGGTCCCCCTGCTTGCAGGGATCCACCGGGACCTTCGGTTTGACGGGGCCTCGGCCAGAAACCGTGTGCTGGGCACGGCCGCATTCCAGCGCCTTTGGAAGGGCACCCGCAGGGTGGTGGTCCTGACCAAGGACAAGTATCTTCGGGAACTCCCTGGAGCCGTGGAACTGGCCCAGGGCGGTGGGTACGTCCTGGTGGCGAACCGGCGTTAGCCCGCGTCGCGCGGGGTCCACGGAGGAGCACAGAGAGGACATGGATTCGATCCTTCACCGGGTGGTGGCGTTCATCGTGGCCACGGTGGGCAAACTGGGGTATACCGGCATTGTGGTCATGATGTTTTTGGAGAGCTCGTTCTTTCCGTTTCCGAGCGAGGTGGTGATCCCCCCAGCCGGGTATCTGGCCAGTCGGGGCCAGATGAACTTGGGATGGGTCATCGCGGCCGGTGTGGCGGGAAGCCTCCTGGGGGCCCTGTTCAACTACTGGCTGGCCGTGGTCCTGGGGAGGCCGGTTCTCCTGCGGTACGGGCGGTACGTGGGGCTCACCCCGAAGGCCATGGACCGCGTGGAACGCTTTTTCCAGACCCACGGCGAGATCAGCACGTTCGTGGGGCGGCTGGTGCCCGGCATCCGCCAGTACATCTCGTTTCCCGCAGGGCTGGCGCGGATGCCCCTGGTGCCGTTTGCGGTGTACACCGCCCTGGGCGCGGGCATATGGGTGGTGATCCTCGCCGCCATCGGCTACGTGGTGGGCAACAACCGGGAGCTCGTGCTTCGGTATTCGCGGCTTTCGTTCGCGTACCTGGCCCCGGCGCTCGCCCTGCTGTGCGCCGCGTACGCGTGGCGTCACTACAGGAAGAGGGGAGGTGCTGCGGAGGCGCCGCCCAGGACGCAGGATCCCTCCCGAGAACAAGACGAACCGCCTTCCCCCTGATTCCCGCCGGCGGGGCTCAGGCGAAGCGGGGACCACCATGAACCGGATAACGCTTCTCACAACGGCCCTCGCGTTCCTGACCGGGTGCACAGGCCCCCTGCCCGGGCGGCGGGCCGTCCCCAACTACCGGCTCGATTTCGCGGTCCGGTCGGAGGTGCCCGAACCCTACGTGGTGCTCGCGGGCCCCATCGAGACCTACCAGCGGATCCCGGTGGTGCGTCTCGTCCAGGAGGCCCTGGAACCGTACGCAGCCGGGGGTTCCCAAGGCCTGCCCGTGGTGCGGGCGGATGTGACGATCCTCGAGGTGGACTCGAGCTACCAGGAGGTGGGAGGGGCACCCCGTGCCCAACCGGTCCGCGTGGCATCCCTCGGGGCCGCCGGCAGCCCGGGCCTTTCGGGTGACGTCCTGGAAGACGGAGACCTGCCCCTCCCCGAAGAGATCCACGAATCCGTGACCTTCCGGGCGCGGGTCCACGCATCCGGCCCGGGAGGGGCCTCCCGGGTCGAGTCCCTGCAGGCGGGCGCCTCCAGGGTGATCCGGCAGGAGGACTTCGACCGGTGGGCCTATGACTACGAACCCCTCTTCCGCCGGGCCGCCGAGGAACTGGCACGCCGGGTGGATGCATTGGCCCGGAGCCTGCTGGGAACGAACTGACCATGGCCGGCGCCCACCGGGTGAACTGCTTCCACTGCCGACATTTCTTCGTGACGTGGGACCCCCGGTTTCCGCGGGGGTGCCGGGCCCTGGGGTTCAAGAGCCGTGCGGTGCCCTCCGAGACGGTACGGCAGGCCTCCGGTACCCGGTGCCTGTACTTTGAACCCCGGATACGGGCTCGGGGCAGCGCCCACTCCCCCCGGAGGTGAGAGCCTTCTGGCCGGGGCGGCTCGGAGCCTTCAGGCGCTTCTGGATCTGTCCGCGTCGGGGGCTTCCCTGGCCTGGCCACGGCCGGCCGTGGGGCAACCCTTTCCTGGACGAGCCCGTATCGTTCATGGGCGTTCGTCGAGAAACCGCCGGGAGCGCGGCGGATCGGGGCAAGCACGGCCCCGGGGGCGCGGGCACGCTCCGGGACGCGAGCGATCGGCCGGTTGCAGCCGGAGGCCCGTGGACAATCCGGTCTACCCCGGAGGGGTGTTGCGAGAGGCGGAAAGGAGCGCCCTCACCGTTTTGAGGTCGCTCCACGCCTGGCGCTTGAACCGGGGGTTCCGGAGGAGAAAGGCCGGGTGGTAGGTGGGGACCACGGTCCACCGCCCCGCCTGCTGGGGCCGGCCCCGGAGCGACGTGATCGGTCCCTCGACCCCCAGCAGGCTCCGGGCCGCGTGGGCACCCAGGGCGCAGATCACCCGAGGCCGGATCGCCGCGATCTGGCGCCACAGGAACGGGATGCAGGCGGCCACTTCGTCGGGCGCGGGATCCCGGTTGTCCGGAGGGCGGCACTTGAGGACGTTGGCGATGTACACCCGGTCCCGGCTGAGCCCGATGGCCGAGATCATGCGGTCCAGGAGCTGGCCGGCCCGGCCCACGAACGGCTCGCCCTGCACGTCCTCGTGGAACCCCGGTGCCTCGCCCACGAACACGAGCTCCGCCTCGGGTGAACCCACACCGAACACGATCTGGGTGCGGGTCTCCCACAAGCGACACCTCCGGCAGTCTCCCAGTTCCCTCCGGACGTCGTCGAGGGTGGCCCGTTCGGCAGGGGCCGCGTCTGCCCCGAGGAGCCACACGCCGGTGCGCTGGAGGTATCGGAGGGTGGCCACGAGGGAAGGATCCATGGCTTGATTCTATGGGGCGGCAGCCGTACCCTGCAAGCTCCGAGCAGAGCGACCGACCGGCGAGAGGTGGGCTTGAGGCGTTTGCGTGTACTGGCCCTGCGGTTCGGCCCTCCCTTTTTTTATATGGGGGTGGTGTTCTGGTTGTCCCACCTGTCCCGTCCCCCCCTACCCGACCTCTTCTGGGCCCTGGGGGACAAGGTTCTCCATGCCCTGGAGTACGTGCCCATGGGGTTCTTGTGGTCCCGGGCCGTGGGCGGGGCGGCGCTGCGCGCGGGGGGATGGGGATGGGCCGCGTCGGTGGGGTTCGGGCTGACGGACGAGGTGCACCAGGCGTTCGTGCCCGGCCGGGAACCGAGCGTGGCCGACCTGGGTGCCGATGCGGCCGGTGCTGCCCTGGGCGCCCTGGTGTGGATGGCCTGGATCGGGTGGCAGCGGGCCCGTCCGGCAGGAAAAGAGCCAAAAACCGCTGACGCGGCCTAAAGAAATCCGAAGCCCCGGCCGACAAGGATCATGCGCGTCGGCTGTTCGTTGACCCAACCCGACGCGAAACCCCTCGTGGGCCGGGGCGCGGTTTCCCCTCCTTTCCCGCGCTCCGGCAGTTTTTTGTTCGGGTCCCCCGTCTCCGGCTCCCCCAGGGGCACACCCGCACGCACACCCCGCAGATGGGCTTCTCGATATGAGGCCGGGCCGCACAGGCCATGCAGAACTCCGCGCACCGGTCGAAGCGCAGGGCCTCCTCCCGGGCGCGGTAGTGGTCTTCGGTGCCCACATTCCGGATCGCACCGGCCGGGCACGCCTCGGCGCAGGCCGAGCACGAGCCGCAGCGGTTGCGCACAGGGGCGTCCGCCGCCAGATCCCAGTCCGTGAGCACCGCCACCATGCGGAACCGCGGGCCGTACTCCGGATTCACCAGAAGAAGGCTCTTGCCCTGCCACCCCAGCCCGGCGAGCCGGCCCAGGGCCTTGTACGAGACGTGGCCGGTCAGCCGCTCCCGGTCCAGGAGCTGGGAAGCGGGAAGCGGCAGTGCCCGGTGCCCCTCCGCCTCGATCCGCCGGGCCAGGCGGAACGCCATGCGGTCCAACAGGTCGTTGGCCGTGCGATAGGCCAGGGCGTACACCGGGGTGGGCCCCTCGGTGCAGGTGTCCACCGGCGCGTCCGGAAGCTTCAGGCCCATCACCACGGCGCGGGAGAAGCCGTGGAACAGATCGGGGGGATCGGTCTCCAGGCCACCGGCCCGCACGAGATCGGCCACTCCCACGAGGTCCGCCCCCACCTCCCGCGCCGCCGCGTCCAGCCACTCCCTGGACTCTCCCGCTGCACCGGTCATCCCGTCCGGCCTCCGTCCACGTTCACACCACGACCACCCGGCCCTCCCCCGGCACCGCTTCCCCCACGACGGCGGCCCATCGGTTGCCCTGTCGTTCAAGCCGCGAGACGAGCGCGTGGGCGGCGGCCGGCGGCAGGGCCAGGAGCAGGCCGCCCGATGTCTGGGGATCGCACACGATCAGGGCGGCGTCCTCGCCGCCCCCCGTGCGCACGTCCAGGGCCGGCCCCAGGGCATCGCGGTTCCGGTAGGCCCCGCCGGGGACGAGCCCGGCAAGCAACGCCTCCCGCGCACCCGGAAGCACCGGAAGGCTCTCCCACCGGAACACCACGTCCACCCCGCTCTCACGGGCCAGGTTCCGGGCGTGCCCGGCCAGACCGAACCCGGTCACGTCGGTTGCACCGTGCACCGGCAGCCCGCGGGCCGCCTCGGCCGCCCACCGGTTCAACCCGGCCATCACCTCGGCCATCCGCTGCGCGTCCTCTGGACGGGCCATGCCGGCCTTGGCCGCGGTGGCCAGCAGGCCCAGGCCCAGCGGCTTGGTGAGTACGAGTGCGTCGCCGGGTTCCAGGCGGCTGTTGCACCACAGGCATTCCGGGTGGACCCATCCGGTCACCGCCAGGCCGTACACCAGCTCCGGGTTGTCCACGGTGTGCCCTCCCACGACGCTGGCGCCGGCCTCCCGCACCTTGTCCGCTCCCCCCTTGAGGATCCGGGCCACGGTCTCCGGATCCAGGTCACACGCCGGGTACAGGAGCACGTTCAGGGCCGTCAGGGGCGTGCCCCCCATGGCGTACACGTCGGAGAGCGCGTTGGCCGCCGCGATCTGGCCGAACCGGAAGGGATCGTCCACCACGGGGGTGATGTAGTCCACGGTCTGGACCAGGGCCAGGGAGCGGTTCAGCCGGTACACCCCGGCGTCGTCCCCGGTGGCCAGCCCCACCAGCACCCGGTCGTCCGAGGGCGGGTCCCACCCCTCCAGCACCGAGGCCAGGTCCCCCGGCCCGATCTTGGCCGCTCAGCCGGCGGCCCGCGACAGTGCGGTCAGGCGCTTTTTCCGCTCGGTCATGCGCGTCATCCGACGGTCACGGTCCGAAAGGGACCGGTCAGGGTCTCCACCGTGTCGTACATGCTCGCCACCCGGCCCACCCGTACCTTGTCCTTCTTGCCGAAGTATTCCAGGCAGGTCCCGCAGGAGAAGATCTCCACGCCGGCAGCGGCCAGGTCCTGGAGGACATCCAGAGCGGGCGAGCCCTCGGTGGTCAGGTGCACCCCGCGGTTCAAGAACAGCATCCGCGCGGGCCTGGATGCGGCCTGGACCAGGGTGCCCAGGAACGACCTCAGGAGGAGTTCCCCCAGATCCGGCTCCGGTCCGATGCGGTCCGAGACCACCAGCAGGGCCAAGGGCCCGGGGGCGGTTTCCGTGGTCCCCGGCGTGACGGAACCCGTGGCGCACGGTCCACCCTTTGTGACCTCCAGGTCCCAGGTGTCCGCTCCCGTCTGGGTCACCGTGACCGTGCACCCCTGGGACTCGGCAAACCGCCGCACGTTGTCCCGGGCGGCCGGGTCGTCCACGCGCACGACGAGCGTCCCGTGTGTCATCCGCTCGAGGGCCTGCTTGGTGCGCAGCACCGGCTCCGGGCAGGCCAGTCCCGAACAGTCCAGCCGCTCTCCCATGGTTCCTCACCTCCCGGGCAGGATGGGTTGTGCCCCGTGAACCCGCGACCCCGTTCCATCCTACCCGGTCCCCGGTGCCTTCGGTCAAACGGGCTACCCCGATCACCGGAGCTGGATCGATAGGGATTCCCGATGCCTGGGCCCCGCGTGGCCCGCGTTCTGGGCGGCGGACGCCCGCCAGCTGGAAGGCCCCCGAAGGAACGGCGGGCAACGGGAGACACTCCGTCTTCCGGCTCCCGTCAAGCAGTTCACCTCGTGACCGTGGTGCCCCCTACTCCAAGAGCTGTCCCAGGTCCCACAACACCCCTCGGTGGGCCGGATGGCGGGCGCAGTAGGTGAACGTGATCGTGATCCCTTCGTCGCTGGATTCGATCCGGTCCACCCGGGTGGGCCACTGGGCCGACTCCAGCACGGCCTCCAGGCGCGCCAGGGTCACCGGCCGGTCGGGACCGATCCGTACTTCCAGGGTGCGCATCTCACACGGCCCCATGATCCGTTTCTCCACCCGGCCCAGGAGAAGGAGGGTGAGCACGGTCATCACCGCGGTGATGAGACCGATCCAGACGAAACCGATGCCCACCACCACGCCGATCGCGGCCACGAGCCAGATCGTGGCCGCAGTGGTCAGCCCTACCACCCCCCGGCCGCTCCTCAGGATGGCGCCCGCGCCGATGAACCCCACCCCGCTCACGATCTGGGCGGCGATGCGGGTGGACTCCTGGGGGGCGTGGGCCACGAACTTGGCCATGTACTCGGAGCCCATGGTGAACAGAGCGGCCCCCAGGCAGATGAGGATGTTCGTGCGCAGGCCCGCCGGCTTGCCCTTCCACTCCCGCTCCGCCCCCACCAGCGCCCCGCACACGAAGGCCACGGCCATGCGCAAGAGCACCACCGGAAAGATCTCCACGGCTTCGGGCCGGAACACGGCAAGCGCTTCCACGGCCAGGGTTCCTCCTCTCCGCTCACGGGACCCGCTGATCATATACCACGTCCCGCCGTCGCCGCCCAGGCCCTGGGCGCCAACCGCCCGAATCCCCTTGGAAAACGGAGCGGTTTTCGTGTAGGTTGAAGGGGTCGGAGGAGGGCCCGATGGACTTTGCACGCGAAGGTTCGGGGCCGGTGGTGGTGCTGATCCCCGGGTTGGGGTGCGACCACCGGCTTTGGCGGCCCGTGGGCCGGAGGCTGGCCGAACGTCATACCGTGGTCTACCCCCGGACCTGGGGGACCGGGAGCATCCGGGCGGCTGCGGAGGGCGTGGTGTCGGTGCTCGACGCGGTGGGCGCACGCGAGGCAGCCGTGGCGGGGCTGTCCATGGGGGGATACGTGACGTTCGAACTCCTCCGGCACCATGCCGAGCGCCTCTGGGCCGTGGCCCTGGTGGACACGACACCCTTCGGCGACACGCCCGACCGGCGTTCCAAAAGGGACCAGGTGCTCCGGTTGATCGAGCGTGGAGAGTTCGACGCGGTGCTCGGCACCTACGCCGAGAGCGTGCTCGCCCCGCACAACGCCCGCGGCCCCCTGCGGGACCTGCTCGTGGACATGGGCCGGACCATCGGCCCCGAAGCGTTCGCCCGGGACGTGGCCGCCATCCGGGACAGGGGGCACTACGAGGACGTGCTGCCCTCGATCCGGGTGCCCACGTTGTTCGCGAGCGGCGAACTGGACGGCCTCACGCCGCCGGAACTGGCCCACCGCGCGGCCGAAAGGGTGCCCGGAGCCCGCGTCGCCGTGGTCCCCGGGGCCGGCCACATGACCCCCATCGAAGCGCCGGAAGCGCTTGCCCAGATCTTGTCGGACTTTCTGGACCAAACCGCGCCGAACGCGGGAAGCCGGGAGCCGTGAAGGACTACTACGCGATCCTCGGGGTTCCGCCGCAGGCATCCGACGAGGAGATCCGCCGCGCGTATCGCCGCCGCGCGTTCGAACTGCATCCGGATCGCAACCCGGGCGATCCCCGGGCGGAAGAGGCGTTCAAGGAGCTCACCGAGGCCTACGCCGTGCTGGGGGACCCCCAACGGCGGGCGGCGTACGACGCGGCCCGGGCCCGGGCGGGGCCAGAGGTGGAGTTCCGGCCGGAGGACCTGTTCGCCGAGTTGTTCCGGAACCCGGTGTTCGGGCCGTGGCTGAGGGAGCTGTCCCGGGAGTTCGCCCGGCAAGGTCTGCGGTTCGACGAGGTGTACCTCCGGCGGGTGTTCGGCCGCGCGGGAGGCGGTTTCTTTTTCGGCGGGTTCGTGTTCGTGGGGCCGCTCGGGGGGTGGTTGTTCCCGGGCGGGGGCGTCGGCCGGTTCCGGCCCCGAGGCCCGAACGGATCGCGCCGTCTTTCGGACCGCAGCCCTGGGCTGCTGCGCCGGATCATCGCCGCCGCCCTTCCGAAACCGACGAGCCGGGCCGCACGCCACGTGACGTATCGCCTGCCCGTGGACCAGGAGATCCTGGAACAGGGGGGACACGTGGAGATCGCCGTGCCGGGGCCGGAGGGTACCGAGCGCCTGCGGGTGCGCATACCGGCCGGTGCCCGTCCGGGCATGCGGCTCCGGCTGGCGGGCAAGGGGGCCGGCCCCCCAGCGGCGAGGGGCCACCTGTACCTGGAACTGTGCGAGAAGCGCTGAGTCTTTGTCCCACGAGGAGCCGCGATGCGCATCACCCTGAGCGCCGCCGTCCAGCCCCGGGAGGTGCCGTGCCGGGTCTCCGGTTGCGACCGTACGTGGACCCAGTCGCCCCGGGAGGTTCTCGAGGCCCTGCAACGGGGCGAGAAGGACCCGCCCCGGCGGATGTGCGACCGGTGCCACCGCCTGTACCGGGAACTCGAGGACCGCAGCGTTCCGTGCGCCCGGCCGGGATGCGAAAACCCCGTGCACGTGAGCCGGTACCAACAGCTCGTCTGGGCGGTTCGCGGACGGGGAGCCCCGCCGCACCTGTTCTGCGACGACTGCCGCCAGGAACTCAGGAACCTGGCCCCCCGGCAGATCCCTTGCCGGGTGCCGGGCTGCGACAACACCTGGACGTGGAGCCCTGCCGAGCAGCTCGCCTCGGGTGGCGGTTCCCCTCCCGAACGGATGTGCGCCTCCTGCTACGCCGAGTTCCGGAGCCTCCAAGACCGGGAACTCCCTTGCAAGGTTCCGGGCTGCGAGCGCGGCGTGCCCTACAACCGGTACGAGCAGCTCGTGGACGCCCGTGCCGGCCGCAAGCCGCCGTCGCGCCTGTGCCGGGACTGCGCCGAGGCGCTCAAGGCGCTCGAGGACCGTCAGATCCCCTGCTCCACTCCGGGCTGCAACGGAACGTGGACCTGGGGCCGGTTTTCCCAGCTCGTGGCCCTTCGCCAGGGCCGGGGCGGGACCCCACCCCGGCGCCGGTGTGCCGCCTGCCGGGAGGAACTGGAACGGCTCCAGGAGCGTCCCATGCCGTGCCGCATCCACGTGTGTTCCGGAACCTGGGTGTACCGCCCGGTGGAGCAGCTTGCAGACCTTCGTGCGGGCCGTAGGCCCCCCAAGAGGCTGTGTCCCGAGTGTATGGAGCGCATGGCCGGGCTGGAGGACAGGCAGGTGGCGTGCAAAAACCCAGGGTGCGACCGGACCTGGACGTTTACCCGTTTCGAACAACTCCTGTTCGATCGGCTGG
>CAZBGL010000319.1:0-8522 GCA_964491375.1 uncultured Thermodesulfobacteriota bacterium | reverse complement strand
GTGGAGGCGCTGGTGGAGAGCTGCCGGACGGTTCCCCACATCGCCCACGTGGACGCCGCCCTGATCCCCTCCAAGGAGGAGGTCACCGACCTCGTGCAGCTCATGATCCGGCTGGTGTTCCCCGGGTTCTTTGGTCGCCAGGAGCTGGACTGGGCGAGCCTTCCGTTCCGCGTGGGCCAGGGGGCGGCCGAGCTGTTCGACCGGCTGAGCCTCCAGATCTCGCGCTCCATCCGGCACGAGTGCCGCCGCACCGAGAGCCTGTGCACCCACTGCCTGGACACGGGCCAGCGCCAGGCCCTGGAGTTCCTACGGCGCCTGCCCAAGGTGCGCGAGATGGCCTCGGGCGACGTGGTGGCCGCCTACCGCGGGGACCCCGCGGCCAAGAGCTACGACGAGATCGTGTTCTGTTATCCGGGCCTGTACGCCGTAACCGTGTACCGGCTGGCACACGAACTCCACGACATCGGGGTGCCGCTCCTGCCCCGCATGATGACCGAGCACGCCCACAGCCTCACGGGCATCGACATCCACCCGGGCGCGCGGATCGGACGGGAGTTCTTCATCGACCACGGAACCGGCGTGGTGATCGGCGAGACCTGCGAGATCGGCGACCGGGTCACCCTGTACCAGGGCGTAACCCTGGGGGCCCTTTCGTTCGCCCGGGACGAGCAGGGCCAGATCGTGCGCGGGGTGAAGCGCCACCCCACCATCGAGGACGACGTGATCATCTACGCGGGCGCCACCATCCTGGGGGGCAACACCGTGATCGGCCGCGGCTGCGTGATCGGCGGAAACGTGTGGCTCACCGAGAGCGTGCCGCCCTGGACCAAGGTCACCCTGGAAACGCCCCGGCTCGTGTACCGCCAGGCCCCCCGGGCTGCGAAGACGGGCGGGGAGTAGGGCATGGACCGGAAGGCAGGGAAGCCAGGAAACCGAAAGCCCCTTTCGATCTCTGAATGTTGCAGCCATGGCGGCGGCTGGCGTCTTCCGGCTATCTGCACACAGCCATCGGTTAACGGATCTTGGATCCGGTGGACCGCAAGACGGCCTGTTCGCAGGTGACAGATTTGCCTTTAGCTGAAGGGGTGCGCCGGGGGGGGAGGTAGGTGGGTGTGGCCCACAGGAGTGTCGCCCGGGGCCCGTTTCCGCTTCGGGGCCACGGCCTCGGTGGGTGAACCCCTGTGAGCGCCCGTGCCTCGCAGGGGGACCCTCCCGGGCGAAACGCATGACGGAATGCCACGGGTCCCGGGCCGGCGTGGAGCAGTCGGCCCGAATCGGTAGAAAGCCGAGAGGGTTGCGCCGCAGGCGTCACCGCAGCCCTGAGGTTTCCGAGCGAGAAGTCACTTGGAAGGTGGTCGTCGAAGGCGGCGAGCCATCGGGGGCTCGCTGTTCGCTGTTGGCTGGTAACTATTAACCGTTAGACGGCCCAAATCGCGGCCGGAAAACCGATCCCACACCGAAGGCGAAACCCGTGTCGGCTCCCGGGCGGGCAGGCGCCACGCCGCCTGCCGGAGTGGTCCTCTGAATTCTGCAAGCCGGACAGGAGGGGAAAACCGTGCGACGAGCCGTCATCGCCTTTATCGCGCTCGCCGTCTCGCTGCCCGTGCACGCCAAGGACCTTTCGGGCCAGTGGGGCGCGGGCTTCTCCAAGGCGCTGGGGCCCGAGGGGTCGGGCGTGTCGTCCCTGGCCGTGCGATACTGGGTGGACCGGCAGTTGGCCCTGGAGGGTCTCGGCGGGTTCCGGGTCGTGGACCGCAACACCGGGGACGAGCGGTTCTTCACCCTGGGCGGCCGCTTCCTGATCAAGGCCGTGGAAGAGGAGAACCTGCACGTGTACGGGGGTGCCGGGCTGGCCTGGCTGTACCGCAAGGAGGGCGGCGACGGCAACGCGGGCGTGGGTGCCGAGGCGTTCGCAGGGGTGGAGTACTTCTTCCAGGGCCTGCCCCACCTGGGCTTTTCCGCCGAGGCCGGCCTGTCGCTCCAGGACGTGGGGGACGAGACCGCCTTCGGCACCTGGGGCGAGAGTTTCGTGAACCTGGGATTGCGGTACTACTTCTGATGGGCCGCACGGCACACGTCCTGAGCGCGGCCGCAGTGGCCGTCATGCTGTCCACGGGGGCGCGGGCCGCGCCCCCGTGGACCCCGGCAGGGTGGCATGTCCGCCCTTCCCAGGCCCGGCAGCCCACGAATCCGGTGGCCGTGGCGTTCGACTGGGCGTTGCGGGCCTTCCGGGCCACGGTCGGGCGGGTGGACGGGAGCCGGTGCCCCAGCTACCCCTCGTGCTCGGCCTACGCACGCGAGGCCGTGGCGCGTTGCGGGCCGATCGCGGGATGGGTGCTCACCGCAGGGCGGCTCCTGTCCGAGGCGGACGAGGCGGCCTTTGCCCCGCGCATCCTCGTGGGAGGGCGCTGGAGGGTGTATGCACCCGTGGAGGACGACCTGGCTTTCCTGAGGGGCGGTCTTGACCCGTAGGCTCGTTCCCGCCGCTGCGACGCTCCTGTTGCTGGCGGTTTCCGCCGGCGCGGCGGGAACCCCGCAGCCCGGATCCCCGGAGGGCATCCTTTCGTTCGCGGACGCGCTCCTGCGGGCCGGGGAGTCTTTCCGGGCGGCCACGGAGTACATGCGCTTCCTCCACCACTACCCGGAGGCTCCCGGGGCCACGCGGGCCCTGGAGGGTCTGGGCCGGGCCTACGCCCTGGCCGGTCGGTGGGGCCAGGCGGCAGAGGCGTTCCGGAGGGCACACGAGCGCGCCCCGTCTCCGGAGCGACGCCTGCTCCTCGGCACGGCCCTCTACCGGGCGGGCCGGGCGGCCGAAGCCGCCCGGCTGCTCCTCGTGCCCGGGGCGCCGGAGGCGCACCGGATCCTGGGCACGCTCGCGCTCATCCGCTCGGGCAATCCCGGGGCCGGCCTCCCGGGGAGGCGGCAGGACATCCTGGAGGACTACGCGGCGCTCCCCAGGAAGCACCCGGCCGTGGCCGGCGGTCTTGCGGCGGTCCTTCCGGGGGCGGGCCACCTTTACGCGGGAAGGCCCAGGGACGCGGCCGTCTCGTTCGCGGTGAACGGTCTGTTCCTGTGGGGGACGTGGCGCGCGGCCCGCAGGGACCAGTGGGCGCTCGCGGGCATCCTGGGGGTGCTGGAGCTGGGATGGTACAGCGGCAACGTGGTGAGCGCGGTGAACGCGGCCCACAAGTGGAACCGGCGGGAGTCGAGGCGCTTCTTCTCCCGGTGGGAGGAGGCCGCGGTGCCCCGGTGGAACCTGGTGGCGCTCCCGGGGGGCGGGACGGCGCTCGGGCTCACCTGGCGATGGTAGCCGGGTTGAACCGACAAACCCGGCGCCACTAGAATGACGAAGTGAACCCTTTTCCGGACGGAGGATGTCCAATGGCCAGGGGCGTGAACAAGGTGATCTTGCTGGGGAACGTGGGCCGGGATCCGGAACTCCGCTACACGCAGAACGGAACAGCGGTGTGCAACTTCTCCCTGGCCACCACGGAACGCGCAAAGATCGGCGGCGAGTGGCAGGACCGGACCGAGTGGCACAGCATCGTGGCCTGGGGCCGCCTGGCCGAGACGTGCTCCAACTACCTGGCCAAGGGCTCTCAGGTGTACATCGAAGGAAGGCTGCGGACCCGCAAGTGGGAGGACCGGGAGGGCAACACCCGGTACCAGACCGAGGTGGTGGCGGACAGCATGGTGCTGGTGGGCCGGCCCCGGGCACAGCGGCCCGAGCCGTCCTCCTTTGCTCCGGAACCCGCCGCCCAGGACCCGGACCTCCCGGAACCGGCCGACGAGGGGTTCGACCCCAACGACGACGTGCCGTTCTAGGGCACGCAACCGGCAGGCGCCGAAGTTCCCATGGAGATCCTCGTGGCCCGCTCCGCGGGCTTTTGCATGGGCGTGAAACGGGCCATCGAGATGGCGCTGCGGGTGGCCCGCGAAGAAGGGCGTACCGTCTACACCCACGGCCCCCTGATCCACAACCCCCAGGAACTGGAGAAACTGGCCGCAGAGGGCATCGTGGCCGTGGGCGAGCACGATCCGCTCCCCAACGCCCCGGTCATCGTTCGGGCCCACGGCATCCCCCCCTCGGAGCGCCAGCGTCTGGAAGCCCAGGCCGAGCGCGTGGTGGACGCCACCTGCCCCAAGGTGGCCCGGATCCAGCGCAGCATCGCCGAGCACAGCCGGCAGGGATTTGCGGTGGTGATCGCCGGGGATCCGGACCACCCCGAGGTGGTGGGGCTGGTGGGGCATGCCCAGGGGCCGGCGTTCGTGGTGTGCTCCCCCGAGGACGTGGATCGACTGCCCGAACTGGGCCGGGTGCTCCTGGTGGCCCAGACCACCCAGGACGAGGAGACGTTCCAGGCGATCCGGGAGCGGGTGCTCGCACGCTTCCCGAACGCCTCCACCCTGTTCACCATCTGCCGCTCGACCCACCGCCGGCTCAGCGAGGCCCGGGAACTGGCGGCACAGGTGGACGCCGTGGTGGTGATCGGCGGTCGCAACTCGGCGAACACCCGGCGGCTGGCCGAGGTGGTGCGGCGGCTGGGCACGCCGGCGTACCACGTGGAGACCGCGGCCGAACTCCCCCTGGAGGGACTCCGGCGCTGCCGGCGGGTGGGCGTAACCGCCGGGGCCTCCACCCCGTCGTGGATCATCGAGGAGGTGGTCGGGACCCTCGCGGGCCTCGGGTCCGAACCGGAACGCGCCCCCTGAGACGGCACGGTCTCACTCGCCCAGCAGGACCCGGGGAGGCTTGGCCTGCGGGCCCACCAGCACCAGGTTGTAGGGCACGGTCATGAGCACCGTGTGGGCCCGGCTCCCCACCACCCTCTCCCGGATGGGACTCGCCCCGAACGCGCCCAGCACCACGAGCGCGGCGCGGGGAATGTCCTGCAGCATCTCCCGGAACGTGCCGGTGTGCCGCTCCCACACGGGCTCCACCTCGTCCAGCAGGTCCGCCCGTTCCAGGTTCCCCCGGGCGCCTGCCTCGTCCACCCCCTCGGTGTGGGTCAGCACCCGGAACGGCACCCCGGCCAGGCGGGCGAGCGCCCTTCCCCACAGCAGCGCGCCCAGTCCAAAGGGCGAACCCCCGTACAGGCTGACCACCTCATCCCACGGGATCCAGCAGGGAGCCGGCAGGAAGACCGGGGCGTCCGCCCGCCGCACCAGGGCCTGGACCCGCGGGCCGAGCACGGCCGGCGGGATCCACGGGTGCGAGAACGGGCTCGCCATGGCCCGGGGACACGAAATCAGGCTGAACCGGCCCTGGATGTCGGGCAGGGTCGAGCCCGTGCGGCCGGTGGCCGGCTGTTCCTCCCATCCGGCCCCCAGTTCCTCCCCGATCGCCCGGGCCCTGCGACGGGCCGTTTCCGGAGCGTAGAGGTACGACTCGTCCAGATCCACCTGGACCGCCGCCCCCTCGAAGTACAGCACGAAGTTGCGGGCCTCGGGGAAGTACACGCGAACGGGCAACCCGGTGGTGCGGCCGAGCCACAGGGCGCCCCGGAACGTCTCGAATCCCCGGGGGCTGTTCCGGAACACGTGGAGAACCGGTGCGCGCACGGCGTTCCTCCGCGGGCGGGTCGTCCGCCGGGATTGCATCCGGCGGAAAGGGAATTAGAATGGTAATTGGGAACGTTCCCCCGCGGTCCGTTTTCCCCCTCCTTTCCGGGCCGCGGGATCGCGACCTCGGGTTTTCCTCCTGGCCCGAGGCCGCATTTTTTCGCCGTATTTCCCCTGTGTTGGACCACGTCAAAGGGTCTCGTGGAGACGGGCCGCAGCCTCCTGGCCCTCGGTGACGCGATCCGCGTACCGAGGGTCGGTGCACAGCCGTGCCCGGCCCAGAAGCACGTCCTGGTCGAGCGCCCGGCTGTTGTCCGGAAGACCCGCGCGCCTCCAATCGAACACATACGGGTCCCCCTTGCGTGAACGCATGCCGGTGCGGTAGTTCACCGCCACCATCCGGTGGGTTACCACCCGGCCCTCGTGGAGCACGGGGTACCGGGCCCGCAACCGGGCCAGGAGGGCCCTGAGGGCCCGGTACTGGACCTCCCGAATCCCCCGGCCGCCGGAGCCGGGCGCGGTGTCGGCATAGATCTCCACGTTGATCGCGTTGAAGTCCACCTGGTACCGGCCCTCCCACAGGCTCGGGCCGCACCCGAACGACCGGAACCGGTCCGGGACGATCTCGTACACCGTGCCGTCCGGCCCGACCAGGTAGTTCGCCAAGCGTTTCCGGCTGATGTACCGGGCCACGTTGGCGAACGGCGCACCCCGGTGTTCGGTGGTGTGGACCACTACCAGGTCCGGCCGCCGGGGCCCCAACTGGCGGTGCCAGAGCCCCATGCGGCGGAGCCTGCGGCGAAGGTGCGCGGGGAAGTCCTCCGCCCGGACCCTGCGTTCCAGGCCGCGCACCGTCCGGACACGGTACGCCTGGGAGATCCTCAGGGCCATTTGCCCCGGCTTCCCCACCGTCCGCACCAGGTCTGCCGGCACGAGGATCCGCTCCCCCCGGCGCAGGCGCCGGGGGTCCACGATGCCGTTCAACCGCTGGAGGTTGCGCACCGTCACCGCCACCCCCATGCCCCGGGTGTGGAGCCGGGTCGTCACCAGCCGCCACAGGGTGGGGGTGTCCCGGTCCAGGCGGAGCACTTCGGTGCGCGGATCGGCCAGGGGAGGAGCGAGCAGGGCCCGCGGCACGTGGATGGTGCCGCCGGGTCTCAGGGCGGGCGCCACGCTGCGCAGGATGCGTTCGGCCTCGGGCATGCCCGACAGTTCCATGGCCAGGCGTCGGTGGGTATCGCCCGGGAGCACGGTCACGCTCACCAGGGGAATGTCACCCCGCCGCCCTTCCACACCCACGCCGGCCTCGGCCCGGAGGCGTCGGCGGATCTCCTCCAGGGTTCGGGCCCGGCTGTCGGCCGCCCAGCAGACCGCCAGCGCGGCCACGACCAGCCAAGCGGCCGGCCTCAGGCGCCTCGTCCCCTTTACCACGGCAGCGCTCCGGACGGAACCGGGGGCGGTTCCTCCAGCGCCGGCCGCCAGAACACCCGCCCCAGCAGGGGGTCGTCCTCCCGGTCGTGGATCCGCGCCGGCGGACTTCCGTTCCAGAAGTTCCCCCGGGCGTCCACGTCGGCGCCTCCCTTGAGATGGATCGCGTGCCGGCCCGACCGGCCGAACCGGTTGCGCCGGAGCACGACCCGGCCCGCCTCCAGGCCCACCAGGTCCAGGCCGGCCCGGTCCAGCAGGTTTCCTTCGATCACGGCCTCCACACGGCTCAACGAAAGGGCGTCCTCGGCCACGCCCTCGATCCGGTTGTCCCGGATCTGCGCCCGGGAGTCCGGGTCCTTCATCCGGGCTCCGTCCCGTCCCGCCCCGATCCGGTTGCCCACGAACTCCACGCGGCTCTCCTTGGCCAGAAAACTGCCCAGGGGGCTCCCCTCCACGAGGTTTCCCTCACACCGCAGGTCGGCCCGGAACGCGTGGATCCCGTAGAGGTTGCCCCAGAGCCGGTTGCCCAGGACCTCGACCACGGAGTCCCGGAACCGGAGGGCCTGCTTGTTCCGCACGAACACGCTCCCCACGATCCGGGCCCGGTCGCTTTCCTGGAACTGGACGGCCCGAAGGTTGTCCGCGAACAGGCACGAGTCCGCCTCGAAGCGCGAAAAATGGGCGTGGAGGGCCTGGACGCCATGGCGGAACACCGTGTACCGGAACCGGTTGTCCGGGTACTCGGCCGCGATCAGACTGACCTTGTCCCAGTCACCCGGCCGCGGGTCCTCTTCGGCCGACTCGAACACCACGGGGCGATCCGGTGCCCCCAGGCTGCGTATCCCCCCCAGGACCAGCAGTTCTCCCTCCCCCAGGCCGTCGCCGTTCGTGTCCACCCGGCGGAACCGGACGCGCGTGCCCGGCCTCAGGGTGAGCACCGCCTCGGGCGCCACCGTGACCCGGCCGGTCACGATCACCTCGCCTTTCCACGTCTCCGGGCGGCCCACCGTGTACTCGCCCACGTACTCCACCCGAGGCGGTTCCGCCGGCGGGAGGGCCACCGGAACGGCGGTCCTGGCCGGTCCGGGCACCTCCAGACGGCCCGCGTCCTCCGGCGACCGGACCGCCCAACTCCCTTCCACCCGGCTCCCTGCCTCGAGCGCACCCACCCGGCACGACTCCGCCACGCTTCCCACGGCGGTCACCCGCGCTCCGGGTCCGCTCACCAGCCCGTAGTCCGCATCCCGGATACGGACCTGACGGAGCTCGCATTCCGCCCCCACGCACAGGAGCCCCTCCCGGGCCCCCCGGATACGGGCATGGGAGAGCTTCACCCGTCCCCCAGGAGCCGCCACGATACCACCCCACGCCCCCTCCCCCTCGAACAGCACGGGCCGGCCGGGTTCGCCCCGAACCTCCAAGGTCCCTCCCACGGCGAGTTCCGTTCCCGGTTGCCAGAACACGGGCTCGGTCTTCGTGCTGGGGGCCTCCAGGAACAGGATACGGGTTCCCGGTTCCACCACCAGGCGGGA
>CAZBGL010000318.1:0-7570 GCA_964491375.1 uncultured Thermodesulfobacteriota bacterium | reverse complement strand
GACCACGCGGTATCCCGGATCGGTGGGCGCGTCGGTGAAGGTCACCGTCCCGTCGGGCCCCGTGCGGGCGTACACATCGGCCCGGCTCACGGCCGCCACACCCAGACAGACCGCCACGAGCACCCCGCCCCGTATCCGGTCAGCCGCTCTTGCCCTGGTCACGGCTCCGCTGGTCCTTGACCCACACGCTGCCGGGCTTCGACTTGGCGAACCGCTTGAGCTGGGCGGCCACGTCAGCCACCTCGCCGGGGTGGTGAAACCGCCGGAACTCGTTGGTCACGATGGCCACGGAGAGCGTCATGATGGGAAAACGGGTGACCCGGCCCCTCCGGTCGGTGGTGGCGATGCCGTTGGCCTCCCGATCCTCCGGGTCGTAGTAGTACGGGATGACCCGGTCGAACCGCTCCACGATCCTCCGGGCGATGGGCACGGCCCGCTCCGGCGTGGTGATCACCACGAAGTCGTCCCCGCCGATGTGGGCCACGAAATCTTCGGCGTTGCCCAGATCCCGAACGCTCGTGAGCACAATGTCTGCAATCTGCCGGATCACGCTGTCGCCCCGGGTGAACCCGTATCGGTCGTTGAACGCCTTGAAGTGATCCGCGTCGGCATAGAGCACCGCCAGGGGGGCGCCGGTGCGGATCCGTTCCAGCAGCACCTGCTCCAGGCTCACGCTCCCCGGGAGCCCCGTGGTGCTCGATGCGCTGATCTCGGCCGCGGTCCTGCGCAGCAGCCGGTCGATCCGCGCGGACAACTCCGGCACGCTGAACGGCTTGGTCACGTAGTCGTCGGCCCCCATTTTGAGGGCCCGTACCTTGTCCGTTTCGGCACTCCGGGCGGAGAACACAATGATGGGTGTGAGGTTTGTCTGAGGATCGGCCTTCAGCGCCTGGATCACCTCGAACCCGTCCATGCCCGGCATGTTGATGTCCAGGAGCACGAGGTCGGGCCGGAACCGGCGGACCTTGTCCAGGGCCTCCTGTCCGCTGAAGGCCACCAGGGGGATCATGCCGAGGGAGCTCACGAGTTGGGAGCCCAGGAGCACCATGTTCTGGTCGTCGTCCACGACCAGGATGCGCGGTATGTTGCCCGCCCCCCGGCCTCCGCCCTCGGAGGCGTTCCGGATCATCTCGGCCAGGGCCCGCCCGGTGGGAACCCTCCGCAGAAGGGCCCATCGGGGCGGGGACGGCGAGTCGTCCCCGCTGGGCCGGATCAAGAAGAGCGGGCACTCCACCCAGGGGAACCGGTGTCTCGCCAACTCCAGGGCCACGTCCACGCCTTCCAACCCCGGCGCCTCCCAGATCACGATGGCCCGGGGCGTGGCTCCTAGAACGGCGCTGGCGAACACCCGAAGGTCGGAGAGCACCCGCGCCTCCAGCCCTTCGGCGGCCAACTCGCCCCGGAGGCGTTCGGCCTCTGCCGGGGGGCCGTAGATCAGGACGACGTTGGGGCCGCTCATGCCGCCCCGGTCCCCCTGGGCACGCGCCGGCGGTCCACCGGAAACGCCACGGTGCACACCGTCCCCCGGCCGGGATGGCTGTCGAACTCGATGGTGCCCGAATGCTCGTCCACGATGAGATGTGCCTTGGCGAGCCCCAGACCGGTCCCGGACGTCTTGGAGGTGAAAAACGGGTCGAAGATCTCCTCCAGGTCCTCGGGATCGATCCCCACCCCGGTGTCCCTCACCTGCACCTGGACCCAGTTCGCCGCCAGGCGGAACGACACCTCCAGCTCCCCTCCGCCGGGCATGGCCTCCAGGGCGTTCTCCACCAGCCCCCCGAACAGTTCGCCCAGCAGGTCCCGGTCGCCGAAAATGGTCGGAAGATCATCGGGCGGGTCGTACCGGACCCGCACCCCCTGGCGTTCCGCCTGGAGCCTGTGCCGGTCCAGGCACTCCGAAAGGATCCCCCGGAGGTCCACGGGCGCGAACCGCGGCTTCCGTTCCCGGCTGAACAGCACGTACTCCTCGATGTCGCGCACCATGCGCTCCAGGCGCTCCACCTCGCTCAGGATCACCTCCACGTAGCGGCGCTCGGGGCCGTGGTCCAGGCTTTTTCGGAGCTTGCGCGCAAACCCTCCGATGGAGATGAGGGGATTGCGCACCTCGTGGGCCACGCCCTCCACCACCCGGCCCAGGCTCGCCAGTTTCTTCGACTCCAGGTACTGCTTCTCCAGGGTCTTCTGGTGGGTCAGGTCCCGGATCGCCAGGATGAGATCGCCGGGATCCGGCCCTTCCACGGCGGCCACGGCCGCCGGGAACCGGCCCGCGCCCCCCTGGAGGTAGACCTCGCCCTGGTATCCCCCGGGGAGCCCGGCTTCCTGGCGCACGCGCCCGGGCCAACGGTACCGGAGCTCGCTACACACCAGTTCCGCCATGGGCGCCCCCACGAGCTCGCCCGCCGGCCGGGAGAGCAGGCGGACCGCAGCCCGGTTGAGGATCCGGATCCGGTCCTCCCGGTCCACGTGCACGAGGGCGGTGGGGGCTTCCAGGAACACCCGAGCCAGGGTACGGGTGTCCACATCGGCCGGCAGCGTGCACTCGGAGGCGATCCACCGCTGCAGCTCCGCTCGCTCCAGGTGCACCCGGAGGGACCGGACCAGCACGTCGCCCTGGAAGGGCTTCTTCAGATACTCGTCCGCACCGAGCTTGAGGGCCTTCATGGCGGTCTGCTCGGACCCGTGACCGGTGAGGACCACCACCACGGTCTCGGGACGGGCCTTTTTCACGTGGCGGAGCACATCCAGCCCGTGCAGGCGGGGCAGGTTCAGATCCAGCACGATCGCGTCCGGGTGGGACTCCTCGAACTTCCGCAGCGCTTCAAGGCCATCCGAGCAGGTCTCGCACCCGAAACCCTCAGCCGTGAGCCGGTCGGCGATCATCCGGCTCAGGGTCTCGCTGTCTTCAACGACGAGCACTCGTTTTTTCATACCGGGGCCGTGGGGAGGGGACTCGGCGAATCCAACGGAACGGGCGGCCACAGGGGCCGCCCGTCCGCCGTCCGTTCAGAAGTCGTCCGTGTGGCAGCACTTGAACTTGGGCTTGCCCGAGCCGCACTCGCACGGGGCGCCGTGGCACTTGGAAAACGCCCGGCCCGAACCGCAGGGGCACAGTTCGATGTCCTCGTCGTGGGCCTGGCAGCCCCGTTTGAGCACGTTGTCCGGGGTGTGGAACAGGTCTTTCTGGCTCATCGGCACCTCCTTGCTCGCTCCACGTCAGGAAACCGCGCTCCCGCACGGGAGCGTACCAGAGGCATGTCCGCGCGCAAGTGCCTCGAGGGCCTGCGGGAGCTCTCCGGGGCTGCGGATGCTCGGCGGGACGGGCGTGCGATAGCCCACGAACGCCACACCCGCCGAGCAGGCGGCGCTCCGGTCGAGTTCGGCGTCGCCCACGTATACGCTCTCGCCGGGGGCCGCGCCCAGCCGCTCGGCAGCCCTGAGAAGCATGTCCGGGTGGGGTTTCGGCCGCCTCACGTCCCGCACCGTCACCACTTCGTCCACCAGGGAGAGCAGCCCCACGGCCTCGAGCACGGCCCGGGCGCTCGCCCCCCGGTTGGTGGCCACCGCCACCCGCTCGAATCCGGGCCGTGCCGCCAGCACCTCGTGCCATCCCGGCTCCGGCTCGACCATGGAGACAAAAGGCGCATACCCCGTGGAATCCGCCAACTCCCGGGCACGTGCCCGAAGCTCCGGGGGGAAAAACGCCTCGATCACCTGGGGAGTGGACAGGGTGTGGAGCCTTCGCACCCGCTCCCGGTCGGACTCCGCCACCTCCGGCAGGCCGAAGGCGCGAAACAGGTGGTTGTAATACGCCAGATTGGCCCGCTCCGACCGGATCAGGACCCCGTCGCAGTCCAGGATGAGCACGCGGAAAAAGACCTTTTCCCACATGGGACGCAGGATAACCGGAACACCGAAGGCGCTGCAACCGGGCGGATTCCGGGACGGGTCACTCCACGATGAACCGGTCGATGAGCTCCCGGATCCCCCTCCGGGCCCAGGCCATGTCCCGCCGTTCCTTCAGGTTCTCGTTGTGGCACCACAGGCACGCCTCGGTGGGGGTCATCTCCCGGGGATATTCCACGGGCTTGAGGTGGAAGTCCGGGACCGGGTACCGGCACCGGTCTCCGGACACGCTTCCGGGCTCGTGGCACTCGGTGCAGGCCGGCCGGGGCTGGCTGAAATCGAACTTGTGGTCGTGGATGGAGTAGGTCCGGCCCTCCTGGGCCAGTTTCGGTATGTGGCAGTCGGTGCACTCCACCTTTTCGGGCCGGTGTCCCGAGTGGACCACGAACTTCTCGTAGCGGAACTTGTGGCAGGTGCCGCAGTACTCGCTGCGGGTCATGTACCGTTCGCGCACCTTGGTGATGCCCCGGTCGAACCCGCACACGTCGCAGGCCCGGGTGGTGGAGTAGAACTTGGACTGGAAGAAGTACCACATCCGCTTGCGCTCGCGGAAGTCCATGGTGCCCCAGTACCAGGCCTTGCTCTTGGGTTTGGGCATGAAGAACTCGGTGTAGTAGTCGTTGAGGTCCTCCCCGGGCTTGTATCCGGCAGGGAAGGGATAGGTCTCGGTCGCCCTGTCCATGCCGTCGGTGTGGCAGGCCATGCACACCATCATGGCGCGGTCCCGGTCCAGCTTGGCCGGGTTCACGATCTCGCTGAGGCGTCCGCCGGTTTCCACGTGGCGCTGGCCCGGTCCGTGGCACGCCTCGCATCCCACCCCGGGTTCGAAGAACGACCGGGTTTCGGGGTCGAACCCCACGGTGTGGCACCCGTCGCAGAACACGTTGTAGGGCTGCTCCCTCCAGTTCCAGATACTGTAGGGCTCCCACTTGCGATCGGCGATGTTCCAGTACTTGGGGAGCACGTAGAGGAGCCCCTCGATGCGGGTGAGGTACTTCTGGATCCAGTGGCTTCCCACGGCGTACAGGATCTGGTCCTTCTGGAACGGGATCCCCTCGTGGAAGTCCGTGGCCTGCACCGCGAACGGATCCCGCTTGGCATCCACCAGCATGCGGGCGTGCGGGGTCAGACGCCATTGCGCGTAGATCTCCGGATGGCAGCGGGCGCAGGTCTCGCTTCCGGCATATCCCGGCAGTCCCCCGTGCTCCGCCGGGGCCGGCGCCACGATCAGGAGCACGGAACACAGCACCATCCCCCAAAGCACTGTCCGTCGTCGCACGCCGTCACTCCCGGCCCTGGTCAGGGCCTTTGTGCGAATACACACAAACGACCCGGGAAGGAAGTCCCTCTCCGGGCCCGGCTCAGTCCACGTTCACTCCGAGGGCCGTCTCTCCACGCCCCCCCCACGGCGGGGAGTCCACGACCACAGCCACATCGGGCAACACGCGGGCGCGGGCGACCCGGCCGGAGGGCAGGTGGAGTTCCAGGTGGCCGTCCTTCTCCACCCGGAACGGGGCGCCCCCTTCCCGTCCGGTCACCGTGTCGAGCCACGCGATCCCCCCGCCGGTGCCGTCGGCACGATACACCACGGTCAGGTGGATCCGGCCGTCCACGAGGTACCGGCTCACCCGGGCGGCCTGGGCCACGCTCCCCAGCCCCACCAGGGCCGCCACCATCAGGAGCTTCGCGGTGAAGTTGCGGATCATGGGGGTCCCGTGCGGCCCGTGGCCGATCACTGCACCTCCCCCCATGATCGTCACGGATCGCCCCGGAGATGAGTCCCGGCTTCTAGCCCTCTTCCCGGCCGGCGGCCTCCCTTTCGGCGATCTCCCGGGCCAGACCTTCCAGGAGGTCCACACATCGCGCCTGGGAAATCCGGCTCGTGTTCAGGACGAGATGGTACAGGGTGGGCTGGTCCGGATCGACATCGAAGTAGAACCGGAGGTAGTCGTGGCTGCGGGCGTCGAGCTTCTGCACGAACGAACGGGCCTCGTCCAGGCTCATGCTGCGCCGCTTGGCGGTCCACGCCACCCGGTCGTCCAGCTCGGCGACCACGCGCACGTGAAGCGTATTGGGGTGGTCCTTCAGGATCACCTGCCCGCCCCGGCCCTTGATGACCACGTTGCCCCGCTCCCCGAGCGCGGTGATCACCTTCCGGACCATCTGCTTGTAAATGTCGCTATCGATCCATCCGTCCACCTGATAATGGAACGGGATCGTGTCCCTCTCGTCATATTCGGACGACAAGATCTCCTCGTTCACCTTGGCCTTTTTCTTCAGGGCGTCTAGATCAAAAATCGTCGAAAAGAAGCTCCTGAACTTGCTGTGATACTCTTCTTCGAACTCCTTCACTTCTTCGTGAGAGACATTGACCTCCAAAGCCACTCGGTGCAGGATTTCCTTGTCCAGGTAGTCGAGGTTCAGACGTCTCGCCAGTTCTCTTCCGATTTCGGGCCCGCCGGCCCCGAACTGATTCGAAATCGTGATGACGGGCATTGCTCCTCCTCGCCGATGAGCATGAAGCAGTCGTCAAAAATCCCGGCCCTTTATAGCAGAGCCCCCAGGGGGCTTCAAGCATGCCCGATCCCCCTTCGCACGGATGCGGTGTTCTGTTATTCTCACCTTTCCGGCTTGCGCGGAGGGACCATGGCCCAAACCCACGTGGTCGGCATCTCGGACTGCAAGGTGGCCAGCAATCCGGCGGACGTGCTCACCACCTACGCCCTGGGTTCGTGCGTGGGCATCACCCTGTACGACCCGGTGACCCGGGTGGGCGGACTGCTCCATGTGATGCTCCCGGACTCGCGCTTTCGATCGCCCGCCCGCGAGTTCAACCCGTACATGTTCGCAGACACCGGGTTCTACGCCCTGCTCCAAGAGGTCCAGCAGGCCGGGGCCAAGCGGCAACGCCTGGTGGCCAAAATGGCCGGCGGGGCCAACATGCTCGGCGGCACGGCCATCTTCGACATCGGGGGACGCAACGCCGAAGCCCTGCTCGGGTACTGCCGGCTGGAACGGATCCCGGTGGCCGCGACCAGCCTCGGGGGCACGGTGGGCCGCTCCATGGAACTCATGCTGAGCGACGGCACGGTGCGCGTGCGCTTGCTGGGGGTTGGGGAGGAGATCCTTTGAACGTCCAGCGGATCCTCGAAAAGATCGATTCCCTTCCACCCATGCCGAACGTGGCGGTGCACCTGCTCAACGCCGCCCGGGACCCGGACGTGGATCTGGCCAGGGTGGCGCGGTGGATCGAGCAGGACCCGGCCATGACCGCCAACGTCCTGCGCACGTGCAACTCGCCGCTCTACGGCCTGCGCACCCAGGTGACCTCGCTCCGGCAGGCCACGAGTCTGCTGGGGCTCCGGAAAGTGGTCCAGATCGCGCTCACCGTGCTGGCCAGCCCCTATCTGAAGCCCTCGCAGGAAGGGTATGTCCTGGCCGGGGGAGAGCTGTGGCGGAACAGCGTCACCTCGGCGTTCGCAGCCGAACTCGTGGCTGAGAGGACCCGGTATCCGGACCCGAGCACGGCCTACACCGCCGGGCTCCTCGAGGACATGGGGAAGATCGTGCTGGCGGACTTCGTGGGCCAGACCCTGGGGGAGATCCGCGGCCTGGTGGAACGCGAGGGGATCGGATGGGAGGAGGCGGAGGCGCGCGTGGTGGGGCT
>CAZBGL010000317.1:0-2614 GCA_964491375.1 uncultured Thermodesulfobacteriota bacterium | reverse complement strand
CGGACTTCTGGAACTCGCTGCCCCACGACGTGCAGGAGGCCCTGCGGAAGGGCGCCCGGGAATGCATCCGCACCAACCGCCAGGTGAACGCCCGGCTCCACAAGAAACTGCCCAAACTGGGCATCTCGGTCGACGAGTACTGCAAGAAGAACGGCATCCAGGTGATCGACCTCACTCCGGAGGAGCGTGCCGCGTTCCGCAAGGCCGTGGAGCCCGTGTACGCCAAGTACCGGCCCCAGATCGGGGGGGACTTCCTGGACTTCCTGCTGGAGAAGATCAAGGAGCACGCCTCCCGCTGACATGCTGACCCTGCTCCGCTGGCTGAACCGGGCCGAGGAGGCCCTTCTGGGCTGGGGCCTCCTCGGCCTTGCTCTGTTCGCGTTCCTGCAAGTGGTGCTGCGGTACGCCTTCGCCTCGGGGTTCTCCTGGGCCGAGGAACTGGGTCGCTACGCCTGCATCTTCCTCACCTTTCTCGGCGCCAGCGTGGGGGTGCGCCACGGCACGCACTTCTCGGTCGAGATCCTGGAACGCCTGCTCCCCCCGGCGGCGGCCCGGTGCACCAAGGCGGCGGCGAGCCTGCTGTCGGCCCTCCTGTTCGCCCTGGTGGCCTGGTACGGGTGGGCCCACGCGGAGAAGCTCCACCGGTTCGGGGTGACGAGCGCGTCCCTGCGGATTCCCATGTGGGTGCCGTACGCGGCCATCCCCCTGTTCAGCGCCACCATGGCCGCCCGGTTCCTGGCCGACGCCCTGCTCCGCCTGCGCACCGGCCACGGCCTGGCCGGGCCCGGACGCGGCGAGGAGTGACCCGTGCTCACCACGGTGGTCCTGAGCTTCACGGGGCTGCTCCTCCTGGGCCTTCCCATCGCGGCGGTCATGGCCGGCGTGACCGTGCTGGCCCTGTGGCTCCACACGCCCACGCCGCTCCTCATCGTGCCCCAGCAACTGTTCAACGCCCTGGACAACTTCGTGCTCCTGGCCATCCCGTTCTTCATCCTGGCCGGCCGGATCATGACCGAGGGGGCCATGGCGCAGCGGCTCGTGGACGTGATGCGGGCCCTGGTCGGCACGAAGCGGGGCGGCCTGGCGGTGACCGCGATCCTGGCCTGCCTGTTCTTCGCTGCGCTCTCGGGTTCGAGCCCGGCCACGGTGGTGGCCATCGGGTCCATCATGATCCCGGCGCTCGTCCGCAGCGGGTATCCCGAGGACTTCAGCGTGGGCCTGATCACGAGCGCCGGCTCCTTGGGCATCGTGATCCCGCCGTCCATCCCCATGATCCTGTACGCCCTGGTCATGAACGTGTCCGTGGCCGAGCTGTTCATGGCCGGCATCGGGCCGGGGCTCCTGATCGGCGCGGTGTTCATCGCCTACGTGCTGTGGCGGGCCCGCCGGGAGGACTGGCGGATCGAGGGGGGCGTCACCTGGGCCGAGGCTCTGGCCGCGGTGCGCCGGGGCATGTGGGCCCTGTTCCTCCCGGTGATCGTGCTGGGCGGCATCTACTCGGGCGTGTTCACCCCCACCGAGGCCGCGGCCGTGAGCGTAGTGTACGCCCTGTTCGTCGAGGCCGTGATCCACCGGGACCTCACCTGGAGAGGCCTCCACCGGGCGGCGGTGGACTCGGCCGTGCTCTCGGGGTGCCTGTTGCTCATCCTGGCGTGCGCCATGGCCTTCGTGTGGCTGCTCACCAGCGAGGGGTTGCCGGCCCGCGTGGCCGAGTGGGTGGTGGCCACCGTGGAAAGCCCCTGGGCCTTCCTGCTGCTGGTGAACCTGCTGTTCCTGGCCCTGGGATCGGTCATGGACGACGTGTCGGCCATGTTGATCCTCTCGCCGATCTTCGCCGAGACCCTCCGGCGGCTCGGGATCGACTTGGTGCACTACGGCATCGTGATGGTCCTGGTCATCGAGTTCGGGTTCCTCACCCCGCCCTTCGGCCTGAACCTGTTCGTGGCCATGGGGCTGACGCGCAAGCCCATGGGATACGTGGCCCGGGCCACCCTGCCGTTCCTGCTGCTCCTGCTCGCCGCCCTGGCGATCGTGACCTACGTGCCGCAGGTGAGCCTGTGGCTTCCGTCGCTCTTCTACCGTTGAGACCGAACCGGCCCGTCTTCGCCCGGGGCACCGGGGAGCGGGGCCCGACCCGCTGCCCGGGCCGAGGGCCCACGGACCCTCCGGTGGAGGTCGGCGAGCTTCCCGGCCTTCCTTGCTCGTGGGAGCGGGCCCCCGGCCGCGAGCGGGCACGGCCTACAGGGCACCCTCCCCGCCCAGCGGCCGGTAGTAGGCCAGCCGCCGCGCGTAGGGCGCCACCAGGCGCTCCAGGAACCCCCGCTCCGCAGGGGACAGGGGTTCCGGATCCTCCAGGGCGCCGGCGTTCCGCTCGAGCTGGGCCGGGTCGTCGCAGCCGACGCTGAGCACGTGCACGCCCGGCACGGCCGCGGCGTACCGCAGGAACGTGCCCGCTTCCGGCGCGCCGGGCACCTGGACCGCGAGCCCCCGGAACAGGGTCTTCATGGCCACCACGCCCAGGTTCCGCCGGGCCGCCTCGGCCACCACCGTGGGCCCGAACCCGCTCGGGCCAGCCTCGGCCGGGTTCACCGGGCACAGGACGCAGTCGAAGTCG
>CAZBGL010000316.1:0-6717 GCA_964491375.1 uncultured Thermodesulfobacteriota bacterium | reverse complement strand
TTCACCGGCTGGTTGGCGCCGTGGTGGCCGAACTTGAGCTTCACGGTGGTGCCGCCCAGGGCCAGGCCCAGGATCTGGTTGCCCAGGCAGATGCCGAACACCGGCACCCGGCCCAGGAGCTGCCGTACGGCCTCCACCGCGTAGGGCACGCCCTGGGGATCGCCGGGCCCGTTGGACAGGAACACCCCGTCGGGCGCCATGCCCAGCACCTCGTCGGCCGGGGTGGAGGCCGGCACCACGGTGACGTCGCACCCCACCGAGGTCAGCAACCGCAGGATGTTGTACTTGACCCCGAAGTCGTAGGCCACCACCCGCAACCGGCCCGGCGAGCGGGGCCGCCGGTAGCCGGTGCCCAGGTCCCACTCGGCCTGCTCCCACCGGAACGGCTCGGAGCACGTGACCTCCTTCACCAGGTCGCGGCCCTCGATGGGCGGGGCGGCCCGGGCCCGGTCCACCAACTCGTCCGGGTCCAGGATCTCGGTGGAGATGGCCCCCATCATCGAGCCGTGGTCCCGGAGCCGGCGGGTGATCGCGCGGGTGTCCACGCCCTGGATGCCCACGATGCCCTGTTCCCGGAGGAAGTCGTGCAGGCTCTGGGTGGCCCGCCAGTTGGACGGGGTCTCCCAGGCCTCCTTGACGATGAACCCCTCCACATGGATCCGGTAGGACTCGTAGTCCTCGGGGTTCACGCCGTAGTTGCCGATCTCCGGATAGGTCATGGCCACGATCTGGCCCTTGTACGAGGGGTCCGACAGGACCTCCTGGTACCCGGTCATGCTCGTGTTGAACACCACCTCGCCCACGGTGGTGCCCTCGGCCCCGAACGACCACCCCGGGTACACCGTGCCGTCGGCCAGGGCCAGCAGCGCCTTCCTCATGCCAGCATCTCCGCGGTCTCCAGGTTCTCCGCCGTGATCCTTCCGTCGGCGAACACCGTGCGGCCGCCCACCAGGGTGCGCACCGGCCGGCCCCGGAGCTCCATGCCCGCGAACGGGCAGTTTCTCGCCTTGGAAAAGAACCGATCAGGGTCCACGGTCCAGCGGGCCTCCGGGTCCACCAGCACGATGTCGGCCGGCGCGCCCGGCTCGAGCGTGCCGCCCGGAAGGCCCAGGACCCGGGCCGGCCCGCAGGTGAGCGCGGCCACGGCCCTCTCCAGGGGCAGCACCCCCTCGTGCACGAGCCGGAGCGTGAGGCCCAGGCTGGTCTCCAGCCCGATCACGCCGTTGGGCGCGGCCTCGAACTCCACCTCTTTCTCGTCGGGTGCGTGGGGGGCGTGGTCCGTGGCCACGGCGTCCAGGATCCCTCGGCGCAGTCCCTTCTGCACCGCCTCCACGTCTGCGATCTCCCGGAGCGGCGGGTTCATCTTGGCGTTCGTGTCGAACGGGCGCACCGCGTCCTCGGTGAGGGTGAAGTAGTGCGGTGCGGTCTCGCCCGTCACGGCAAGGCCCAGCCGCTTGGCCCACCTCAGGAGGTCCACGCTGCCCCGGGTGGACAGGTGGGCCAGGTGGAGCCGGGCGCCCGTGCGCCGGGCCAGCAGCAGGTCCCGCACCACGGCGATCTCCTCGGCCTCGGCCGGGATGCCCGGAAGGCCCAGGTACGCCGAGGCCAGGCCCTCGTTCATGGCACCGCCCTCGGCCAGGTCCCGATCCTCGCAGTGGCTCACCACCACCAGGCCGAAAGCCCGGGCGTACTCCATGGCCCGGCGCATGAGCAGACTCGAGGCCACGGGCCGGCCGTCGTCGGTCACGGCCACGCACCCGGCCTCGGCCAACTCGCCCATGTCGGCCAGGTCCTCGCCCCGCAGCCCCCTCGAGATGGCGCCCACGGGATACACCCGGCACACGCCCCGCTCCCGGGCCCGCTCCAGGATGTAGCGGGTCACCTCGGCGTTGTCGTTCACCGGCTCGGTGTTGGGCATGCACGCCACCGAGGTGAACCCTCCGGCCACGGCAGCACGGGTGCCCGAGGCCACGTCCTCCTTGTACTCGTAGCCGGGCTCGCGCAGGTGCACGTGGATGTCCACCAGGCCCGGAAGCACCCACAGCCCGTCCGCATCGATCACGGCCGCACGACCCGGGTCGATGTCCGGCTCCACGGCCAGCACCCGGCCGCCGGCCACGGCCACGTCCCGGCGGCCCGCGATCCCGGCCGCCGGGTCGATCACGTGCCCGCCCCGGATCACGAGGTCCATTCGCCCCGACCTCCGGCCAGCAGGTACAGCACGGCCATGCGCACGGCCACCCCGTTCTCCACCTGTTCCAGGATCACCGACCGCGGCCCGTCGGCCACGTCGGAACCGAGCTCCACGCCCCGGTTGATGGGCCCCGGGTGCATCACGATGGCGTCGGGCGCGGTGCGCTCCAGCACTCGGGCGTTCACCCCGAAGAACCGCGCGTACTCCCGCAGGCTGGGGAACGCCGACCGGCCGAGCCGCTCCTTCTGGATCCGCAGGGCCATGACCACGTCGGCCCCGTCCAGGGCCTCCTCCACCCGCCAGAACGCCTCCACGCCCATGCGCTCCACCTGGGGGGGCAGGAGCGTGGGGGGGGCGCACACCCGCACCCGCGCTCCCAGCTTGGTCAGCCCGTGGATGTTGGACCGGGCCACGCGGCTGTTGGCGATGTCCCCCACGATGGCCACCGTGAGGCCCTCGATGCGGCCCTTGTGGCGCCGCATGGTGAACAGGTCCAGGAGCGCCTGGGTGGGGTGCTCGTGCCGGCCGTCGCCGGCGTTCACCACTGCGCAGCGCACCCGCCGGGCCACGAACTCGGCCGCACCGGCCGCCCGGTGGCGGATCACCAGAACGTCCGGGGCCATGGCCTCGATGTTCCTCACCGTGTCCAGCAGAGTCTCGCCCTTGGCCAGGGCGCTCCCTCCGGCCGAGAAGTTCACGGTGTCAGCGCTCAGGCGCTTCTCGGCGATCTCGAACGACACCCGGGTGCGGGTGGAGGGCTCGAAGAAACAGTTCACCACGGTCTTGCCCCGGAGGGTGGGCACCTTCTTCACGTCGCGTCGGGAGACCTCCAGGAATCCCTCGGCCGTGTCCAGCACCGCCAGGATCTCTTCGGGCGTGAGGGGCTCGATGGCCAGGAGGTCCTTGCGCGCGAACCCCACGGCTCAGCCCTCCTGCCCGTTCCAGGCCGGCTCCACGAGGAACACGGCGTCGTCCTCGGGCGACCCGCCCAGTCGCACCTCGATCTCCTCCTCGGGCCGGGTGGGCTCCACGTGGCCCACGTAGTCCGGCTGGATGGGAAGCTCCCGGTGGCCCCGGTCCACGAGCACCGCGAGTTGGATCGCCCGGGGCCGCCCCAGGTCCACCAGGGCGTCCAGGGCGGCCCGCACGGTGCGGCCGGTGTACAGCACGTCGTCCACCAGCACCACCACCCGGTCGTCCACCGGGAAGGGGATGTCCGTGGGCCGGAGCACGGGCGGCGCCTGGGTCCGGGACAGGTCGTCCCGGTACAGGGTGACGTCCAGCCGGCCCACGGGCACCTCCACGCCCTCGGCCTGCCGGATGTGCTCCCGCAGGCGCTCGGCCAGAAGGTCGCCCCGGCGCACGATCCCCACGAGCACCAACCCTTCGGTGCCCCGGTTGCGCTCGAGGATCTCGTGGGCGATGCGGGCCAGCGTGCGCCGCACGGCCCGGGCGTTCAGCAGCACGCGACGGTAGCGATCGGCCACACACCCCTCCGCTTGCTCAAAAAAAAACCTTCTCGCCGAGGCGGAGAAGGTTTCCTTTCCGGGCTGGCGCACACGAGAAATCCGGCATCAGTCCCCTCGCCCCCCGGTTCCGATTTGGCGGCGCACTATATCACCCGGGGCCGGGCCGGTCAACGCCGTTCGGCAACGCAAGCTCCGAACCGGGTGCGTTTACGGCAGGCCCTTTTCACCCATTATCACCGGCCCTCGTAAAGTTCCGTGCGGTCGCGCCGATCGGAGGGGAGGAGAAGGGCTTTTCGGGGGAGCCCTTTGCCGCTCTGTCCGTCTTCCCGCCGCAAACCGATCTCGGTTTCTGGCCCGCACCACATCTCGACTTCTTCCCCTACCCCGAGCGCGGAGGCTGCGACCATGCGTCAGTCACGATCTCTTTTGCGTGCCGTGTTCGCTGTTTGGATCGCCTTGACTCTGGGCCCCGTCGGATGCGGCGGGGGGGGTGGGGGCTCAGCGATCGTCCCCCCCGGAACATCGGATGAATCCCCTGGCGACTCCATCTCCGGAACCCCGGAAGGCTCTTCCGCTACCACCGCCCAAACGGGAACCGCGGCCGGTCAGGCCGTGGCCACGGTGGAAGGGGCCGCCACCCAGACATTGGTCTCCGAGGCCGTGGAGACCGAGGGGCCTGTTGCCCGCGCTGCCCGGGGCACCGCTCTGGCCGCTCCCGAGAGCGTGGACGTCACGGTGGATCTCGACCGGGAAGTGGCCGGCCAGGACCTGTTTCCGTATGCATCCGGAACGCTCCGGCTCCAGGCCACCCGCACCACGGCCTCTGCCGGTGAGGCCGCGTACCACGCCGTCGTGACGGCGCTGACCGACGTGGCCTATACGGATCCGGAAACCGGCATCCGGGTGGTCCTGAGCCAAGACGAATCGTTCACGTACGGGATCGTGCTCTCTTGGTCCTATTCCGGCAGCGAGAACTGGTCGGTCAGAGCCCAAGGACACATGGAAGCAGAGGCCATGGATTTGTCCGTGGAGATTCCGGGCGTCCTTCCCGTGGCCGTACGCGTGGATGTCTCGAGTTGGTCCGAGGTGGCCCTCGAAGTGGCCTCGGGAACGCCCGGTGTGTCGGTCGATGTGACCGGAAGATGGAGTGCGTCGTGGACCGGAGCCGACGGGGCCGAGCACCAGGTGAGGGTGGACGCGGGCAGCGGGGATACATGGTCCGTTACGGTGGACGGTGAGACCTACGGTCCGTATTCGGCCACAGCGTTTCGCCAAGCCGTGGGCGCGGCGGTCACCTCGGGGCAGGCTGCAACGTACGACCTCGAACCCGTGGCTGGGGCCGTCAACACCGTGATCGAGGTACAGGCCTTGATCAACGACGTGGTGGGAGGAGAAGCGCAGCAAAGCGGTTCCGGGGCCGGCCGACTGGTGTGGCGGGCCGCGCCGGCCTGGGGGATCTCGGCCTCCACCGTGTTTCCAGAGACCCTGGAAACGACCATCGATCTCTCCGGGATCTCTCCGGACGCTTCCGGAACCATCACCCTCCGGTTGTCCGGCACCCTGGAGGACCCTACGACGATGGTGTACACCGGCACGGCAACGTGTGACACCGACGTGAGGTACGAGCATCCGGGCGGTACATACGCAGGAACCATTCCCGAGGGGGAATCCCTGCCCCTGCGCGTGGTGTTGGCTTGGTCTTATACCGACAAGGATCATTGGCGCGTGGAAACACGGGGAACCGTGGCCACCGGCTCCGAGGGGCTGGCGGTACGCGTCGCCTATGCGGACGCCCCGGGACAATATCGGGAACAGGACGTAACCGTACACGCAGACCTCACGGTGGCTGGATGGGTGAAGGACCAGGACGCGACCGTCACATGGGACGGCTCGGTGACAGGTTCGTGCACGGCTTCATGGGAGGGTGAGCACGGCCGGACCCACACGGCGGGTATCGAGATCCAGAATATGGACGACATCGCCCTGGTCCTCGGGCGGTTTACCGTGGGACACTTCTCCGCCGAGGACCTGTACCAGAGATACCGCTTTGCCGTGGAACGGGAGAACGGCGAGGGAACCGCGACCCTGCAGAAGGCGGCGGCGGGGGCCCAGGCGTTCAACGACACGCGGCGGATCGCGGTACAGGCAATCCTGGACGGGTCCCAAACGGATTGGTTCACGAGCCGGCTGAGCCCGCGGGCCGCCTCGGACGCGGGCATCGTGGACCTGCTCCCCGGGACTGTCGAACGCACGGTGAACCTAGAGGACTACGATCCGAACGCCTCGGGCACGGTGCGGATCACCGCGTCGGGAGCCTCCGAACCGGGATTGACCGGTTCCGTTGTCTACGATCCCGTTACGGTCACCTGTGTGACAGACGTGACCTACACGTACACCGACGGAGACACGACGGTCACGGTCACCCTTGCGCAGGGCGCATCGGTGACGTTTGCTCTCGCAGTGGAATGGGCCGTCCAAACCACCACGCTGGGGCTCCCCGACCCGGACAACTGGACCGTGACTGCAAAGGCTACCGGGCACACCGACAACCCCGTGAAGGTGACCGTGACCCTTTCCGAAAACGGTGAAACGGAGACCTATGACCTCACAGTGGCTACGGACACGGTGCGGACGCTCCAGATCACGGCCGAGAACGGCGCCGCCACCTATGAGACCTCGGCCACCGGCACCTGGACCGTGACCTGGGAAGACACCAACCGCCGGGGGCAGACGGTGACCAGGACGGCAGAGGTGGAGATCACCGACGTGGGCGAGATGTACCTGGTGATGAACAACGTGCGGCTCGGCCCCTACACCCCGGCCGAGGCCGCACAGAAATTCGTCCGCATCCTCGGAGGGTTCGACGAATGATCTTCTCACCGGGCCGGTCCCTCGGTATGCGGTTCACGGCGTCTCACCCCGGACACACCGCGAATACGTTCCGGTCTGGCGCCACGGCGTTTCCCCCCTCGCCCTCCGGGGCAGAGCAAGGGCACACAACGTGAAAGGTGCCACGCCACCCGGGGCCCGGGTCCGCGAAGGGGCCGGAAGGCC
>CAZBGL010000315.1:0-22428 GCA_964491375.1 uncultured Thermodesulfobacteriota bacterium | reverse complement strand
CGCCGACCTCCGGCGGGCGGCCCGGGTTCTGAGGGGAAACCGGGTTGCGCCGTATGTCCGGTGCATCGTGATCCCGGCCACACAGCGCATCTACCGCCAGGCCATCGAGGAGGGCCTGGTCGAGATCTTCATCGACGCGGGATGCGCGGTGTCCACGCCCACCTGCGGGCCGTGCCTGGGCGGACACATGGGCATCCTGGCCAAGGGCGAGCGGGCCGTGGCCACCACGAACCGCAACTTCGTGGGCCGCATGGGGCACCCGGAGAGCGAGGTGTACCTGTCCAACCCGGCGGTGGCCGCGGCCAGCGCGGTCAAGGGCCGGATCGCAAGCCCGGAGGAGGTGGTGGAATGAGGTTCCGGGGCAGGGTGTGGAAGTTCGGGGCCGACGTGGACACGGACCGGATCATCCCGGCCCGTTACCTGAACACCTCGGATCCGGCCGAGCTGGCCCAGCACTGCATGGAGGACGCGGATCCCGAGTTCCCCCGGAAGGTGCGGCCCGGGGACGTCATCCTGGCCGACAAGAACTTCGGGTGCGGGTCGAGCCGGGAACACGCGCCCATCGCGATCAAGGCCGCCGGGGTCTCGTGCGTGATCGCCCGGAGCTTCGCCCGGATCTTCTACCGGAACGCCTTCAACATGGGGCTGCCCATCTTCGAGTGCCCCGAGGCGTACGACGGCATCGAGGAGGGCGACGAGGTGGAGGTGGATGCCGATTCGGGCGTGATCCGCAACCTCACCCGGGGCACCGAGTTCCGGGCGGCCCCCATCCCGCCGTTCATGCAGGAGCTCATCGCGGACGGCGGGCTCATGGCCCACATCGCCAAGCGCCGGGCCCGACGCGCCTGAGAAGGGTGCGGCCGTGGACCCGGCCCGGATCGAGGCGTTCGCCGTGGCGCCTCCGGGGTTCCGGGACCTGGTGGCCCGGGAGTTGCGGGATCTCGGGTTCTCCGGGGTGGAGGAGGAAGAGGGGGGCGCCCGGTTTCGGTGCGGGTGGGAAGGGGTGCTCCGGGCCAACCTGTGGTGCCGGGTGGCGAGCCGCGTGCTGGTGCGCGTGGGCCGGTTCACGGCCACAGACTGGCGGGCCTTGAAACGCGGGCTCGTGCGCGTCCCCTGGGGGGAGTGGCTGCCCAGGGGATGCGGCGTGGAGGTGCGGGCGGCCAAGCGCGCCAGCCCCCTTTACCACACCGGCCGGATCGCCCGCATCGGGTACGAGGCGCTGGAGGAAGCCCTGGGAGCCGTCCGGGGACCCGGTGCCTTCCGGGTGCAGATCCGGGTGGTGGGCGCGGACGTGACCGTGAGCCTCGACACCTCGGGGGAACACCTCCATCGCCGGGGGTACCGGTCCCGGATCGGGCCGGCGCCGCTCCGGGAGAACCTGGCCGCGGGCTTGGTGCTCCGGGCGGGCTGGCGCGGGACGGAGCCGTTCCTTGACCCCATGTGCGGTTCGGGCGCCCTGGCGATCGAGGCGGCGTGGATCGCGCTGGGGGTGCCGCCGGGCGGGAGGCGGCGGTTCGCGTTCGAGGGGTTTGTCCGGCACGACCCGGACCTGTGGCAAACGTTGCGGTCCGGGGCCGTGGCCCGGGCCCGCCGGGAGCTTCCGGCACCGGTGTTCGCCTCGGACCGGGATCCGATGGCCCTGGCCCGCACGGCCGCGGCCGCCCGGGCCGCCGGGCTGGCAGAGCTCCTTCAGGTGGCCCGGGCCGACGTGGCCGAGGTGGCCCCTCCGGCCGAGGGAGGACTCGTGCTCACGAACCCGCCGTACGGCCGCAGGCTGGCGGGCCGCGGTGGGGCCCTGGCCGCGCTCGGCAGCGCGCTGCGCGGCTCGCTGGCCCGCTGGCGGTGGGCCGTGGTGGTGGCGGGCCCGGGCGACGAACACCGCCTGGGGCTCCGGCCGGTGGACCGTCACCCGTTCCGGCACGGGGGGCTTTCGCTGTATCTGGCCGTGGGAGAGGCCGAGGGCCTCCGCTCCGCCCCGGCACAGGGCGGGGAACAGGAGAGAGGGCGTGAGCAGGGGGAGGGACGAGGACGCCGGATGGAAACTCCTGGAACATCTTCACGTGCCCGTGAGCGTCCACGCCCCGGACGGGAGCGTGGTGTTCCAGAACCGGGCCCACCGGGAGCTGTTCGGCGAGGCGGGGGGCACGCGGTGCCACCGTTTCCTGTGGGGCCGTGACGCGCCGTGTGAAGACTGTCCCCTGCGCACCGGGCAGTCTTTCCTGCGGACCCGGCAGAGCCGCCGGGGCCCCGTGGAGGTGCGGGCCGCCGCGCTCCAACCGGGTGTGCCGCTGTTCGGCCGGCCCGGGTCCGGGGTGACCTACGTGGCCGAGGTCGTCTGGCCCTTCCCCTCGGACGCCGTGCTCGAGACCCTGCACCGGGTGTTCGAAATGGCGGACACGGCCATGTTCGTCGAGGACGTCCGGGGCACGGTGCTGGACGTGAACCGGGCCGCCGAGGACCTGTTCGGGATGCCGCGGGGGGCCATGGTCGGGCGGAACATCCGGGAGCTGCTCCCCGAGCCCAGCCGGGCGTTGCTGGAACCGGTGCGGGAACAGCTCAAGCGGGAGGGCCGTTTCGAGGTGGAGGCCTGGCAGGCCCACCGGGACGGCTCGCCCTTTCTCGCCAGGGTGGCCGGGGTGCTGCACCGCCGCCCCGGGGGGGACCTGGTGCTCGTGGCGGTGAGGGACGTCACCGCCGACCACATGGAGCGCGAGGACCTGCTCGGGCGCATCCGGGAGCTGGAGACCTTCCTGTACACCGTGGCACACGACCTGCGCACCCCCCTGAGCGCCCTGCGGGGATACGCCGCCCTTTTGGAGCAGGCCGTGGAGTCCGGGTCCGGCCCCGATCCCCTGCCCATGTGCCGCGAACTCCGGCGGCAGGCCGACCGGCTGGCGCGCCTCTTGGAGGACCTGCTGGCCTTCGCCCGGATCGACCGGGAGGCCCCGGCCGAGGTCCCCTTGGACCTGGCGTCTGCGGCCCGCACCGCCTGGCAGGACCTGGCAGACCGCGTGGCCCTGGCCCGGGCCGAGCTGGAACTGGGCGGGGATCTTCCCCGGGTGAACATGGCCCCCGTTCGGCTCCACCAGGTGCTCTGGAACCTCTTCTCCAACGCCCTCCGATACCGGCGCGAGGGCGAGCCCGTGCGCGTCCGGGTGGCCCGGGCCGAGCGCCCGGCCGGCGAGCCGGTGCCCGAGGGGTTCGTGTGCATCGAGGTGGCGGACAACGGCGTGGGCATCCCGCCGGAACACGTTCCCCGGGTGTTCGACCTGTTCTACCGGGCCGATCCGAGCCGGGAGGGCACGGGCGTGGGCCTGGCCATCGTCCGGCGGATCGTGGAGTGTGCCGGCGGCCGGGTCTGGGTGGAGTCCCAGCCGGGGCGCGGCAGCCGGTTCTTCCTCGTCCTTCCCGCGGCGGACGGCGGCTCGCCATGACCACGGGAGTGGTTCTCCTGAACATGGGAGGACCGGAGTCCGCCGCAGCCGTCCGGCCCTTCCTGGAGGCACTCTTCGCCGATCCGGCCATCCTGCCCCTGCCGGGGGTGGTGCGACGTCCCCTGGCCCGCTGGATCGCCCGGATGCGGGCCCCCCGCGTCGTGCCCCGCTACGAGCGGATCGGCGGGCGGAGCCCCCTGGTGGGGATCACCCGGGCCCAGGCCGAGGCGCTCGCGGGAGAGCTCCGGGGCGGTGGCGGAGCGTGGCACGTGGAGCCCGCCATGCGATACACCCCGCCCCGGGCGGCAGAGGCCCTGGCCCGCCTCCGGGAAAAGGGCGTGGACCGCCTGGTGGCCTTGCCCCTCTACCCCCAGTACAGCGAGGCGACCACGGGATCCAGCCTGAGGGACCTCGAGCGGGCGATGTCGGAGGCCGGCATGGCGGAGCTTCCGTGGACCGCGGTGCGCTCGTGGCACGACCACCCGGGCTACGCCGGGGCCCTCGCCGAGGCGGTGCGGGAGACCCTGGAGGGCCTCTCCGACCCGGTGGTCCTGTTCAGCGCCCACAGCCTGCCCGAGCGGGCCGTGCGCAGGGGGGATCCCTACCTGGACCACGTGAAGGCCACGGTGGAGGCGGTGCGGGAGCGCCTGCCCCCGGTGCGGTGGCGGCTCGCGTTCCAGAGCCGGACCGGGCCCGTGCGGTGGATCGGGCCGGCTGTGGAGGAGACCCTGGCGGCGCTGGCCCGGGAGGGGTGCGGGGCCGTGGTGGTCGTGCCGGTGAGCTTCGTGTCGGACCACATCGAGACCCTCTACGAGATCGACGTGGAGTACCGTGCGCTCGCCGAGGACCTGGGGATCGGGGCGTTCCGGCGCGTGCCTTCCCTCAACACCCGGCCGTCGTTCATCCGGGCCCTGGCCGAGCTCGTGCGGAAGGCCTGTCCCGGGTGCTGAAACAGGGATCCCTGCCGGCGTCCCCAAAGGCCCTGCCGCGCCTCGGCCCGGGGCACTTCCGTCGGCGGACCGACACCGGTTCGTGGCCCTGGGTGTGGGGCGGGCGCCCACACGCCGCCCCCCGGCAACCTAGAACGCCCCTCCCAGCGATCCGGCGTACCCGGTGAGCTCCACGTACCCGCGGCAGGTCACGGGCCGGCCCGCCGAGGTCCCCCGGCCCGTGACCGCGCCCTCCCAGTAGTGATGCCGGTGCTTTCCGGTGTCGTCAGCTCCTGGTCGGCCAGAAGCGGGATCACCACGAGGTCGATCCCGGCTCACGGTACCCGGATCCGCCAGCCGCTGGGGTACCGGGCGCCCGAACGGGGGCTGGTCCAGGTGCCGAGGGCCCCGAACGAGAAGCTCGCCAGGGGCAGGTGCACCGCCCGGCCGCCGGGTTCCACCAGGGTGCCTGAACTGGCGGGCTCGAGGGTGCCGTCGGCGCGCCGGAGCACGTAGAGCATGAGGTCGCGGCCGTCGGAGAGGTGGAGGCCCGTCCAGTCCCAGCCTTCCTGGTCGGGACCGAGCGGGTTCGATCCGAACTCGTGGTCGAACCAGCTCGCGCCCCCGACCTCCACCGACCGCCCGGCAAGGGTCAGGGTTCCCCGGGTGGCCAGCCGGGGGATCGAGGCGTAGTAGCTCGCCTGCCCCGGCCGGGGGCCCTTGCGGCTGAGCCCGCCGGCGCCGTGGAGCACGATCGGCTTGACCGGTTCCAGCACGAGTTCCACGCCGAAGTCCCGCGCGGAGCCCCGAAGCCGGATCGCCCCGTCCGGCGTGCGCCGCGCCTCCCAGTTGAACAGCCACACCTCCAGGTCCTCCCGTGCGGCGCCCGCCAGGCCCGGCCCGGGCCGCGCGGCCCGTTCGGCGTACCGGAACGAACGACCGGGGCCGTCGGTGACCGCCAGGTGGGCCATGAACACGTCGCGCACGGACCAGGGGTTCCGGGGGAACAGGGGTGCCTGGCGCAGACCCGTCCGGAAGAACGTCAACTGGTACCCGTACCGGCCGCCCCGGGCGTCCTCCAGGTTCCCGCTGAAGTACCACCACTCGGTCCGGAACCCCGGATGGGCGCCGAGGTCGCGGGGGAACGCCCACGTGCGGGACCCCTGCGCACGGAGCCAGGCCCCGGTCGGAACCGGAGAGGCCAGGGCGGCGACCAGGACGAGGGCGGGGAGGCGGAGGCCGCGCGCCACGTCACTCCTCCCGGATCAGGATCCGGGGGAACGCGCGCCACACCCGCCAGGCGGGGTACAGGGCCGCGGCCGCGCTCGCCCCCAGGGCCGTGGCCAGGGCGGTGCCGTACGGCGCGGCCGTGGCCGCGGGGAACACGCTCCAGTGGAAGCTCTGGAGGTTCACGACCCGGATGATGAGCCAGCCCAGGTTCCGGAGACGGCGCCCAGCCCGAAGCCCAGAAGGCCCAGGGCCAGCCCCTCGGCCAGGGTCGCGACGACCACCTGGGAGGGGGAGAACCCCAGGGCCCGGAGGATGCCGAACTCCTGCTGCCGCTCGATGGACAGGGTGGTGAGCGCGCCGGCGATGCCGAAGAACGCCACGATCACGGCGATCCACCGCATGGAGCGGGTGACCGCGAACATGGCGTCGAACGCCTCCAGGATGTCGGCGTGGAGCGCCCGGCGATCCAACACCGGAAGCCCCCGTTCCCGGGCGAGGGCCCGTACGGCGTCCAGGGCCTGGGCCCGTTCGGCGTCCGTGAGCTCCGGCTCCAGGAACACCCCCAGGCTGTCGATGGTGGGATCGCCGTAGACCCGCAGGTAGGTGGACCGGTCCATCATCACGACGCCGTGCTCGGACGTGTAGTCGTGGTAGACGGCTGCCACGGTGAGACGGGCGTCTCCCCCGGGACCCCGAAGCACCACCCGACCGCCCGGACCCGTGCCGAACCGGCGGAAGAAGCTCTCCGACACGATGACCCCGCCCCGGGCCACCGCGTCCCAGGCCCGGTCGTCGCCGCGCATCCACAGGAAGCGCGTGAACCGACGGAGCACCCGGGCGTCCACGGCCGTGACATGGGCGGGCGTGTCCCGGTACCGGATCTGCACGTTCCGGTAAGGGTCCACCCCGCCCACCCCGGGCACGCGGCGCAAGGCATCGTAGAGGTCCGGCGGCACCTGGACCTCGGGTCGGGGCGCCACGTAGAGCTGGCCCGTGAGTTGGGCGTCCATCCGCGGACCAGGGTGTGGCGGAAACTCTCCACGAGGAGCCCCAGGCCCACGTTCATGGACAGGGCGGCACCGAACGCCGCCACGGCCACGCCCGCACGCCCCGGCCGCCGCCGGAGGCCCGCCAGGGCCGCGGCCAGCATGAGGGCAAAGGCGGCGGCGAACCCGGCGTACACGTGGAACGCGGCCGGGAACAGGAGCGCCGCGCTCACCGCGGCCGCCCAGAGGCCGGCGCAGCCGGCCGCGCGGGCGCCGCGGCCGGGGTCCCCCCGGCCGGGCCCGATCCGGAGGGCCTCGGCAGGATCCACCCGCATCAGCTCCCTCAGGGGCCAGGCCGCCCCCAGGGCGGCCGCCCCCACGCCCAGGGCCACGCCCGAGGCCAGGGTGTAGCCCGTCCAGTCGGGGGAGGCGGGTTTCAGGAAGAAGTACACCCGCGAGACCGCCTCGCCCACACGCTCCGTGAGCGCGCGGCTCATCGCGATGCCGAGCGCCGCCCCCGCGAGCCCCCCGGACGCACCCAGGAGCGCCACCTCGGCCGCGAACGCCCGGGCGATCTCCCCGGGATACGCCCCCAGGCTCCGCAGGACGCCGGCGTCGCGTCGCCGGGTGACCACCGCGAACATGGCCGTGTTGTACACGAGGAACACGCCCACGAACAGGCCGAGCAGCGACAGCGCCTCCAAGTTGAGCCGGAAGGCCCGCAGCATGTCCCGCAGGGCGCGAGCCGGCTCCCGGGCCGGAACCACCTCGTGGGAGGGCTCCCAGCGCCTGCGGAACGCGCCGGCGTCCCGGAGGATCAGGTCCACCCGGTCCACACGGCCCCTCAGGCCGAACCGTTCCTGGGCCGCGGCGATGTCCACGAGCACCAGGGGCTCGCCCGCAGGGGCTGGGAACGTGCCCACCACGAGAAGTTTCCCCCGGTCGGCTTCCAGCTCGTGCCCCGGCCCCACGCCCAGGCGCCGGGCCGTGCGGCGGTCCAGGAAGACCGCCCCGGGTTCGGTGAGGAACCGCCTCGCGGCCTCCGGGCCCGGGACCAGGCCGGGCCGGTCCAGCCCGGCCAGCACGTTGAGGAGCGTGGTCTTGCCCGATCCGCTCCGGCCGAGAAGGGCCACCACCTCGCCGGCCCGAACGCGCAGGGACGCACCCCGCAGGGCGGGCTCGGGGTTGGCGGGAAAGGTCTTCCACACCCCCTCGGCCTCGATCACCCAGATGTCGTTCCGGTCCGGACGCATGGGCTCACCGGGCGGCGTCGCCGGGACTGGGGTGCGGCGCCGGCGAGGGTCCCCGGGCCAGGGACGCGGCCAGGGCCAGGAGGCACGCGGCCAGGCCCACGGCCATGGCTGCCCTCCACCCGGCCACGAACAGGGCGGGGGGGACGGACGCCGGGCTGCCGGCCACGGCCCGGAACACCGCGCCGCCCAGGGCGATGCCCAGGACCATGCCCAGGTTGCGGGCCACGGCCACGACGCCCCCGGCCACGCCCAGGCGTTCGGGCGGGACGCTCCCCATGATGGACGACGTGTTGGGCGGGCTGAACAGGGCGCTTCCGGCCCCCAGGAGTCCCAGGGCCACGAGCACCCCGGGCATGGGGGTGCGGGGGCCCAGGCAGAGGAGGGCGGCCAGCGAAAGACTGCGCACGCCGAGGCCCACCGCGGTGAGCCGGCCGTAGCCCACGCGGTCGGACAGGCTTCCGGCCCAAGGGGCCACCAGGCTCATGACCAGGGGCGGCACCGTGAGCACCAGGCCCAGGGTCCGGGGGGGAAGCCCCCGGAGGTCCGCCAGGTAGAAGGGCAGGAGGAACACGGCCACGAACCCCGACAGGTAGGCGAGCACGGCCGCCACCGCCGCGGCCGTGAAGGCCCGGTTGCGAAACAGAGCCGGATCCAGGAGCGGCGAGGAAAGCCGGTGCTGGCGGCCCACGAACACCCCGAGCAGGCCCAGGCTTGCGGCCATGAGCACGAGAAAGCGGCCCGAGCCCGGGCCCCACGCGCCCGCCCGGTTCACGGCCACCACGAACCCCACGAGCCCGGCCGTGAGGAGCAGGGCGCTCGGGGGATCGAACGTCTCGACGCGGTTCCGGAACCGCAGATCGGGCAGCACCCGGCCGGACCAGATCCACGCGGCCACTCCCACGGGCAGGTTCACCGCGAACAGGCTGCGCCACCCCCACAGCCCCAGGAGCACCCCACCCAGGGCCGGGCCGGCGGTCAGCCCGGCGGCCACGGTGGTGCCCACGAGCCCCAGCCCCCGGCCCCGCTGATGGGCCGGGAACACCGCGGTCACGATGGCCGGGGAGCAGGCCATGAGCATGGCCGCGCCCGCGCCCTGGACCGCGCGGGCGGCCACCAGGGCCGGGGCGCCCGGGGCCAGGGCGCACAGGCCGGATCCCCCGGTGAACACGGCCAGCCCCAGCCGGAACACCCGGCGCTGGCCAGCCAGGTCGGCCCACCGGCCGAAGGCCAGGAGGAGGCCCGTGATGACCAGGAGGTAGGCGTTGGGCACCCACTCCACCACGGCGAGCCCGGCCCCCAGGTCCCTGGAGATGGCGGGCAGGGCCACGTGCACCACGCTGGAGTCCAGGGTGGCCATGAACACCCCCATGGCCACGCACGAGAACGCGGGCCACGGGGAGGGCGTGCGGTGGTTTCCCATGGACCCCACGGTGACCCAGGGGGGCTGCCGGTGTCAAGGCGGGTCCGCCGGGCCGGCGGCCAGCCGGTCCGCGAACCGGGCCGCGTCCTCCCACATGTGGAGGTTGTTGAAGAACACGAACCCGTCCCGTCCGAGGCACCGCCCGGCCAGTTCCGCCAGTTCCGCCTCGGTGTACCGGTACCGGTATCCGCCCTTTCCGTGGAGCCGCCAGTACGGGCGGTCAGGGGTCGCGGAGTCCGAAGCGAACGGGTCCACCGCGTGGACCAGGTCGAGTTCCCGGCACAGGCTGCGGACCCGCTCGGGCGGCCATGCCCCCCGGGGTTCCCAGGCCAGGAGGAAGGGGCCCCGGTCGATCCGCCGGAAAAAGGCCCTCATGTGCTCGAGGTTCTCCGGGGTGGGTCGGAACCGCGCGGGGCACTGGAACAGGATGGCCCGGGCGGCCAGGGCCTCGGCCGCCTCCCGGGTGCGCTCCCAGGCGGACCACACCTCGTCGGTGGGCCGGAAGAACCCGTAGCGGTCCCTCCGCTCCGGGGGGATCGGATCGCGGAGCCGGCGGTAGGTGGGGCTCGAGGACGGGTGGGTGATGAGTTGCCAGGCCTTGAGCGTGAACACCGCGCCCGGAGGGGCCTCGTCACGCCACCGGCGCAGGGTCGCGGGTCTGGGCGGCTGGTAGAAGGTGGCCTGCACCTCGACGGCCCGGAAGCGCTCCCAGTACCGGGCCCGGGCCTTGGGGAACCCGCAGCAGCCGACCAGGGGTTTCACGGCTCCTTCACCGTTTCCTTCCGCTCGTTCACCCGTCCGGGGTCCCATTGTGTCCGTAGGGGAAGGCGGGGTCAAACCGGGGCCCAGGGGAGCCGGGAGCGGACCCACGCCTCCAGTTGCCCGGGTACGGCGTCCCGGTTGGCCGGGGTGAGCTCCAGGAGTTCGTGGGGGAAGCGGGCGAGCACCCGGCGGGCCGGCTCGGGTACCCGCAGGGCCCGGGTGGCCACCACCACGGGGGCGCGGGCCAGGACCTCGGAGAGGAAGCCCGGGAACCGGGGCGAGAGGCACTCCATGCGGGCGATCTCGTCCAGGATGACCACCGGGGCGTCCTGCCATTGGAGCGCGTCCAGGAACGCCTCGAACCCGTGCACGTCCACCCCGTACCGGCCCACGTGGGGCGGCCCGCACGTGACGTGTGCGAGCCGGGCCGTGCGGCCCTCCCGGATGTCCACCAGGCGGAACCCCTGGCGTACGCGACCGCACCGGATCTCCTCGGTATAGAACCCGGCCGGCCGCAGGTCGGCCAGCCGGCCGGCCAGGCGGCGCACGGCCGTGGTCTTGCCCGAGCCGGGCCGGCCGGTCACCAGAACGATGCGGAGCACCTCGGACATGGCGGTTGCCGGGCGGGTCAGTCCGGATGGGCCCGGTGGAACGCCTCCACGTCGTCGGGCCGGGCCAGGGCCACGAGCACGTCTCCCTGGCGGATCCTCTGGTCGGGCTGGGCGGGCAGGGCCCGTTCCGTGCCCCCCTCCCAGCGGCGGATCTGGACCACGGAAAGGCCGTGTTCCCGGCGGAGCTGGGTCTCGGCCAGGGTCCGGTCCCACAGGGCGCGGGGAGCGCGCAGTTCCACCAGGACGTACCCCTCGAGGAACGGGATCCGGTCGAGGATCTCGGGCTCGGCCATGCGCTGGGCGATCTGGACGGCCACGTCCCGCTCGGGATGGATCACCTCCGTGACCCCGATGCGTTCCAGGACCCGCGCGTGCACCAGGGAGACGGCCTTGGCCACGATCTCCTTCACGCCCAGTTCCCGGAGGAACAGGGCGGCCAGGATGGACGAGTCGATGCGGGTGCCCAGGCTGACCACGGCCACCTCGGCGTTGGCCACGCCGGTCGCCTCGAGCTGTTCCTTGTCGGAGGCGTCCGCCACCCGGGCCCGGGAACAGTACGGCTCGATCGCCTCCACGGCCCTGCCGTTGCGGTCGATGGCCAGCACGTCGTGGCCGCGCTCGTACAGGCAGCGGGCCAGGTGGAACCCGAAGCTCCCTAATCCGATCACCGCGAAACGCCGGCGGTCCATGCTCTACGCCTCTTTCAGCCTGCGCACGGCCTCCTCGGGGCCGAACACCACGAGGATGTCGCTGTCCTTGATGACCCGGTCCGGTCCGGGGGCGATGTGGACCCGTTCGGGCACCAGTTCCTTCACGGCCACGACCTGCACGCCGTAGCGGCGGCCGAGATCCAGTTCGGCGAGCGTCCGGCCGGACATCTCCTTGGTGGGGGCGAGTTCCACCACGCTGAACCCGGAGGCGAGCGACAGGTAGTCGAGCACGTTCCGGGAACTCAGGCGCTCGGCCACCCGCTCGGCCATCTCCTTTTCCGGGAACACCACCCGGGTGGCCCCCACGCGGGCGAGGATCTCGCCGTGGTCCTCGCTCACGGCCTTGGCCACGATCTCGGGCACGCCGATCCGGTTGAGGTGGAGCACCACGAGCACCGACGCCTCCATGCGCCCGCCCAGGCTCACGGCCGCCACGTCCACCTTGCCCACGCCCAGGGCCTCGAGGGTGGCCCGGTCGGTGGCGTCGGCCACGGCGGCCTGGTCCACATAGGCCTGGGCCTCGCGGGCGCGCTCGGGGTTGACGTCCACGGCCAGCACCCGCTGGCCGAGCCGTGCCAGCTCCACGGCCAGGGACATGCCGAAGTTGCCCAGTCCGATCACCGCGTAGTGTTTGGCCATCAGCCCACCATCAGGTTCTCTTCGGCGTACAGGAACCGCCCGGGTTCGCGCTTGCGACCCACGGCCATGGCCAGGGTGAGGGGGCCCACCCGGCCCACGAACATGACGAACGTGACGAGCAGCCGACCCGGAACCGTGAGGTCCGGGGTCACCCCGGTGGAGAGCCCCACCGTGCCGAAGGCGCTCACGGTCTCGAACAGGATCTCCAGGAAGGTGCCGCCGGCCTCGCCGTGGGGGACCGAGCCGAGCTCGGTGGCCAGCAGCGCGAAGGTGGCCAGGGTGACGAACGTGAACGAGGCCATCACGATGGCCACGGCCCGGCCCACGGTCTCCTCGGGCACGGTGCGCCGGAACAGGCTCACCCGTTCCCTGGCCCGCAGGCGGTCCCGGAACAGCCCGAACACCACGGCGAAGGTGCTCGTCTTGATGCCGCCCCCGCACGACCCCGGGCTCGCCCCGATGAACATGAGCAGGATGGACAGGAACAGGGTCGTGTTCGTGAGCGTGGCATAGTCCAGGGTGTTGAAGCCGGCCGTGCGGGCCGTGACCGACTGGAACAGGCACGCCAGCACCTGCTCGTGCCACGGCAGCCCGGCCAGCGCGTTGCGGGCCTCGAACGCCCACACCCCGGCCGCCCCTCCCAGCACGAGCACGCCGGTCGTGACCAGCACCACCTTGGTGTGGAGGTGGAGCCGGGGCTTGCGCCCCCGGCGCACGTCCTGCCAGGCGTCCGCCAGATCCTCCAGCACCATGAACCCCAGCCCCCCGGCCACGATGAGGCCCATCACCGTTAGGTTCAGCAACCAGTCGCCGCGGTAGTCCGAGAAACTGGTGGAGAACAGCGAGAATCCGGCGTTGCAGAACGCGGAGATGGAGTGGAACACCCCGGCGTACACGGCGTCGGGCCACGGCATGGTCCGGGCGAAGCCGATACTCAGGAGCACCGTGCCCGCCGCCTCGATCACGAAGGTGAACCGGAACACGTCGCGCACCAGGCGCTGGGGCGAGGTGCGGGTCTTGCGGCCCAGGGTCTCCTCGATCAGGGCCTCGCCCCGGAACGAAAGGCCCCGGCCCACCACGAGCAGGAACACGCTCGAGTAGGTCATGATGCCCAGCCCGCCGAGCTGGATCAGGGTGAGCACCACGGTCTGGCCGAACGGGGTGAGGTCCCTGCCGGTGTCCACCACGATGAGGCCGGTCACGCAGGTGGCCGACGTGGCGGTGAACAGCGCGTCCACGAAGCCCAAGGGGGTTCCGGTGGAGGCCCAGGGGGTCATCAGGAGCAGGGTCCCGCCCAGGATCGCGATCCCGAACGACAGGACCAGCATCTGGGTGGGATGGAGCACCCGCTCCAGGAACGCCGCGGTGGAGACCGAGTTGATGCGCACGAAAGGAGCCCTCCGTCGGGATCCCGCCGGCCCCCGGCCGGGAAAGCCGGCCCATTGTACGCCCGCGGGATTCTCAGTCAAGCCGGGCCGGTTTGACCCCATGCGACGCCCAGTGCTAGTAAAGTCCGACGCGGAGTCCCGGCCCACGTCAAGGAGCGGATCCATGGTGATCACCACGCAGAAACCCTGGGAGGAGATCCAGGAGGCCCTGGGGGACCGGAAGCGCTGGATCGTGCTCGGCTGCGCCCACTGTGCGGCGGTGTGCCAGACCGGCGGGTCGGCCCAGGCCGACGACATGGCCCGTCGCCTGGAGGAGGCCGGGTGCACCGTGCTCGCGGTGGTGGACCTGCCGTCGCCGTGCGACCGCCGCCTTTCCCGCCGGGATCTCAGGCGGGTGGAGCGGGAACTCGGACAGGCCGAGGGGATCCTGTGCCTGTCGTGCGGCGGCGGCGCCCAGGCCGTGGCGAGCCTGGTGGAGGTGCCCGTGGTGGCCGGCCTGGACGCCCACTTCGTGGGTACGGTGGAGCGGGTGGGCCGGTTCTTCGAGGAGTGCGCCCTGTGCGGCGCGTGCCTGCTGAACGACACGGCCGGCCTGTGTCCGGTGACGGGGTGCCCCAAGGGGCTCCGCAACGGCCCCTGCGAGCAGGACGACGCCCTGGGCCGGTGCGGCGTGCTCGGAGACCGGGAATGCGTCTGGGAGTCCGTGTACGCCCGCCTCCAGGCCCAGGGCCGGGCCGAGGCGTTCGGCCGGATCCGGGCGCCCGTGCCGCCCTCGGCATGGGGACGGCCCCGGTCCACGGCCGGGCGGGGGAGGTGAACCATGGGTGACCGCGTGTACCTGGGCGTGGGTCGGGTCCTGCCCGAGGGGGTGGAGGCGCTTCGGGGCGCGCTCGCCGCCGAGCCCTCGGCAGCGGGCGTGGTGTTCCTGGACCCGGAGGACGGGGTCCACCCGCTGGCCCTGGTGCCGGTGGCTCGGTCCGTGCGGCCCGAGTGGCCGGTGGTGGTGCCGCTGGTGGCCCGGGACCGGAACCGCACGGCCCTTCTGGCCGAGGCCCGGGCCGCCCGGGTCGCGGGCGCGGACGGCCTGCTCCTGGTCTCGGGACGGCTCGAGGCCCCGCCAGCGGCCCGCCCGGTGTTCGAGATGGACGTGCTCCAGTTGGCCGGGTGGCTCCGGGAACAGGGCGTGGATCTGGAACTGTGGACCGTGGGCCGGTGTGCCACGCCGGCCCAGCGGGCGTGGGCGGCGAGCCTGGCAGGGGCGGGGGTGGGCCGGCTGCTCGTTCCGTGGGAGGGAGGGCCGCTGCCCGAGGTGGACGGCATGGAGGTCCTTGCCCTGGCCGGGGCGCCCGTGCCGGAGGCCGGGGGTGCGGTGCGGCGGGTGTATCCGGGGCCGGGCGGGGAGGGCACGCCGTGAACCCGCTGGCGAGCTCCGAGGCCGGCCGCACGGTGCTGGCCATGGGCAACGAGGCCGTGGCCCGCGGGGCCCTGGAGGCCGGTCTGGGCTACTTCTCCACGTATCCGGGCACGCCCGCCTCCGAGGTCGGCACCGTGCTCCTCCAACTGCGGGAGGCGTTCCCGGACCTGTACGTGGAGATCAGCACGAACGAGCACGTGGCCGCCCTGGGCGCCCTGGGCGCCTCGTGGGCCGGGGTGCGCTCCATGGTGACCATGAAACACGTGGGCATGAACGTGGCGGCCGAACCCCTCCACTTCGCCGGCTACACCGGGGTGCGCTCCGGCATGGTGGTGGTGCTGGGCTCCGACCCGGGCGCCACGAGTTCCACGGGCGAACAGGACGACCGCTGGTACAGCCTCCACACCCACCTGCCCATCCTGGAGCCCTCGGACATCCAGGAGGCCAAGGAGATGACCCGCCGGGCCTTCGAGCTGTCCGAGGCCTACGATCTGCCGGTGGTGGTGAACACGCCCTCGAAGCTGTGCCACAACATCGGGTCCCTGGCCCTGGGGGCCCTGCCCCGGGCCCCCAGGCGGCGGGGCCGCTTCCGGCGCAACCCCGAGCGCTTCCTCAACCTGTTCGACTTTGCCGTGCGAAACCACGGCCGGTGCCTGGCCAACCTGGAGCGGCTGCGCAAGGACGCCGGCGGGCTGGGCCTCAACCGGATCCTGCCGGGCTCCCGTCGGACCGGCATCGTCACCTCGGGCCTCCTGTTCGCCTACGTGCTGGAGGCCCTGGAGATCCTCGGGCTCGAAGACGTGCCCATCCTCAAGATCGGTCTCAGCTACCCCCTGGATCCCGCCGTCGTGTCCGGGTTCCTGGCCGGGGTGGACCGGGCCGTGGTCGTGGAGGACCTGGAGGGCTTCCTGGAGTTCCAGATCAAGCGGTGGGCCTACGACGCCGGGGTCCGCACCCCGGTGGTGGGCAAGGAGGTGTTCCCGGCCACGGGCGAGATCGGGGTGGACCGGGTGCTGGAGGGCCTGGCCGATGTGTTCGGCCGCCCGGTTCCGGCGGAACGCACCGAAGGGCTCCGGGCGTGGGAGCGCCACGCGGCCGAGGTCCCGCCCCGCCAGGGTGCGTTCTGCCCGGGGTGCCCCCACCGGGCCACCAACTACGCCCTTCTCCAGGCCGCGGGCCGCGAGGTGGTGTACGCCGGCGACATCGGGTGCTACACGCTCTCGGTCCTCCCGCCGTTCCGGGTGTCGGACTGGGTGACCTGCATGAACTGCGGGGCCGGGAGCGGCCAGGCCATCGCCCAGGTGTCGGACGACCCGGTGGTGGCCCTGGTGGGCGATTCCACCTTTTTCCACTCGGGCGTGCCCACGCTGCTCAACGCCGTGCAGAACGGCGCGGACCTGCTGCTCCTGATCCTGGACAACCGCTGGGTTGCCATGACCGGCCACCAGCCCAGCCCCACCACGGACCGGCTGGTGGACGGAACGCGCCGCGAGGCCGTGGACCTGGTCGGATTCGTCCGGGCCCTGGGGGTCGGGTGGGTGCGCCGGGCCGACCCGTTCCGGGTGCGGGCGCTCGAGAACCTGATCCGAGAGGCCCTGGCCGCGCGCGGGGTGCGGGTGATCGTGGTGGAGGGCGAGTGCGCCCTGCAGAGCGAACGCCGTCGCAACCGGTTCCCCCCGGCCGAGGAGGAGTGGGTGGACCTGGACCCGGAGCGGTGCCAGCGTTGCCACCGGTGTTACCGGGAACTCGCCTGCCCGGCCATCCGCGAAAACGAGGCCCCGGAGCCCTACTACGAGATCGACCCGTCCCTGTGCCAGCGCTGCGGGGTGTGCGAAGCCATCTGTCCCAATACGGCCATCACCCGCACCCGGGTGCGCAGGAGGGCGGCCGCATGAGGCGCTACGACGTGCTCATCGCGGGGATCGGCGGCCAGGGGGTCATCACCCTGGGCACCCTGCTCAAGCTGGCGGCCATCCGCCAGGGCGTGGACGTGACCGGCGCCGAGCGCAGGGGCGGGGCCCAGCGGGAGGGTCCGGTGACGTCCAACGTGCGCTACCGGGTGCTTTCGCCCGAAGAGCGCCAGGACCCCCGGAAGCGCCCGTTTTCCGGCCTCATCCCCCGGGGCGGAGCCCACATGCTCATCAGCCTGGAACCCGTGGAGGCCGTGCGGTGCCTGCCGTACCTGAACCGGAACACCGTGGTGATCACCGAGACCCGCGCCCGCACCCCAACGGCCGTCCGCCTGGGGGCGGCAGCCTATCCCCCCCTCGACCGGGTCCTGGAGATCCTGCGGGAGGTCACCCCCCGGGTGTACCCCGTGGCCATGGAGCGGGTGTCGGCGGAGCGGTTCGGGTCGCTGCGGCCGGTCAACGTGATCGCCCTGGGCCTGGCCGCCTCCCTGGGGGACCTTCCGGTGGGCGACGAGGCCCTGCTCGCCACCGTGGAGGAGCGCCTGCCCGATTTCCCGACCAACGAGCGGGCGTTCCGGCTGGGGCAGGAGTTGGCGGGGGAGAGTGCCGGATGATCGGGGGAGCGGCTCTCGAGACGCGATCGCCACTCGGAGCCCGGTCCCACGGTCGCCGACGACCGTCAGCCGTTGGCCCCCTGCCCATCCCCCTCCGGCGCTCCGAAAAAGGGGGTGGAGGCTCCGGCGTTCCAGGCTTCCGGCATCCCGGTTTCTCGGCCTCGAGGAGGACGGCGAATGGAACACGCCCGTGAGTCGTCACCGGACATCCACGTGCCCGAGGCGTGGCGGCGGCTCGCCGATGCGGATCTGCCCCCCACGGTGGTGGTGGTCGGGCGCACCGACCGGGGCAAGAGCACCCTGGTGCGGTGGCTGGCCCGCGAGTGGGCCCTTCGGGGGCACCGGGTGGGCTGGGTGGACGCGGACGTGGGTCAGAGCGTGCTGGGGCTCCCGGCCACCCAGAACCTGGCGGTGCTCGACGGGGGGCCCGCGGGGGCCCCCCGGGTGGTGGCGAGTTTCTTCGTGGGCGCGGTGTCCCCCCGCGGGTACATGCTGCCGTGCGTCGTGGGGGCGCGCAGGCTCGTGGACCGGGCCGCCGCCCTGGGGTGCGACCGGATCCTCGTGGACACGACCGGTCTGGTGGCCCCTTCCGAGGGAGGGGTGGCCCTCAAGACCTGGAAGGTGGAGGCGCTGGCGCCCGCGGCCGTGGTGGCCCTGGAGCGGGAGGGGGAGCTCACGCCCATCCTGGCGCCCATGGAGGCAGACCCGCGGATCCCGATACGCCGCCTGGAGCCCTGCGAGGCGGTGCGCGCGCGGCCACCCGAAGAGCGGGCTGAGCGGAGGGCGCGCCTGTTCCGGACCTACCTGGCCCGCGGGACGGTCCGGGAACTGGACCGACACCGGCTGGCCCTCTACGGGCTCGGCCGGATCCGGCCGGGCCGGCTGGCCGGCTTCGTGGACGCCGAAGGCCTGTGCGCGGGCGTGGGCGTGGTGACCGAAGCCACGCCGGACGTCCTCCGGGTCCTCACCCCGGCCGACCCGGACCGGGCGGTGGCCGTACGCCTGGGTGCCCTGCACCTGGATCCGGAGAGCGGCCGGGAGGTGGGCTGAGCCGTCGGCCCCGGCCGGGAGGAGCGGGTGACGGGAACGGAACGGCCGGTACGGATACCCTGCGGCGAGATCGCGCTGGAGGGTCTGTTCAGTCCGCCGGCGCAGCCCGGCGGGCCGGCGGTGGTGGTGTGCCATCCCCATCCCCTGTACGGCGGCGACATGCACAACAACGTGGTGGCCGGGGTGTGCCGGTCCGTGCGGGCGCAAGGATGGGCCGTGCTCCGGTTCAACTTCCGGGGGGTGGGGAGGAGCGGCGGAGGCCACGGCGGGGGCGAGGCCGAAACGGCCGACGTGGCCGCGGCTCTCGGCTGGCTGGCCGCCACGGTGGGCCCTGTGCCCGTGTTCCTGGCGGGCTACTCGTTCGGCGCGTGGGTGGGCTCCCGGGCGGCGTTGCGGGGCGCGGGGTTGACCGGGTTCGCGGCCGTGGCCCCGCCCCTGGCCCTGTACCCCATGGGCGAACTGGCCCGGTTGGACCTGCCCCGCCTGGTAGTGGCGGGGGGGTGCGACGCCTACTGTCCCCCGGACCGGCTGGATGCCTGGCTCGCCGGGGCCTCGGGCCGGGTCGAGGTGGCCAGGATCCCCACCGCGGACCACTTCTTCGTGGGCCTGGAGGACGAGGTGGGGGAGGCGGTGGCCGGGTTCTTCCGCCGGATCCTGTGACGCTCCACCCGACCCTCGGGGGCCGCCCCGCGTTTCAACGGCCCAGCGTGCTTGCGCGCTCCAGGCGTCTCGCCGGAAGGTGTTCACCGTTTGCCGATCCGGGAACCGCGGCTCCGACGCCGCGAGTTCCGGTTCCCTCGTTCGCGGCACCTCGCTGCGGGCCAGCGGAGCGCCGGGCCGCGAACAGGGGGTGCCCACCGTCTCGTGATCACCGCGCGGGGTCCGGCGGCAGGCGCTCGTCGCGCCCGATCACGAAGAACAGGGCGCCGAGCACGAGGAGGCTCCCCAGCAGCAGCCCGAAGTCCACGGGGTTGGACTTCTCGAGCGCGGCCACGAACAGCTTCCGGATGAACGCCACCAGGGCCAACTCCAGGAACACCCTCAGGGTGAACCGCCCACCCCTGAGGTAGCGGATCTCCGCGTGCAGCAGTTCGATCATCATCCACAGGATGAGGAGCGATCCCAGGGCCTTGATCACCCCCACGTCCAGGCGGGTCGCCGGAACCCGGATCACGTCCGAGATGAACAGGGCGGTGATGGCGCCGGTCATGGCCACAAGCCCCAGAACGAGCACCAGGTTCAGCCCGTGGGTGAGGCGTTCCACCCACCGCACCAGCGCGGTCTCGGTTCGGTGCGACAGGAACACCCGCCGGAGCTCTTCCTCCCGATACGCCTCGGTGAGCGCGTCCAGGTTGAGGTCGAGCAGCTTGTTCAGTGTGGTTTCCAGGGGCCGTGCGTCGTGCGGGTCCGGAACCGCGGCCGAAAGGCGTTCGTGGCAGAACTCCCGCACGAAGTTCATGGCCGCGCTCACGTAGTGCCCCGGCAGCCCGAGTTCCACGTGGGTCTTGCCGGCGCGCCGGAGCCGCCTGAGGTAGCGCTCGTCCAGGGGGTCGGTCAAGAGGGCCTGGAACCAGGCCCGGGTGATGGCCTTGCGCCGCTCGGCCGCCTCGTGGTCGGGGAAGAACGCCCGGGTGTACGGGTCGGACGCGAGGAACGCAAAGAACTCCTCGGCGAGGGGATCGGTTTCGGGAAGCAGGATCTTGCGCAGGCGCTCCCGGTTCGCCTCGTCCTGAGGACCGTACCGGTAGTGCGCCAGCATTCGGCTCATGCGCTCCACAGACTTTTCTCCTTCACGGGCTGACGGCTCACGGCTATCGGCTCACAGCCTTTGAAATGGCTAGAATACTAGGACGCTGGGAGGCTTTTGGCCCTTCGGCACGCCTTCCTCACCCCGACCCTCTTCCCCCGGCGATTCCCACCCCTCACGTCCGGTAGGGCCCCCTGATCAGATGTCAGAAGCCAGACGACACAAGACAGAAAATGATCCTGTCCTCAAACAGGCCGCCTCGCGGCCCACCGGAGTTGACCCCTGACAGCGGGAGCGGCTTTTCGAGCCGCGATGGCTCACCCTCCAAGAAGGCCTTTCAGGGCGTTTCCCTACAGCCCGTACTGCCCCCGCGCAATTCCGGCCAACCCAACCCGCTCCAGGCATGGGAGCGGTGCGAGCAGGGTGACCGTGACCACGCCGGGCAGACGCCCGATCTCCACCGCGCCGGTCAGGGTCACCCGGTTCGACACCTCGTCCTTGGACATGCCGAGCAGGGCGGCCATGCGCGCCACGCCGTTGTCCGTGGCCCGGTTGAGGTCCGGGCCGGAGCCCACGACCTGGATGGGGGAGGTCTCTTCCAGCCCGGCCTGGCCGAACCGGATCGCCAGTTCCCGGGCGGCCTCCCGCCGGACCGGGTCCAGGGGACGGGCCAGGGGAGGCAGGTCCTCCACGGGCGGAAACAGCACGGGTCCGCCCAACTCGAGTCCCTTGATCACGCCCACCTCCAGGGTCACCTCGGCGGACACGTCGGTGGTGTGGCCGGCGATCTCGCCGTCGCCCTGCATCGCGTGCACGTCCCCCACGTACACGCCGCCGCCCGGCACCTTGACCGGGCACACCAGCACGCACCCCTCCCGCACCGAGTCGATGTCCATGTGGCCGTCGGTGCGCGCACGGTCCAGGGTGTCGCGGCTCAGGGCATACTCGTGGGGCGCGTCCACCAGGAACTGCCCGAAGTCCCCGGCGTTGTGGGAGTCGGGCATGTCCACGGCCGGGATGGTGCCGATGTTGCCGATGAAGGGCCGCACGCGCGTCACCACGCCCGGGATGTCGGCCGGGCACAGGGCCACGAACGGGTTCTGACCCGAACCGCACGGAAGGGCCATGACCCGGGCCGCGTCCCGGGCGAGCTCCTCGGCCACCGCCGGGGCCACGGTGACCGCAACCCCCTTTTCCGGGTCGAGCACGATGGTGTACCCGTTCACCACGCGGAACGGGCTCACCTCGGCCCCGCACTGGGCGCAGCGGACCGCCTCGGGCCCGACGCCCTCGAGGCGCGTGGGGGGATTCTTCGCACCGCACTCCGGGCAATGGCGTGCCACGAACGGATCACCGGTGTAGCGGCCCTCCACGAACGCCATGGTGCCCGAGGCGGTGGCCACGGAGGTCACCCGGATCCTCCGGATCCGGATCACCACGGCGTCGCCGGGCTCCGCCCCCTCCACGGCCACGGGCGTGGTCACCTCGTGCCCGCCCCGGAACGAGGGCGTGATCATGGGGCCCCAGCATCCGGGCGCGGTCTCGGCCACGATCGTGCCCCCGTCGGCCACCGGGCCCGTCATGGGAACACCCGGTCCGATGAGCCCGCCGGTGTAGGTGGAAACGCGTACTCTGCGGGTCGCCATGGCCTGCCTCCTTTCCCGTGGGCGCGCTGCGCATCGGACGAAGCGCCCGGGTGTTCCCGGACCCACCGTACCACAGGCCGGCGCGGATTCAACGCAGCGCCTCGCGGGGGATATCACGATCCGTCGCCGGCCTGTTTGATCCGCGCAGGTCCCCACGGGTCGGAATCGCGGAGGGCCACCGGCCGTGAGCCGTTCGCCGGCAGCCAGCGACGTGGGAGCGGCCTTCCGGCCGCTGTGCGGCCCTGGACCCCGGGCGACATTGCCACGAGTTCCGTTGCGATCGTAGCCACCGTTGCGCGAGGCGAAAACACGCCCGTCGCGCCGCGGCGAGAGGGCGAGGGATCCGGGGGCTGCGGCTCCGGAGGCCGCGAAGTCCGGTATCCTGTTTCGCCGCGGCACCGTGTTGCTGGCGAACCGGGTACCGAACCGAGGGTGGGGTGACGCCGGGGGAAACGGGGTGGCCGCGGCGACTGGAGGTGGCGCGGCCTTCGCGTCGCCGCGCCCCCCGGATCCCGGCGCGGGTGTTGGAGGCGGAGGCATCTTTTCCCCTGTGGGAGCAGGCTACCGCCCGCGACCCTTGCCCGACCATGCGGGATGCCGCCCGGGGGCTCGTCTCCGCTCGCGGCCACGGCCCCGGTGGGGGTGCTCGGAGGCTCTCGTGCCGCTCGCGTGCGCGGTCGGTGGG